>CAZHWC010000184.1:0-1015 GCA_964535975.1 uncultured Proteiniphilum sp. | reverse complement strand
GGAATAATTACAAGACTATCAGACATTTTTAAATTTTTATTTCAAAAATACAACATAAAAAGATAATACTAAAACATGAGGTATGTTATTATTGGTCAGATTGGTTTTATAGCCAAATGCGCTCGTAATTTGGGGCTCGTGAAAAATAATTTGAAATTAGTTTGCAATATATTTGGATTGTAATAAAAAATGCCATACCTTTGCACTCACAAAATAAGAAAACATCGCGGAGTGGAGCAGTTGGTAGCTCGTTGGGCTCATAACCCAAAGGTCGTAGGTTCAAGTCCTGCCTCCGCAACTAGGAAGGGAATCAAATGAGATTCTCTTTTTTTATTACTTAAAATCATTCTGAGAACAAGGACGGAACAAAATATATCAATAAAAAAGGTGAGCATCAGCTCACCTTTTTAATTCAGAAACAGTTTTATAAAATCAATTTATATCTAACCTTTAAAGTATAAGAGTATGATAAAAATTCTAATTAGTAAGTAAGTACTCTTGGAAGAGATTTTGCCTCTTCAACCCACTTTTCAACGCTTGCAAGTGAAGGAGTTCTTTTGACAAGTTTTTTCTCCTCATTTACTTCTTCCATTTTGGCGGTTAAGTTTTCGGCACTGCGTTGTGCAAGTTCGGGAACGGTATCAACACCGGCTGCTTCCAGCAACTCCGCATACTCTTGCCCCACTCCGTTAATTCTAAAAAGGTCTGCCATATTTGCAAATCTTAAAATCAATTTTGGTGAGATGCCTGTAGCTTCGGCAAGCTCTTTGCGCTGCTTTGGTGTTTGTGTGCTCTCAAGCAGTTTGTCGGTTGTGTTAACACCTGCTTCTCTAAGCTTTTCGCCCATTACCGGACCGATGCCTTCAATTTCTTCAATTTTGTAGTTAGCCATAGTTATCTTAGTTTTAATTATAATATCTTGTATTGCACAAATATATAAATTTGAACCAAAATGACAAGTAAAACTGAACTATTTATTTAAATAATGAGGAAAAAATCTACAGTTGAATAGTTT
>CAZHWC010000183.1:0-1025 GCA_964535975.1 uncultured Proteiniphilum sp. | reverse complement strand
AAAGATGCAGACAATTGGCATCCCATTTTGGATTCAATTTTATAACAGACCAAAGAATTGCCGAGTTTGATTTTGGTGATTGGGAAATGCAAGCTTGGGACGAAATTCCACCCGAACAAATTGATCCTTGGTACAAAGATTTTGTTAGCGTAACGCCACCAAATGGCGAAAGCTTATTATCACTACAAGCCCGTGTTAAAGACTTTATGGAAGAAATTCAGAAGAAACACGAAAACGATAAAATTCTAATCGTTACTCACTCCGGAATAATACGCTTGATATTGCAATATGTATTAGAATTCCCAATCAAAAATATGTTTCGTATTCAACCACAATACGGCAAAAAAATGATCATCTCTAAAGAGTTCAATCTTTGGAAATGGACAGAAATGAACGTGTGAATTATCAGCCGGGAGCTCCTGTTTGTGAAGAAGAATCCGTATTTGAATCTGAAGAGTTGTTCGATTTTGATTGCAAAGAAGTCTCTGTAATTGCTTGCAAGGAAGCATCCGTATTATTCCGCACACCAGAATGAGGAGTCGCATTTATTTGCGGCTTATCTGGGGTAGTTTTCTGAATAGTCTGTGTATTCACAACTTCCTCCGCCTTAGTTTGCGCCACCGATTGTAATTGAGCTGAAGCAACCACATCTTTTGCCGTTTGCTTTGCTTCCTGCGGTTTTAGCTGCACGGCAGACTGCTTAGCTTTGACCTGATTCTGAGGTTTCACACCATCCTCAACCTTAGTTTGTGCAACCATCTGAGATTTAGTTTGACCAACTGCCTCATCATTGTTTTTGACTACTACTTGCAGTTTAGTCGTATCAACCACTTCTTTCACCGCTTTTTCAGCAGGATGCCCGTTAGACTGCGCACCAGATTGCACATCAGACTGATTATCAGCCTCCTGAGCAGCAATGCTTTTTAATCTTTCGCGCTCTTTCCTGCCCTGACGCATACCTTTCTTTATGCGATAAATACGCTCATGCTCTTTTAGCTCGCTTCTAATATATACTACAGTTTCTG
>CAZHWC010000182.1:0-1059 GCA_964535975.1 uncultured Proteiniphilum sp. | reverse complement strand
ATGTTCAGGAAGAGAGCACGGCTCCTCA
Source organism: uncultured Proteiniphilum sp. (assembly GCA_964535975.1). Taxonomy (GTDB): domain Bacteria; phylum Bacteroidota; class Bacteroidia; order Bacteroidales; family Dysgonomonadaceae; genus Petrimonas. The sequence goes on along the minus strand of CAZHWC010000182.1, from coordinate 1,031 downwards.
AAGGATAATTGCCTCTCGATTGATTATGGCTGTACCTGAGGGTGTGTTGAACAAATTGAAAACAGTGGATGAGTCAATAATTCAGCGTGTCAGAAAAATCAATGTGTTTAATGACAATAAAATTTATGGCTTTAACAAGATATATGGCTTCACGATGGATGATAACAGCTTGGTGGCTATCAACTCTGAATATGAGTTGCTGCCGTAAACAATTGATGTTATGCTTTCGGTGCCAAATAATCTAAAAACTGTGGTGTTTGATTACCTCACGGGCGAGTTTGTTGAAGAGTATCTGATGGTTCAGAGGTAGGGAGATTAGAATAAGTATGTAAAATATCAATTTTTGCACACTTATTCTGATTTTTTTCAACTATCTATGCAAAAAACACTATATTTGCATAGTAATTAAGTTGAGGATATGGAAAAACTTGAACAATTTGGGATAGTTCCTGTGGATTATGGTGTTTTACGCTCAGTTTACTCAAATTATAGCTTTCCTAGAAATAAAATAGCTGCACTTGAGCAAGAGGGTAAGCTAATTCGATTGAAAAGGGGATATTATGTGGTTTCACCTGATTTTAGCAAGCAGTTGTTGTCTGTTGAATTGATAGCAAATCATATTTACGGACCATCGTACGTTTCTATGGAGAGTGCATTGCGTTACTATGGATTAATACCCGAGCAAGTATATACTGTGCGCTCCATGACTGTTAATCGCTCAAAGAAGTTTGAAAACTCCATTGGTTATTTTGAGTATATATCAGTTCCTCACAAGTATTATCCAATAGGTGTATCTCAACAAATGGTTCAGGATAAATATATTTTCCTTATTGCATCTCCCGAAAAAGCATTGTGCGATATGATTATAGCTACGCCCCGGCTGCTTATTCAATCTGAAAAGGCATTGAGAGCATATCTTGAGGATGATTTGAGATTTGATATGTCTGCCTTAGATACTATGAATGTAGATATAATTAAGGAATGTATCGAAACGGGGAAGAAGAAATCAATATTAGAGTTACTGCTAAAAA
>CAZHWC010000181.1:0-1065 GCA_964535975.1 uncultured Proteiniphilum sp. | reverse complement strand
TTAAAGGTTTAAGAATGACTGAACACTACCTGCTCAATGACTTTTAAAGGTTTAAAAATGACTGAACACCACTTGTTCAATGGTCTTATAAACCTTGTTTTGGAGAATTTTTGAAAATAATCTATAAAGGGTATCACAAAAAAAGGGCTGCCCAGTTGATGAACAGCCCCTTACACCCAATAATCTAAATATGATTTTTGAAAATCACTTCACTTTTTAATAGATTTACTCTGCTAGTGGATCAAAAGTACCCATACCACCTCTTACATGGTCTTCCCATCCAATTGTTTGTAATAGAGTGGTGTTATTGCTTTGAGCATTTGTTCTAAGACCCAAGAAATAACAGTTGGGTTTGTATGTAATAACTCTGTCTGTTGGATCTACATCTTTTTTCTTACGAGTAAGCTTAACGGTATAAAACTCTTCAAGTTCAGCTGAAGGATTTTTTTGAGTTTTTAAATTCCAAGCACTTGGTCTATCAGACTTCAATGGATCGGATTCCGGCTTAGCATCACTAATATAACCTGCAACACTATTTGAAACACGCAGCTCCAGTCCTTCACGTACCTTTCCATTAAATGGCTCTACTCCAAGATAGCTACAGGTGTTTCCACCAAAACCGGTTAGATTCCATGTCGATGGCTGTCCTTCCACTTTCTGAGTTCCTCCATCCCAAAGCATCCATCTTTGCATATCATCATATCTTTTGCCTTCATAAGCGAGTTCAATTTGACGCTCGTAAAGAATAGCTTCAAAAAGTTTTGCACGGTTGCCTTCCAGGTCTGTAGCTAACCCGTAGTTGTTTTCTGCTGTATAACCCACACGTTGGCGTATTTCTTTTAGTGCGTTAATTGCTTCACTATATCTCTCTGCACCACAAGCTGCTTCTGCAAAGTTTAGTAATACTTCTGCAAAACGTATCTCCATATACGATGCAGCACTTACTGCAAATGGTTTGCTTGTATTGATATCATATGTATATAACGAACTGCTATTTAAATCATAGTCATCGGAGCGTTTGCGCACATACACACCTTTATAGTTTGTAGCCAATCCATCAGCACC
>CAZHWC010000180.1:0-1083 GCA_964535975.1 uncultured Proteiniphilum sp. | reverse complement strand
GCAACAGCAGCTGTTTTCTTAAACTGAATCAATCCGCCAAGTGCATTTATAGGCAAAAAGGGATAAATAAAAGAAAACAAAACTGCTCCAATCAAATACCATCTTCTTGCTGAAAAGAAAGTGTCTTGCTGAAAAAGAATTTTATAAAGCAAGTAAAACAGTACAATGGCAATATTTACCTGAATAATATAGGATAAAAGCATTTTCATGATTAAACTGTTTATTGTTTTTAAATATAAAACCTACTTTTTACCCTTTTCAATGAGCTCAATGATTTCTGATAAATCATCGGCACTTAATTCCTGCTCTTTAGCAAAAAAAGTAACCATCTCTTTGAATGAATCATTGAAATAACTCTTTACCATTCCCGACATGAAATGATGCTTATAAGAAACTTTGCTAATCTTAGGATAGAATACTTTCACATTTCCAAAACGCTTCATAGTCACATACCCTTTCTTTTCCAGATTATTAAGGACAGAAGCCAAAGTGGTGTACGGAGGTTTGGGATCATCCAACAAATCCCACACATCCTTTACAGCACATTCTTTTAGTTGCCAAACATGCAACATCACATTCTCTTCTTGAGGGGTTAATCGTTCCATATCAATTTATTTTCATTACTAATTTCAATCTATGTTCACAGTGCAAAGTTACGAACATTTAGTAGTAAAACAACAAAACTGTAAAATTGTTTAATCCTAATAGTATAAAAATTGTATATAATACTAAAACAAGGGTTGGTTTTAACATCAAGACTAACTAGGGCTATTTTTTAGTTCAACAGAATATAGCTTTTGAATAGTTGATGATTTAAAAAAAAGGGGTGAACCACAGCTAAGTGATTCACCCCATATAATTGAAGCGTATTAAACAGTAATTAAATACTGTTTAAGCATAAGCAAAATACTAATTACTAATACCCGAAAGTCTTTCGTGCATTGCTTTGGCTGCCTTGCGACCATCACCCATAGCAAGGATAACGGTGGCACCACCACGCACAATATCACCACCGGCATAAATAGTGTTGTCTGCTGATTTCATTGTTTCATCAACCACTATTGTTCCCCACTTAGTGATATC
>CAZHWC010000179.1:0-1089 GCA_964535975.1 uncultured Proteiniphilum sp. | reverse complement strand
TTAAGGCTTATAAGTTCTGTTTTGAGCTTTGGCTGCTCTCCCACTTCAAAGTTGCCACTAATCACAAGTTTGTTTATTGAATCATTTTCTGACAATGAGTATACTTCATACTTTCCTGTTGCAGAAATCTCTCCGCCATCAAGATTTAAAGCAGTAATAACTATTTTATCATCACTACTCTTCTCAAGCTTATCTTTTATACCTAAAGAAAGCATCATCGATATATCTCCAACCACAACGGTGTATTCAGAAGATTGAGTCTCTCCATTAATATCTGTAACCGAGACATCAATCACAAACGAGTATATCTGCTTGCTAATACTGTCATCTTTTTCGGGAGTAAAGGTTATCTCAAAGGCTCCGTCACTGCCCGTTTGCACAACACCTTCTGCAAAGTGAACGGCATTACCGCCCCACATTCTCCACCACATCTGCTGACGAGTAATAGTATAGCTCACCTCAGCATCATGAAGTGCAATACCTGAAAATGACTCGGCAAGGCCTTTTATCTTCACCTCTTCTCCAAAACTATATGTATCGGCTACTTTATCAAAAGTGATATCAAATGTGGGTCTCTTATACTCTTCAACTCTGAAAGTCACACTTCCCTGATTTGTATACAATACGAAATGTCCCGTTAGAACATTAGCAGGCAGAACAAACTCACCTGATGCAGAACCATAATCATTAACGGATATAGTTTGGCTGGCAATATCATCTCCATTTGCTCCACGCAATTTAAAGTCAATCTTTTTATTAGTTACCAAAGAGGCTTTGTTGTTTTCAGCTCGTGTTGCTATAGCCTTAAAATACACAGTCTGCCCCGGTCTATATATTGATCTATCTGTAAAAATAGAAACGTGCTCTGTATCTTTAGATGTTTCAGAGTAACTAAAAAATGAACCCGGTAAACGATTAAGTGTAGAACCAGAGTCGTCTTTTAACCTTGCACTATAGTAAACATCATAATTAGGAATGTCTTTTTTATATCTTGCCAGTCCAATATCATTTGTAATTATCGTTTCTTGCAAAACAAGATGTGAGTTTAGCCAATTATTTGGCAGTTTATAAATATCTACACTAGCTCCG
>CAZHWC010000178.1:0-1103 GCA_964535975.1 uncultured Proteiniphilum sp. | reverse complement strand
CTGAGATGTGGTTTCGGCACCGCTCAGCATTCTTGCTATTTCCGAAATTCTCTCTTCCTCTGTAAGTTTCCTCATATAGGTGGAGGTACCGTTGTCGGCATCTTCTTTGTATACTATATAATGACCCAATCCTTTTGCGGCAATTTGGGGAAGGTGGGTGATAGTTATCACTTGCATATTGCTTCCCATCTGCTTCATTATTTCACCCATTTTGTCTGCAATTTCTCCTGATGTTCCGGTATCAATTTCATCAAATATAATTGTGGGGAGAGCTGCTGCACCTGCCATCATAGACTTTAGGCAAAGCATCAGACGAGAGATTTCACCTCCTGATGCAATCTGTGATACAGGACGCACTTCTACATTTTTATTAGCCGAGAAAAGAAAATTCACATTGTCCTGCCCGGTTACATCAGGAGATGCTTTATGTGTTATGTCGCATTTAAACTGTGCATTGACAATACCCATATATTTAAGCTTTTCTTTAAGCTCACCTTCTATTGACTTAGTAATGGTTTTTCTTTTTTCACTTAATGCTTTTGCCTTTTGCAACATAATTTCTTGTGACAACAATAGTGCTTTTTCCAGCTCCTCTATTTTATCATCAAGTGATGAGATATTTTTCAAGTCAATCTCAATTTTCGACTTAATGTCCAAAAGCTCACCAATCGTAGCTACAGAATGCTTTTTCTGCAATTCATATATAAGGCTTAATCTATCCTCAACAAGTTGCTGCCTGTCAGGATCGAAGTCAATAGTCTCAAACAAATGTCCTGCCTCTAAAGCAATATCTTTCAAGTCGATATGTGCAGAGCTGACTCTTTCGGCTAACTCTGTTGCTCTTGGGAAGACATTTTCTATTCCTTTTAGGAAATCAACAACCTCACCTAAGGATCTGATTACTGAACCATCGTCGCCGGATAAAATACCGGTTACCGAAAACAAATTAGACTTAATATCTTCTGAGTGAGTGATAGTCTCCAGCTCCTCTTCTAACACCTCTTGTTCTTCCGGTTGCAGATTGGCATCCATAAGAGCATCGAGTTGGAATTGAAGGTAATCCTCTTCTTCTTTGTTCTTTCTATATTCTTCCTGAGTCTCTT
>CAZHWC010000177.1:0-1103 GCA_964535975.1 uncultured Proteiniphilum sp. | reverse complement strand
CTGAGATGTGGTTTCGGCACCGCTCAGCATTCTTGCTATTTCCGAAATTCTCTCTCCCTCTGTAAGCTTCCTCATATAGGTGGAGGTTCCGTTGTCGGCATCTTCTTTGTATACAATATAATGACCCGATCCTTTTGCGGCAATTTGGGGAAGGTGGGTGATAGTTATCACCTGCATATTGGTTCCCATCTGCTTCATTATTTCACCCATTTTGTCTGCAATCTCTCCTGAGGTTCCTGTATCAATTTCGTCAAATATAATTGTGGGAAGAGCAGCGGCTCCAGCCATCATAGCCTTCAGACACAGCATCAGACGAGAGATCTCACCTCCTGATGCAATCTGTGATACAGGACGCACTTCCACGTTTTTATTAGCCGAGAAAAGAAAATTCACATTGTCCTGCCCGGTTACATCAGGAGATGCTTTATGTGTTATGTCGCATTTAAACTGTGCATTGACAATACCCATATATTTAAGCTTTTCTTTAAGCTCACCTTCTATTGACTTAGTAATGGTTTTTCTTTTTTCACTTAATGCTTTTGCCTTTTGCAACATAATTTCTTGTGACAACAATAGTGCTTTTTCCAGTTCCTCTATTTTATCATCAAGTGATGAGATATTTTTCAAGTCAATCTCTATTTTCGACTTAATGTCCAAAAGCTCCCCAATGGTAGTAACAGAGTGCTTTTTCTGTAATTCATATATAAGGCTCAATCTATCCTCAACAAGTTGCTGCCTGTCAGGATCGAAGTCGATAGACTCAAACAAATGTCCCGCTTCTAAAGCAATATCTTTCAAGTCGATATGAGCAGAGCTGGCTCTGTCGGCCAATTCTGTTGCTCTTGGGAAGACATTTTCTATTCCTCTTAGGAAATCAACAACCTCACCTAAGGATCTGATTACAGAACCATCGTCGCCGGATAAAATACTGGTTACCGAAAACAAGTTTGACTTTATATCTTCTGAGTGAGTGATAGTCTCCAGCTCTTCTTCCAACACCTCTTGTTCTTCGGGTTGCAGATTGGCATCCACAAGGGCATCAAGCTGAAATTGAAGGTAATCCTCTTCTTCTTTGTTCTTTCTATATTCTTCCTGAGTCTCTT
>CAZHWC010000176.1:0-1139 GCA_964535975.1 uncultured Proteiniphilum sp. | reverse complement strand
GGGTTTTTGAAATGCTAAAATTGCCATGTAATTATTGTTTAGAATATAATTCTACAATCAACTGTTCTTTTATATTTTCAGGAATATCTTCTCTTTCTGGTATATGTAAAAATTTACCACTCAGTGAACTATTATCCCACTCTATCCAAGGATATTTACTATGATTAAAGCCAACAAGAGCATTAGAAATAACCTCTAACGACTTTGACTTCTCTCTTATTCCAACAATTTGACCTGCCTTTACTGTATATGAAGGAATATTTACTACTTTGCCATCTACAGTAATATGCTTATGAGACACTAATTGACGAGCTGCAGCTCTTGTTGGTGCTATACCTAAGCGGTACACAATATTATCTAAACGACATTCGAGTAGCTGAAGCAGTACTTCACCAGTAATGCCGCGGCTGCGCGCAGCCTTCTCAAATGTTAAGCGAAACTGCTTTTCTAACACACCATATGTATATTTAGCACGTTGTTTCTCGCGCAGTTGAATACCATATTCAGAAGTTTTTCTTCTACGAGTATTTCCATGTTGCCCTGGAGGATAGTTCTTTTTTGAAAGAACTTTGTCAGGACCGAATATAGGCTCGCCAAATTTTCTGGCGATTTTTGATTTTGGACCGGTATATCTAGCCATTTTACATATAAACCTTTAATAACTGAAGCCTAAACTGTGCAGCCGCGATTACAGAGAAGTTTGCTTTTGTAATCTAAATCACAGCTCAAATTTCAATATGTATGAAACTTAAATTATTGATTAAACTCTTCTTGACTTAGGAGGACGACATCCATTATGTGGAATTGGTGTTACATCAACAATTTCACTTACTTCAATACCAGAACCATGAATTGTCCTTATAGCAGACTCACGACCGTTTCCTGGACCCTTAACATAAACTTTCACCTTACGTAGGCCTAAGTCAAACGCCACTTTTGAGCAATCTTGCGCAACCATTTGAGCTGCATAAGGAGTATTCTTTTTAGAACTCCTAAACCCCATCTTACCAGCTGATGACCAACTTATTACCTCACCATTTTCATTAGTTAAAGCGACAATAATATTATTAAATGAAGATGTGATATGCGCTTGACCTTCGGCACCAACTTTCACATTTCTCTTTTTTGCTGCAACTGTT
>CAZHWC010000175.1:0-1209 GCA_964535975.1 uncultured Proteiniphilum sp. | reverse complement strand
CATAATCTGTTGAAACTGTTTCGGGATTGTAATTAATCATCACAGACTCATATCCTAAATCACGAGCAGTTTGAACAGCATTAACCGAACACCAGTCAAACTCAACAGAAGAACCAATTCTATATGCACCCGACCCCATTACTATTACAGATTCTCTATTACTTCTCTTAGGAGTGTATTCTTCACCATCTCCATATGTAAAGAAAAGATAGTTAGTTTTTTCAGGGTTTTCTGAAGCAATAGTAGTTATACGTCTAACTTTAGGAAGAATATTTAATTCTTTTCGTAAACTGCGAACTCTCAACAACTCTTCTTCCATAGTGCTATTTGGTTCTTCAACATAGCGAGCAATCTGGAAATCAGAGAATCCCAATCTTTTAGCCTCTGCAAGTACCTCAGAAGTTAAGTTGTCAATTTTATCAAACTTGCTCAATACATGAGTAAACTGATATATATTATCAAGTTTCTGCAAAAACCACTTATCAATCTTTGTAAGTTCTTCTATTTGCTCTACTGAATATCCTTTTTCCAACGCATCAGCAATTGCAAAAATGCGCAAGTCAGTTGGATTAGACAAGGCTTCATCAACATTTTCAAAAGTAAGATCACGATTACCTACAAATCCGTGCATCCCTTGACCTATCATTCTCAATCCTTTTTGAATTATCTCTTCAAAAGACTGACCGATAGACATTATTTCTCCTACAGATTTCATCGAAGATCCAATCTCACGACTCACGCCATCAAACTTTGTCAAATCCCATCTTGGTATCTTCACTATCATATAATCAAGCTCGGGAGCATTATATGCAGAATAAGGCGTGCCCATCTCTCCAATCTCATCCAGCGTATATCCTAATGCAAGTTTTGTTGCCACAAAGGCTAATGGATATCCTGAAGCTTTTGAGGCTAAAGCTGAGGAACGACTCAGACGTGCATTAATCTCAATAATACGATAGTCATTGGTTTCGGCATTAAAACCATATTGAATATTACATTCACCAACAATTCCAATATGACGCACAACACGACCGGCAACATCTTCAAGTAACTTAATCTGCTCTTCACTCAGAGTAATAATGGGAGCAACAACAATACTCTCGCCCGTATGTATCCCAAGTGGATCAAAGTTTTCCATAGGAACTACAGTAAAGCAATGGTCATTCTTATCTCTAATTACTTCAAATTCTATTTCTTTCCAACCCTTTA
>CAZHWC010000174.1:0-1210 GCA_964535975.1 uncultured Proteiniphilum sp. | reverse complement strand
GAGAATGAACTAGTCCCATTTCAGGGAAATACTAAATTAAAGAAATCGGATGTTGAAAGGGCTAAAGCAAAAGTGTGGGAAACATGGAAACGTGTAAATAATGAGATAGAACGACTACCTGAGTTGACTCAATCTACTGTAGAAGAGCCTCCATTATATAGCTGGGAACTTATTGATGAGGATCCTATGCCATACTATTTTTTGAGAAAGGGTGATGAAGATGCAAAACAACAGAAGCCATTGTTTTTAAATCTTCATGGATCGGGTCCAAAAGTTCATGAGTTTAGTGCAGCGTTATTTCTTTCAAAAGCATATGATGATGCCCCTTCGGTATATTTTATTCCTCAAATTCCTAGTGAGAGACGTTATCGTTGGTGGTTCCAGCCTATTCAAAATACATGGGAGCGATTGTTTAGACTCTCAATGTTGAATAATGAAATAGACCCAAATAAGATATATATAATGGGTATTTCAGAAGGTGGATATGGAAGCCAAAGATTGGGTGCATATTATGCTGATTATTTGGCAGGAGTAGGTCCAATGGCAGGTGGAGAACCATTAAAAAATGCACCTCTTCCTAATTTTAGGAATATTGCTTTTTCCTTCCACACGGGTGAACATGACACTATGTTTGGTAGAAATCAGCTGACCGCTTTAGCAGGTTCAAAACTTGACAGCTTAGAAGCAAAGTATCCCGGTGATTTTGTTCATAATATAGTTATACAAGAAGGCAAAGGACACTCTGTAGATTATTACCAAACTACTCCCTGGCTTGTTAAGCATGAAAGAAGAGTTGCTCCTGCAGCAATAAGCTGGGTATATTTTCCAATGCATAACAGATATAGAAAAGGATTCTATAATGTTGCAATAGACAAGTTCCCCGGGATGAAAGAGGAGGATGAGTATAACAGAATGTTGTTTGACATCAATTTCGATAAAAAGAATAATACTATCACAATAGATGCTAAGTTGATGAATGATGAAATGACTGAACTGAAAGAAACAGAAGGCGGTCAGATTTCACTGTTCTTAGATGATAGATATGTTGATTATTCTAAAAAGGTAAAGGTTGTATATAATGGTAAGGTTGTTTATAAGTCTAAGCTAAAACTGACAGAAGAAAATATTGTTGAAAGCTGTGGTTTATTTGGAGACCCTGAAAGATTATATCCTGCAAAAGTTACTATAAATTTATAATAGACTCTACTTT
>CAZHWC010000173.1:0-1221 GCA_964535975.1 uncultured Proteiniphilum sp. | reverse complement strand
ACCTTTAGGATTCAATTTGTAATAATCACATAATAGAATACGACCTTTTATATTTCTTACATACAAATCATACAACAAGACACCACCTTTTAGGTCCTTTATATATCAATCTCATGATATAATGTTACCATTTGAAATTAAATAATACCATTATATAAAATGAATAACACCTTTTATAAATCAAAACAACCAATCACTTGTTAGAATTGCACTATTAAATTAGTAATCTCGGGCTTTACAGATAAGGAATTTAATCAACAAAACATTTGCAAGGGCAAAATATGATCGAATTGGGCACATAGATTATAATTGCTGACATGGTCAAATCACAAAACTGTATATCATTAACAATTTGAACAGTAACTATTGGTGTGCCATCAAATTTCACAATTTCAGAATCAATTAATTGTCATATTAAACTAATTGATGTTTCTTTGTATTATCAAAATACACAAGCTAATACTAAATAACATTTTGACTTAGAGAGAAAAACTACTAACATAAGAAACCAAAAAATAGCGGCCACATTATCACACTAAATAATTTAATACTATGGATTTATTACAAATAAAAATTCAAGACAAAACGATATGTATCCCTAAAAGTGAGAAAACAATAAGCTTTGTACTAATAGGATATAATGATGAGTTTGATTTATTCATTCATAGTTCAGATTATATTAGAAGTAAAAAATGGTGTGAGGTCAAGATTAATGAGAATCAGGATATATCAGTTTTGTCGTCCGAGCATTGCATAGCTTCAAGCCCGATAGACGTAGAAATAAAAAATGATGAAGAATTAGTGAAAGAGTATCAAGCTCTTAAAACCCTACTGACAAAACGAAAAATAATTTAATTATGTTGGGACTTGAATTAAAAATAGGTTCAGATGTTGTTGGTGCAAAATTAGGAAACAGATGTATCACTATCACTATAGATAAAATAGGAGACGATTTCTTTTTAAAGTTTTCAGGATCTGATTTTGATGAGAATAAAAGTTTTACATGGCATGAGTCTCTTATAAGTGATGAGAAAATTCAAATAATTGTCAAACAGATTATTCATGAATCAACCGCTACAAGACTTCGTTCTATAATGGAAGATAACTTACTTACAGAAGAGGAACAAAATAGACAAGACAAAAAGAATCTTTTGAGGTACAATTACCTTAAAACAATTATTGAAGAAAGACAGTTGCTTTGACAACAACTAACTAATCTGG
>CAZHWC010000172.1:0-1273 GCA_964535975.1 uncultured Proteiniphilum sp. | reverse complement strand
CTATCTTTGTTCACGTATTACGTGCGGATTATGTGATAAATCTCACATAAATGTGACGAAATGTGTGATATTATGAGAATAGAAAGAAATATAACAACTAAAATGTTGCAATGGAAAGATGCAACAAACAGATTGCCTCTAATTATTGAGGGTGCAAGGCAGATTGGGAAAACATGGGTGATGCTTGATTTTGGCAAACGCTATTTTGAGTATGTGGCTTATTTCAATTTTGAGCGGGATTTGGAGTTGTCAGCTTTGTTTGAATCTACCAAATCAGTGGAGCGTATAATTTCTCAGCTTGTGTTTCATACTAATGTGCCAATTAGACCTGAGTCAACATTGATTATTTTTGATGAAATTCAGGAGTGTAATAGTGCGCTGAATACTTTGAAGTATTTTAGTGAGGATGCACCAGAATATGCAGTAATGGCTGCGGGATCATTGCTGGGTGTGGCTCTGTCTAAGGGTGATAGCTTTCCTGTTGGCAAGGTGCACTTTGAAAAGATGTACCCTATTAGTTTTAAAGAGTTTCTTGCTGTGGATCAGCCTGATATGTATGAGTTTGCAGAGTCTTTAAATGCAATAGAGCATTTGCCGCAGGTGGTGCTAAATAAATTGGAGGAGTCTTTGAACAGGTATATGCTTACCGGAGGAATGCCTAAGGTAGTTTCTGACTTTTTGGATCAGGGGGGTGCGCAAGAGGTGGAGACTAATTTGCAAAATATTTTAGCAGCTTATACTTTGGATTTTTCTAAACATGCTGCAGCAAAGGATATTCCGAGAATTGCAGAAATATGGAAATCGGTTCCATCTCAGCTTTCTCGTGAAAATAGAAAGTTCTTGTATAAATTGGTTAAGACTGGTGCTAGAGCTCGTGAATATGAGGATGCCTTGTTGTGGCTACAGCATGCTGGTTTGATTTATCGTGTTTTTGCTATATCTAAACCGCATTTGCCTATTAGTGCCTATGATGATTTGTCGGCATTCAAAATATTTGTTTCAGATATAGGACTGCTGCGTAAAATGGCGCAACTTCCAGCAGAGGTGATTGTAACAGAGAATCCTATTTTTACAGAGTTTAAGGGGGCTATGACAGAGAATTATGTGTTGCAGTCTTTGGTTACTCAATATGAGGTGATGCCTCGTTATTGGGCTTCGTCGGGCAGAGCTGAAGTTGACTTTGTGGTTCAGGATAATATGCGTGTAATTCCAATAGAGGTGAAATCGTCGCTTAGTATTGCTGGCAAAAGCCTTTCAATTTATGATGATTTGT
>CAZHWC010000171.1:0-1297 GCA_964535975.1 uncultured Proteiniphilum sp. | reverse complement strand
CGATAAATACGCTCATGCTCTTTTAGCTCGCTTCTAATATATACTACAGTTTCTGGATATACAGGATTGTTATCACCTCGGGTTTTGGCAAGAAATTCCAGAATAAAAAGCAAATCTTTTAGTTTCTCCATAATGGTCTTGCGCCATTTTAGAGTGCTTTTTTTCATACGACCAGTGTCTTTTGTTCTTTTGACATCCTGGCGCATTATCTCATCGGAGAGAGTTACTGCCATCTCAAATGTATCCTCAAGTGAAAAATAGCGTAACGCTTCTACAACTTTAGGATCTTTGTTCGCATCGAGCTGCAGTTGAGCCACAGCATCATTATGCGACATCATCAATGGATGATAAAACTCCTTTTCATACGGATAAAGCCAAAACTCAAGAGTTTCTGCATGTTTAAGTGTCTCTTCATCTTTTTTGCCCAGCAATGCTCCTTTCACCATCAACTGAATTGAGCGAAGCAGATTTTTGCGGTCTCTTACTTTTTGCCTGATTGCATCAGTATCTCTACTATAAAAAGGTGCATTAGAAATTCTAATCAACATAGAGTTAGCCTCTTCAAATAATCTTAATGCCTCCTGATAGCCCTCATCGGTGATTTTTGCTTCTTTAGCAAAATCCTCAATATTCCTAATCGCTCTGTAAAAGTCGGTATTTGTGACGTGATGCAAAAATCCGTATCTAAACTTACTCATAGACCTATATTTTTCTTCTCTTTATTAATAATCTTCAGACGATAAAGGTACAAAATAATTCTAAAAGATATGATATAATATCATTATTATTACCCTGTATCGTCAAAAGGTATGAGTAAATGTATTTTCTCTCTGCCAATATATTCGTAAGGTATAAGAAATAGTATTTTATCATACTCAAATTCATCAAAGAATATCATTCACAGTCAAAGATAATAGTCATAAAGTATACAAGATGTAAGAAAATATATTTTCTCGCCGCCGTAAGATTTTTTGAGGAATAAATACTTAAATATAATACTCAAATATATATTTAATAGATATACATAATATATTAGAAATCCCTTTTCACAAATTAATAGAGATACATATTCATATATTATAATTAATAAAATAATTAATAGACCTACATATTTGAATATTCAAATCAATTTAAATTTTTATAGAAAATAATATCTGAATATTATAGTCGAAAAAAATATATCGGCAGAGAGAAAATATATTTTTTAATATCTGGTATAAGTACAAACAAGCATTAAAAGTATTAGATAATATCTTTTATAAATACTATCTAAGATTAAATACATTAGATCATATCT
>CAZHWC010000170.1:0-1302 GCA_964535975.1 uncultured Proteiniphilum sp. | reverse complement strand
CGATATGGTAAAGAAATTATTGTCGTAGATATTATTCGATAATAATTATTATAGTCCGGGGGCTGAAGTCACATTGTGGTTTCAGCCCTTTTTTGTCTTTGATCATAGCCTTGAACAGCTGAAGACGATAATAAACTTGAATTGCTTTTTTGTGAGGGCAAGAAAGTGAAAGAACTTGCAGCAATCTTCGGACGAAATACAGGAGCAATCAATTCTCGCATAAAAAACTTGAACTAAAAGAGAAGTATGGATAATAACCACACTTCCCCTCCCACACATACACACAACATAGAAGAAAAACACTATCTAACAGGGGTTGGGCTATATTCTTTGTTCAGTGGCGGCAGTGCTTTATTCAACATTTGGACAATACTGTAAGCAAAAAACAATAAATATAAGACCATGAAACAACATTAGAATTTTTTTCTTTCTATAATAACAAATTCTGTTTATGGATAGATAAGGATGCAACAGTAAACAGAAATTATCTATCTTTGGAGAAAGTAATTGCAGAATATGGGCTTTGAAATTTTAACGTCGGAGTTATTGGTCGAGTTTACCATGAAAGTAAATGAGGCTCCATCCAACAAGCTAAATCGAATAATTAGACCGGAATTGCCGGTTGATTATTTTCAATTTAGCAAATCGGTTTCATCGGTGTATTCTTCAAAAATTGAAGGGGAAGAGATCGATTTTGATAGCTATTTCAAGCACAAGTTCATGAAAGTTCAGTTTAAAGCCGATTACACAAAGAAAGCTGACGATTTATATTCTGCCTACGAGTTTATCGACTCAAATAGGCTCACTCTTGAAAATGTAAAGAAGGCTCATTCAATCCTTAGTTCTAATTTGTTGCCCAAGAGTCAACAGGGATTTACCCGAACAAATCCAATGTTTGTAATCAATAGCAACGACCAAATTGAATATGTAGCTGCTAGTCCTGAACAAGTTAACTCGGAACTTGAAAAGCTATTTCGTGACATTGAGGCTCTTAAAAGCAAAAAGCTGAATTCGTATGAAATATTCTATTACGCATCGCTGATTCACCTTATTTTTGTAAAAATTCATCCATTTCAAGATGGAAACGGCAGAACCGCAAGATTAATTGAGAAATGGTTTTTGATTGAAAAGTTAGGTGATAAGGCAAATTCTATACAACTCGAAAAGAACTATTACCTGAAACTAAAAGATTACTATAGCAATATAAAGAAACTTGGACTTGAATATGATGAATTAGATTATAAAAAAAGTCTTGATTTCTTGCTAATGACAGTCCAATCATTAAACGAAATGTAGTCTTAT
>CAZHWC010000169.1:0-1367 GCA_964535975.1 uncultured Proteiniphilum sp. | reverse complement strand
GAGCATTAGCCTTCCAAGCTGAGGGTCGCGGGTTTGAGTCCCGTCTTCCGCTCAAATTATTTGAGCGAACAGGGCATTTAAAATGGGCATAATCCCTATGAGCCCACATGGCTCATTTG
This sequence comes from uncultured Proteiniphilum sp., assembly GCA_964535975.1. Taxonomy (GTDB): domain Bacteria; phylum Bacteroidota; class Bacteroidia; order Bacteroidales; family Dysgonomonadaceae; genus Petrimonas. The sequence goes on along the minus strand of CAZHWC010000169.1, from coordinate 1,248 downwards.
CCTATGTAGCTCAGAGGTAGAGCACTTCCTTGGTAAGGAAGAGGTCGCGGGTTCAATTCCCGCCATCGGCTCAACTTATTAAATATAATCTATAGGAGATGCAAGGGGAATCTTGTATCTTTTTTGATTGAAAAATAGAACAGACATTTTATTAAACTAATTAATAGTATATTTTATGGCAAAAGAACATTTTCAGCGGACGAAACCGCATGTTAACATCGGTACTATTGGTCACGTTGACCATGGTAAAACAACCTTGACAGCTGCCATTACTACAGTTTTGGCAAAAAGAGGTCTTTCCGAATTGAGATCGTATGATGCAATTGATAACGCCCCAGAAGAAAAAGAAAGAGGTATTACTATCAACACATCACACGTTGAATACGAAACAGAAAATCGTCACTATGCACACGTTGACTGTCCTGGTCACGCTGACTATGTTAAGAACATGGTAACTGGTGCTGCTCAGATGGATGGTGCAATTATCGTAGTAGCATCAACAGATGGTCCTATGCCTCAGACTCGTGAGCATATCCTTTTAGCTCGTCAGGTAAACGTGCCAAGACTAGTTGTTTTCATGAACAAAGTAGATATAGTTGACGACGAAGAAATGCTAGAGCTAGTTGACATGGAGATTCGTGAATTGCTTTCATTCTATGACTTTGATGGTGATAACACACCTGTAATACAAGGTTCTGCTCTTGGAGCATTAAATGGGGAACCTGTATGGGAAGATAAGATCATGGAACTTATGGCTGCAGTGGACGAATGGATACCACTACCTCCACGTGATATTGACAAACCATTCTTAATGCCTGTTGAGGATGTATTCTCAATTACAGGTCGTGGTACAGTAGCAACTGGACGTATCGAGACAGGTGTTATTAAATCAGGTGAGGAAGTTCAAATTATCGGTCTTGGAGCGGAAGGAAGAAAATCTGTTGTAACAGGTGTTGAAATGTTCCGTAAGATCCTTGACAGAGGTGAAGCTGGAGATAATGTAGGTCTATTACTTCGTGGTATTGACAAAGATGATATCAAACGTGGTATGGTTATCTCTCACCCTGGAAAGGTTAAACCTCACTCAAGAATCAAAGCTGAGGTGTATATCCTTAAGAAAGAAGAAGGTGGACGTCACACTCCTTTCCACAACAAATATCGCCCTCAGTTCTATATTCGTACGCTTGACGTAACTGGTGAGATTACTCTTCCAGAAGGTGTAGAAATGGTAATGCCTGGTGATAACGT
>CAZHWC010000168.1:0-1385 GCA_964535975.1 uncultured Proteiniphilum sp. | reverse complement strand
ATGATTCATTTTTCAATTGCATTTACAAGTTTATCAAATTCTCTTTCTGATATTTTAAATGCTGTACCGTGCCTTATACCTTGTGGAAATGATATAAGTTCTGAAACATCTTCCCATATTTTACCATCCTTAGATCGGATTGCTCCATATTTTTTATTTCTATATTTGTCAAAGTAAACATATACATAGTCCCCTATTTGTATAGGCGCAGGTCCCTCTGCCCAAATCTTACCCGATATATTTTCAGATACTTCAGTGGAGAAACCATCTTTAAGATTATCAGTAAATGTTACTCTTAAGTTCTTTTCAGCAGGAACAGAGTTCTCATTTTTCACAACGAACCAATACTTATTGTCTTTCTTCACAATTGCACCATCTATTACGCTAAACCCGGGATCAAAAAACAACTCGGTGTCACTGAATGTTACAAAATTATTAGTAGTTGTAAAATACTGCCTGTGATTCAGTCCCTTTTCATTTTCAGTTGTAGGAATATCAGGAAACTTTCCTGGAACAGTTGATGCCCAGATAATATAAAACAAATCATCTTGTTCATCGTAGTATAATTCAGGTGCCCATGAATTTCTGGTTTCAAGTTCATGATACATTACAGGGATTATTTTTTGTTCTGACCAGTTAATTAAATCAACTGAAGATGCATAACCAATATGTTGGTCCCACCATCCTGTTGTCCAAACCATATGATAAACTCCATCTTTACCACGTGCAATACTTGGATCGCGCATCAATTTATCTTTTCCAACACAAGGTGTCAGAAAAGATTCTCCATTATTCAATACCTCCCAAGTGAGACCATCGTAGCTATAAGCCAAATAAAGACCATCTTTGCTATCACCAACAAAATAGGAGAACAGATAAACATCACTCTCATTTGAAGAAGATGAACCACATGAAAATGAAGGAACCAACGCGGAAAATATTGATATAAAAAAGAATATCCTTGCTTTCATTTACTCATTAGTTGTTTTATTACCTAACTTGTTTAACCAATCAATCAGCAAACTCTTCCATACTTCATGATAAGCAAATGAATCCCTAAATCCCCAACCATGTCCACCGTCGGGGAATATATACATTGATGATGGAACACTATTCCTTTTTAATGCCTCATAAAATAAAGCACTATTGATTGGTAATACTCTGTCATCATCACTATGAAACAATAATGTTGGAGGTGTTTCAGCTGAAACATTCAGTTCACCAGAAAAACTTTTTCTCAATTCTTGAGATGGGTTATCCCCCAATAAGTTTTGAAATGAACCTTTATGCGAGTAGCGTTCATCCGAAGTTATTACAGGATAAAAGAGAACTCCAAAGTTAGGTCGTGACAGCGAGTCATCCAATTGAGTAATATGGGTAGAAGC
>CAZHWC010000167.1:0-1429 GCA_964535975.1 uncultured Proteiniphilum sp. | reverse complement strand
ATAGTGGCAATGGCACTGTTGATGATTACTATTGACTCAACTATTGTTGCTACAGCTCTGCATGCACTTCAGCAAGATTTGCATGCATCAGTGGGATGGGTGGGGTGGACAATGACTGCTTACTCATTTGGGTTTGTGTTGATGCTTCCATTAAGTGCTAAGTTAAGTATTCAATTTGGGCATCGAAAGATATTTCTTTTGTCGGTTGCTACTTTCACCGTTGCTTCTCTACTGTGTGGTCTGGCAAATAATATTTATTTGCTAATTGTCTTTCGTGCGCTTCAGGCAATTGGTGGAGCAGGAATAACGCCTTCCGTTACAGGAATTATTGTGAAGCACTTTGGACGTGCTCGTGATAGATTTTTGGGACTGTTTGGAAGTTTCTTTGCAATTGGAGGAATGATAGGTCCCATCTTTGGTGGTATATTCGTAACATATTGGTCGTGGCACTGGATTTTCTTTATTAATGTGCCAATCGGTATTATTATTCTAATGGCAGCCACACATGTGATTCCAAAAGATGACATCACAAATGGGCAGACTCACCGAAAGATTGATTTTGTAGGATTATCTTTTTTAGCACTTGGTCTTTTGCTGGCAATGTATTCTGCTACATATTTAGGAGAAAACCCTCAAAATGTTGCTTCGCCGGTATTTATTATGCTTATTGTTTCGGCAGTACTTGCATTTATAACTTTTTTCAGACATTTGAACAGAACTGAGGAGCCATTTATAAATCCAAGATTTATTTTTGGTAAGGGTTTTGGTGCTGTTAATTTGATTAATGTTATCCATACGGGAATGGTTATCGGAACTGCATCTCTTGTCCCTTTTTATGCTATAAACCGATATGGTATTAATGAGCTAAATGCCGGAACACTTTTGGTAATTGAGGGTATTGCCTCAGTGGTTATGTCTGTGGTATTGAGTATGTATATTCGCCGCACCGGCTATAGACTGCCGCTATATGTGGGAGGAGTTATTCTTGCATCGGGAGTGATGCTTCTTTCAATAACTCCAATGTGGGATGTTGCCCCATTCATATGGTTATCGGCCGGTACATTCCTCATAGGATTTGGTTTTGGGGTGATGAGTCCTGCTGCACGAAATGCAGGTATTCAGCTCGCACCCGAAGAGTCGGCAAATCTGGCAGCCATTCGCTCTCTTGGATTGCAGATGGGACAAATAATATCTATAGCAGTAGCAACCTCAATTATTGGTGCTTCGCAAAACCCAACAGTTGCACAGGCTATGATATACCTTGCTCTCGCTGTATTATTATTTGTTACTATACCTATTGTTAGTCGTGTGCCTGAGAATAAAGGCTCGTGGTGAGTGTTTGATTAACTGATATGTGTTTCCTAAGTTTGATATAAAGGAAAAGCCCTCAAAATCAATTGATTTTGAGGGCTTTTAGTACCCAGAGCCG
>CAZHWC010000166.1:0-1433 GCA_964535975.1 uncultured Proteiniphilum sp. | reverse complement strand
TGAGCAATCGCAAGCAAGAAGAATATCCCCAATGGTATTATTTGCAATATCCCCATCACCAAAGCAGTCATAGTCACTCCAACCAAAACTTTAGATACAAAAACTATAAAAGAGGACAGCTTGACATTTATACTCCGCAGAGGCTTATAATCTATAAACTCCTGACTCAGAAAAGTCATTCTCCATTCATACATATCTTTCAGCTCGCTTATTGAATCACTATTTTCAGATATTTCAGCAGACGTATCAGGTAATGAAATAAACTTCTCGGCAAGACTCTTTTCTCCAATCCCGGTTATCGTTCTATTAATACGATGAAAGAAAGAGCTCTCTCCGAAAATATCCAAATCATAAGAAAATTCATGTTCAGAATTTACATAATCATTCCCATTACGGAAAGGACTATAATCACCATTAAGATATTTGATTTCATTCTCACAGATACGAATTCTGTCCTTCAGATGCTGAATAAACGTCATGTGTTTAGAGTCCCAAAAAGATAATGCCATATAGCAAACTATAAGGGATATCAGTATAATCATCAAGATTGTTCTATCTGCATCATTTTTGTAAACCAAATATAGTATCGGAAGTAATGCAACGGCCGACAACAACTTACTCACAACATAAAAGTATGTTTTCTTTTTCTGCCTATCAAGAATAGCTTTTGTAGATTCTATTTCTTTAGAATATTTGTTTTTGAGTTTTTCTATGCTCATTATTATTTTTCATTATTAGCAAGCAATATTACTTGCTGTAAAATATGTAATTTCTGTCAATCCCTTAATTCAGTGTTGCTATATTGCATTTGTATAATAATACAAACATCACATCCTCGCAAGCAACATTCCCAACCACACGGCAAACAGGCTTACAAAAATTGAGGTGCCAATATATAGAAACACAGTGAGAGAATGCCCCGAATTAAAAAGATTGATGTTCTCGGCCGCAAATGCCGAAAAGGTTGTGAAACCACCACAAAATCCAGTAATAAATAAAAATCTAAGGTATGGGTTCACCAGTTGATGCCGATCAAAAAGACCTATTAACACTCCAATTATCAAACACCCCAAGACATTTACCAAAAACGTGGCCAGAGGAAATACTGATTGTAAGTATTTTGCTACAACCACAGACGTCAGATAGCGGAGTATGCTACCCACACCTCCACCAAGTCCCACTAATAGTATTGCTTTCATCATTTTCGCTTCACCCTCCATTCTTTTTTGTTATACCGTCATTTCATCTTTGAGAAATGTATAAATTCCTTCCGATTCCAATTTCCCTCTGATGATATATGCCTCATGGGGATAGGTAAATGTTTTTATTGTAACTAGTTGTTGCATAAGCGTTGTTTTTCGTATTCGCAAAGGTAATGAAATAAAGAAACCACACTCTCAATAATACCCATCTATTCTGCTATTAAACGTATT
>CAZHWC010000165.1:0-1441 GCA_964535975.1 uncultured Proteiniphilum sp. | reverse complement strand
CCTTCAGTATCTTTGGGATGGGAGTTCACAAAACTTCCTCAACTTGAAGACAATAATGTGTTGAGTTATGGTAAATTGAGAGCATCTTTTGCACAAGTGGGACAAGCCGGAAATTATTATGATAATTTCTACTACACACCAAGCTACGGTGGTGGATTCTTAGCATACACTCCGGTATCTTATCCACTTCCAAGTGGTGTTTCTACATTCACGCCATATTATAGAGTTTATGACGAAGACTTAAAACCTCAGAACACAACTAACTATGAAGTTGGTACTGATTTGTATTTCCTTAAAAACAGATTGAGAATGGAATATACCTTTAGTTTTCAGGATGTGACAGATCAAATATTTGCTGTTCCGGTTGATGGTTCAACAGGTTATCAGGAAATGTTGACAAACGCAGGAAAAATGCAAACCAGAGCTCATGAGTTATCTATAAATGCCGACATTCTTAAAGCAAAGAATTACGACTTGAATTTAGGAATTAACTTCACAAAAATTAAAAATGAGGTTGTTGAACTTGCTCCGGGAGTTGAGTCAATTATGTTAGGTGGTTTTGTTGAACCACAAGTTCGTGCACAAGCCGGACAAACATATCCCAACATTTATGGAAACGCATTTAAACGTGATGATGCTGGGAATATGTTATTGTTAGATGGATTGCCACAGGCAACAGGTGACAGTCAGAACTTAGGAAATGGTTCTCCAGACTTCATTACAGGCTTCGTTTTGAGTGGTAGATACAAACGCCTATCATTGGCAACTACATGGAGCTGGCAACACGGTGGCAAGATGTATCACGGAACAAATATGACAATGAACTTTTTTGGTGTTACAAAAGAGTCACTGCCATATCACGAAGGAACTATGGTAGTTGAGGGAATTGATGAGGCAACAGGTAATGTTAATACAAAGGAGGTAGACAAGCAAAAGTATTATATGGCATATTATGACGTTACAGAATCAGGTATTTATGATACTAGCTTCTTTAAACTACGTGATTTAACATTAAGCTATCAGCTGCCAAAGTTGGGAGCATTAGATATTTCGATTAATGCATTTGCCAGGAACGTACTTATTTGGGCTAAACTACCAAACTTTGACCCTGAATCTTCACAAGGAAATAACAATATGAGTGGATATTTCGAGAGATTCTCTGTTCCTAACACATCCACATATGGTGGTGGGCTAACTCTAACATTCTAATAATATAAAAGAAAGGATTAAAATATGAGAAAATATATACTAACATTGTCGATTATCCTCTTGGGCTTATCAGCATGTAGCGAGGATACTCTCGATAGAATAAATAAAGACAATCAGCATCCTGCACCTGATGTGGTTCCTGCAGTTTTGCAACTAACTGATGCTATTATGGCAACGGGATTCTCAACAGTATCCGGAGACTATGCTTTTTATCTTTCTTCGCTAAATGAGC
>CAZHWC010000164.1:0-1461 GCA_964535975.1 uncultured Proteiniphilum sp. | reverse complement strand
CACAAAATAGCAAAAAAACAATTATCTTTGCACTCTAATAAATATAACGATATGGCAAGAAAAAGAAAACCACTCCCAACACTCGAAAACATCACCATCACCGATGTAGCCGCCGAAGGCAAAGCCATCGCCAAAGTAGACGGCATGGCAGTATTTGTACCCTTCGCAGTGCCGGGCGATGTGGTTGACATACAACTGACACGCAAAAAGAAAAGCTATGCAGAAGGAAGAGCAGTAAGATTCGAAAAATACTCCGACATCCGCGCCACTCCCTTTTGCGAACACTTTGGCGTATGCGGCGGTTGCAAGTGGCAAAACCTGCCATACGAAGAACAATTGCGCTTCAAGCACAAACAAGTGATGGACAATCTCGAGCGCATCGGCAAGGTAGAACTACCCACAGCCAACTATATAATGGGGGCACCACAAACCACCTTCTACCGCAACAAACTTGAGTTCACCTTCTCAAACAAACGCTGGCTCACCGAAGAAGAGATAAACAGCAACAAAGAGTTCGACAACATGAACTCGCTCGGCTTCCACATCCCCGGCATGTTCGACAAAGTACTCGACATCAACAAATGCTGGCTTCAAGACGACATATCAAATCAAATACGCAACTCAGTGCGCACATATTGCAATCAACACGGCTACACCTTCTTCGACATCCGCAAGCAAGAAGGCATGATGCGCACCCTCATGATACGCAACACCTCCATTGGCGAGCTAATGGTCATAGTAGTATTCTTTGAAGACGATGTCGACAAGCGCAATCAGCTAATGCAACACATTGCCGACACCTTCCCACAGATAACATCCCTGCTCTATGTCATCAACCAAAAAGGCAACGACACCATCACCGATCAGGAAATTATCACATACAAAGGCGCCGACGCAATTTATGAAGAGATGGAAGGACTCAAATTCAAGATAGGACCCAAATCATTCTATCAAACCAACAGCGAACAAGCCTATCACCTCTACGAAGTGGCACGCAACTTTGCCAACCTGTCCGGCAACGAACTCGTTTACGACCTCTACACCGGCACCGGCACCATAGCCAACTTTGTGGCACGCAATGCCAAAAAAGTCATCGGCATCGAATATGTTGAAGAAGCCATTGACGACGCAAAAGAAAACTCACAATACAACAACATCGCCAACACCCTCTTCTATGCAGGCGATATGAAAGATATACTCAATCAAGAATTCATCAACGAGCACGGTCGCCCCGATGTCATCATCACCGACCCACCCCGCGCCGGCATGCACGACGATGTTATCAACACCATCCTCTTTGCCGAACCACAGCGCATAGTATATGTAAGCTGCAACCCCGCCACACAAGCGCGCGACATCAATCTGCTCGACGCAAAATACAAAGTCACAAAAATTCAACCCGTGGATATGTTCCCACACACCCACCATGTTGAGAATGTGCTGTTGCTCGAAAAGAGGTAA
>CAZHWC010000163.1:0-1493 GCA_964535975.1 uncultured Proteiniphilum sp. | reverse complement strand
TATTAATATCAATTTCTTTAACTGCTGACTCTAAGCTCTTTTTGTTCTTTCTGACAGTTCTTGCACGCAAATATAGAGCACGAACACGCTTAAGCTCAAACTCCAGATTGGTGCACAGCTTGTCGTACGTGCCTTTTTCCCACTTGTGCATCATCTCAATTAAGTTTATAAGGCTGTTTAAATCCTTCACCGCTTTGCGCTTCACCACCGGTGCGTCAACTTTCAAAACATCCTCTTCGCCCCACTTCATTAATCTTTCGAGTTTCACCTTAGTGTATTTATTATTAACGTGCCACAGGTCGTTAAGAAAACTCTCTGTCACGACCTTCTCAATGGCTTGCTTAAAGTTTTCCCTGTTGTTGATATGAATCTCCAACTCATCAATGCTTTTAGTTATGGCATCTTGCGAACCGTAGGGCAGTACGTCAGAGTGTAGGTCGAACCAACTTTGCACCATCTTTGCCGCCTCTCTCATCTCGGGGTGAATGCTTGTGAGCTGCGCCTTAATCATATATCTGATACTTTTTAGAACATCAATTCTCTGTTTGTGATACTCATTAACAACAGCAGTCAGTTCGTGCCCACCTCTTCTCTTAACAATTCTGTTGAGCAGTGGCATGTGGTTGTCCTTAATCTTATTAAGAGCAAATGTAATCATCTGATTATCTTCTGCCTCATTGGGCATCTCCTTCTCAATAGTCGACAATATTCTGTCATAAGCTGTAATCATGTCAGGTGATGGCAGTTCGATAAGATGAGTTGGGTAAAATTTTATATTCATAGTCGCAAAGTTGGGTATTAATATTATCTATGAGATATAAACAAATTCTGTGCCAAAGATGCCATCCTGGCTGCTTTTGCCAAAATGTCCTGTGTTTAATAGAGTCAGCAACTCTTTAGGTTAAAACTGTGGTTGGTTTAATTAGCCTAACTACTTTGTATATTAAAACTAACGTCAGTTTAATAGTCCCGACTACTCAGGATTTCAAAACTTACATCATTTCTATATTCCAAGTTATTAGTATATGTAAATGAGCATCGTTTTAATAGACTCAGATACTCGGATATATAAAATGCTCTCCGTTTTTGGCTAAAAAGTTTATGGAGTCGGCAAAAGTTCTCCGATTACGGTGAAAAACTTTTTGGAATAGATAAAAGTTCTCCGTTTGTCGATACTAAAACTCTGGTATGTGTTGCCGTTCTCCGTTTAACTATAAATAGTTCTTGGCTTAAAAGAACGTTCTCCGTATTAGTCAAACAAAACCACGGTATATTGCACGGGTCTCCGTTTGGCATGAAAAACTTTCTAGTATAGTCAAAAGTTTTCCGTTTGTCAATGACAAAACTCTGGGCTACTCTGCCGTTCTCCGATTTGTAATAAAACGATTGCAGGCTATTGAAACTGATATGGGTTTGGTACTATAAACATTGCAGGCTATTAAATTTATCCTGAGTTTTATAAACATTGACTTGTGGACTGTTGAATATATCCT
>CAZHWC010000162.1:0-1508 GCA_964535975.1 uncultured Proteiniphilum sp. | reverse complement strand
TAATGCTTATCTCAATAAGAAAACAAGTATTTTGCAAAAAAAGTTCTAAACTCTGACATTGTGTCACAACCTGCCAAAAACATGACATATGACTGACATGCGACTGACAAATATTCAGGCAATTTGCAGAAATGACAAATTTGATAAATATTCACTTAATTGTTTTTCTGAATGCGGTATTTATGGCACGGTATTTGTTTATAGTATATAGATATTATAAATATCAACATCAATATTAAAAAATAAAGAAAGGAGGTGATTATAGAGAGGAGTTTTTTTGAAATATACACATGGAAAATGGATATATGCTTTGATATGCCTAATGAATGATTGTTTGAGGCGCTTGGAATATATTCTGATATTTGTGAAACACAGATATTCTAATTTCAGTTCGACTGACAATAATGTATACCATATTGTTGTGCAGATCGAAATTAACAATGACATAGTATTTAAGGTGGTGTGGTCTTAGGGCTGCATCTTCAAGGCGCAGAGGGTGCTTATCCTCTGAGGGTTGAGATTAACACCGTTGTGCTTGTATGGTCGTAAAATGACTATGCTTGGGTGATCTGCATCACGACGCAACTATTTTTAATACATTTTTATATTAATATGTTAACCTGTTTGACATATTGTGCACGAAGTGTGTTGTTTAGTTAACGTGTTTGAGGGTCAGTTGTAGGAAAATATTTATAATAATTCTTCCAATCAATAAAAAAGGAATGATTGGAATTAAACAAAAGAATGTATGAAAATAAAATTTTATTCAACCCATATCTTGGGACTACCAAACAAAGATATGGTAACAGCTTACATAAACCTGGTTTTATTAGTAGATAAATATCTGCCCGAATCGCTTGATGAGAATCATATGATTATAACGGCATTAGATAAGGCTAAGAGGCAGGTATCAACCTTGCAGAAGATTGAGAGGAGAAATGGTGGACATGAGTTGACGTCTCGTATCAATGAGTTGCATAAAGAGAGAACAACGTCGATCAAGAATATCAAGGGTTTGGTTCGGGTTATGCAGACTAGTTATGATCCTGCAATGCAGGCAGCAGCTAAGAAGGTGTATCCGTGGTTTAAAATGAATTCGGATGTGTTACCATTGGGCTCTCAGGATGCAGTATCAAGAACTATCTCGGAGCTGGTGTCATATTCAAGTAGAATGACTGACTTTAGAGAGGCTTTGTATAAGGTTGTTACTGAGGAGGCTGTGGAGGCGTTGATGACTGTTCATTCTCAGTATCTAGCAGCAAGAGACGAGAGATTGGCACTATGGGGTGACGAGGTGCTTCTTAAAGTTGACAGCCTCTCAGTTAAGCGTCAAGCTGTAAGAGATCTTAAGGTTCTGATGGGTGTTATTGAAACGTTGAGAATTTGGGAAAATGAAGACTTTGATAAAATGTTCACAGTCTTGAATTTGGAGCTTACTCGTATTAGTACTATCTATCTGCGTGCCAGAACTATGCGCCAAAACAACGGGGAATCTGAATCTGTTGTTG
>CAZHWC010000161.1:0-1530 GCA_964535975.1 uncultured Proteiniphilum sp. | reverse complement strand
AGGAAGTCACGATCGTGTGATACAACTATAACTGTTCCGTCAAAGTCTATTAATGCCTGCTTAAGTATATCTTTGGTTCTCATGTCAAGATGATTTGTTGGCTCATCAAGAATAAGCAGATTCACCGGCTCAAGCAATAGTTTAATCATTGCCAGACGTGTGCGCTCTCCACCTGAAAGGACTTTCACTTTTTTGTCTATATCTTCTCTTCCAAACATGAAAGCACCCAGGATGTCACGAATCTTTGTGCGTATATCACCCACAGCAATATCATCAATAGTTTGAAAAACAGTGAGATCTTCATCCAGAAGTGATGCTTGGTTTTGTGCGAAATATCCAATCTTTACATTGTGTCCCAATTGTAAATTTCCACCATAGCTGATTTCATCCATGATGCATTTCACGAGTGTAGACTTTCCCTCACCATTTTTACCAACGAATGCTACTTTTTCACCTCTTTCAATACTGAAATTCACATCTTTGAAAATAAGCTTCTCATCATATGACTTAGTCACACTTTCAGTAATAATAGGGTAGCTCCCCGAACGAGGTGCTGGAGGAAAACGAAGCTTCAATGCTGATGTGTCAACCTCATCTACTTCCACCAGTTCAAGTTTCTCCAACATTTTTACACGAGATTGCACTTGCAGTGTTTTTGAATATGTGCCTTTAAAACGTTCGATGAATTCTTTGGTTTCGGCAATCATCTTCTGCTGGTCGTCAAACTGTTTTTGCTGTTGTTCACGTCGCTCCTTGCGCAATTCCATATAATGAGAATAAGTTGCTTTATAATCATAAATACGACCCATCGTAACCTCTATGGTCCGGTTGGTGATATTGTCAACAAAAGCACGGTCGTGCGAGATTACAACCACTGCCTTGGCACTGTTAATAAGAAAATCCTCAAACCACTCAACAGAATCAATGTCTAGGTGATTAGTGGGCTCATCCAGCAAAATAACATCGGGATTTTGTAAAAGAATCTTAGCCAGTTCAATACGCATACGCCAACCTCCGCTAAATTCTGATGTCAATCTGCCAAAGTCGTTTCTTGTAAAACCTAATCCAAGCAATGTCTTTTCTACTGCTGCATCATAATTTGTTTCTTCAATTCCGTAAAACTTTTCACTCAATGCAGAAACACGCTCTATAAGTTCCATGTATTCATCCGACTCATAATCGGTTCTTATAGTAAGCTCATTATTTATATGCTCAATCTCCTCCTCCAATTGGTGAATGTGCGAAAAAGCCTGAGCAGTTTCTTCAAACACAGTACGATTATCTTCAGTCATCAGATGCTGCGGAAGATAAGCAATAGTGAAATCCTTGGGCATTGAAACTCTTCCTCTGGTTGGCTCCTTCACACCTGCAAGAATCTTCAACAATGTGGATTTGCCTGCACCGTTCTTTCCCATAAGCGCAATGCGATCCTTGGGATTTATAGCAAATGAAATATCAGAGAACAATGCTGTCCCTCCAAACTCTACTGCCAGTCCGTCAACTAATACCATATCAAGTTATTTTTTGGCT
>CAZHWC010000160.1:0-1545 GCA_964535975.1 uncultured Proteiniphilum sp. | reverse complement strand
TTTGCAAGGCGTCGGTGATAGGTTTTGTTTGTATTTCTGTTGTCATTTAAATTCTCTAATTTATTGATTATTCAGGAATTTGAGCTCCATATCCTCTGACAGCTCCAAACAGATTTCCGACTTTATCAAGCGGGTAACGGTTCATATACATTGAAACTGTGTAACTTGAAGTCCCACGCTGATTCATCCCCAAAACAGATCTCAGTATGTTTTCAGATGAGTTGGGGTTATGGGTCATTGAGGAAGTCCCTTCCATACTTAAGAAACCTTTAAGGTATGCCGAATCAATTGCTTTTACCAATTGTGAGGCTTCTGCCTCTGTCACCTCGTGATTTCCCTCATACTCAACAAGCTGATCCACGTCCTCGAAATCTTTGGCAAAAACACGCATAAATTTACCTCCACCCGACGGCAACGTGATATCAGCTTCTATATTACTGAAGAAAAGATTATCCCATGCAGAAGTTTTGCGGACTGCTTCTTTACTTTTATCGGAATCGATATAGGTGCGATCTAAAGCAGCAAAGTCAATACAGCCAAAAATGTTATTGAATACATTAGCATTGACACCAGTCATATAACGGAAACCGTAGCCCATGTCTTTGTCACCGGGCATCGGATCGCGTCGCCATACAAACATCACAGTGTTATCATAAAAATCCACGGTTGCCTCGCCCGGATTTTTATTCATACTGCGTACTTCACAGGCAGCCATTCTGTTTGCCAGAAACACATTGTTATATATGTCAAAATGTCCTCCAATATTTCCCATTTGAATTCCAAAATGAGTACCATTCATCAATACACAGTTGCGAATGGTAACCTGTCCTTCAACATCACCGTGAATCAGTTGATTCGAAACCGAAACCTTGTCCATCTTCGGTGCACCGGAGGATTGAAATCCAGGAGGATCCAATCTGCCCGTCTCACAACCTTCGGGAGTTCCACTTTTGGGATTGGACGAATCCGGCAAAAAATAACAATTCACTTCACCTTTGTCCAGGATCAGTCCGTCAATTAAGACAAGCCCTTTTCGTTTTCCTTTCACATAGATATCTAACAGTCCATGGTTGGCTCCCGTGCCGGATGCTGCTGCACCTGGGCGAATCATGGTCTGAAACCTTAAAGGATCCCAGTTTGAAAAATCATCACTGAATCCGCCAACAATTGAAAGATACTTGTCTATTTTGATATATCCGGCATCAAGCTTACCCTGATAGTTCCCCTCAGCAACCAAAATCACAGCACCCTCAGGTGCTTCTTCAACAGCTTTTTGCAAATCTTTGAACGGAGCGTCAATGCTTCCATTGTTCCTGTTACTTCCTCTTGTTGCTGAAACGTATACTTCTTTCGACCCGGTTTTCTTATCAGCAGCTAATACCCCTCTGTCGCTCTTTTTAGATGCACTCGATTTACCACTTGCATTGCCCGATACAGCATCCTGCACTACATGATCTAACTTCTTTTCGCCTCTATCCAGGGCATTACGAGTTTCACGTGCCGATTTCTCTTTTATTTTTTGCTCTACTTGTTGTTCTGCCGATT
>CAZHWC010000159.1:0-1580 GCA_964535975.1 uncultured Proteiniphilum sp. | reverse complement strand
GATAACCAACCAGTAGTGTTTAGTGATTTTATAAAGTAATGATGATAACCAGCCGGTAGTGTTCGGTGATTTTATAAAGTAATGATGTTAGCCAACCAGTAATGATTAGTGTTTTCATAAAATAATGATGATAACCACCTAGTAGTGTTTAGTGCTTTTATGAAATGATGAAGGTAACCAACCGGTAGTGTTTAGTGTTTTTATAAAGTGATGATGATAACCAACGAGTAGTGATTAATGCTTTTATAAAATAGCATTTATGGTAAATCAATATTGCTGTTTGCTCTTTTTGAGTTATCTTTGAATTAGACACTGAAACAAACTATTTAATGTGATAAGCAAACACTATAGATATGGAGTATATTGATTTTGAAACAGGTTTTATGCGTGACATAAAGAATAATACCTATGTTACACTTTATTGCAGAATTATTGAGATGCTTGAGAGAGCAAACTTTCAACACCCACATTTGATTGATAGTATTGGACTGTTGAAACGTCATGATATTACACTTACGGTTTACAAGCCTGAATCGAAACATTATCTTACACCCAAAATACAAAAGCTGCATAAGGAGCGACGAAAAAGATTGGCAAGCTTGCGAGATATTATCGACAGAATATCTAGTATTAAAGGATATGTGAGTGCAGATACTGCCAAATTGTTGCAAATCTTTCTCAAACCATTGCGTATTAAGATTGGCTCGCGCAATGTCAGTGATGAAAAATTGGCAGTGAGCGATATTGAAATAAGTCTCATGAACTATTATTATCTTAAACTTGCATTAGAGAAGGCTAATTTAATCTCCTTTATTGAAGAACTAATTATCCTTAATAATGAAATCATAGAACTTGAGGAAAATCGTGAGGATGATAACCTATCTTCATCATTGGGAAATGACCGCAAGATAAGGAGCTATAAAGACCTGAATATGGTGCTGATGGTGCTCAACAGTGTTATTGAGCTGGGAAAGCAGGACAGCAAGCTTGCAGCTGAGGTGGGCGACAATATTAACAGGGAGCTGCGACGCGAGCGCGGTTATGTGCGTATGGTGAATACGAAGAAACAGCAAAAGAAGGAGCTGGAACAATACGAAGAGGAATAGTTTCTCATTAATAATTCTCATTAATAAAAAACCTATTTCGAGCTTCAATGCTGTATTGAAGTTCGAAATAGGCAATCTAATTAGTGCAATGTCGCTTATGCACTATGTTCTAGCAGCTTCTTCCTGTCCAGGAATATCCATCTGCTCCGGCCCAAGCGGCAGCCCTTCTACAATCGTCTTCTGATGAATAATCATCGGAACATTTAATTACTTCCCAACCTGTCCACGTTTCTTTGTAAAATCGACAATACATCTGATCCGGAGATGGGTTGTCCGTTTTCAGTTCAGGGAAATCCAGTTCTGTCAATTTCTTAACTTCCTTCTTGTTGTCCATAATGCTTGATTTTTAAATGTTATAACATACTCAGAACAAAGCAAATATACAACTTGAATTCTCAAAAACCAATAATTTTAATGAATATTTCTTTGAAGGCTGTCTTATTTTCTAAAAAACATGTTTGATTGTTGAGTGTT
>CAZHWC010000158.1:0-1597 GCA_964535975.1 uncultured Proteiniphilum sp. | reverse complement strand
TAAACTTAAGTTGATGAAGTAATTACTCCTATTTTTTAGAATCAATAACGTATGATCATTTATTCTCAATCGCATATCTTGTTAATTGTAATAAATATTGTAATTTTGAAAAAAATAATAATAGCATTACTAATAAAGAAGCAAGTGCTTTAAATTTTAAATATTATAATATCGTATGAAACTAAGTGGAAAAACCCGCTCCGAGCATGACTTGCTTGGTGAAATGGAAATACCCGTTGAGTATTATCATGGTGTTCAAACCGTGAGAGCTGTTGAAAACTTCAACATCAGTCGTTCCAGATTGTATCATTATCCGCAGTTTGTAAATGCGCTTGCCGATGTTAAGGCAGCTGCAGCTTTGGCAAACCATCAACTGGGATTGATGGATACAAAAGTAAAAGATGCCATTGTGCAGGCTTGCGAAGAGATTAAAGGCGGAGCACTGCATGAATTCTTTGTGGTAGATATGATACAAGGTGGTGCAGGCACTTCTACAAACATGAATGCCAACGAGGTGATTGCAAACAGAGCTCTTGAGATAATGGGCTACGAAAAAGGCGACTATCAGCATTGTCATCCCAATAATCATGTCAACCTGTCTCAATCAACAAACGACGCATATCCCACAGCACTTAAAATTGCGATTTATAATAGCATCGGAAGCCTTATGAGTGCTTTGAAAGAGTTGCTTGATGCATTTCGTGAAAAAGCTGTAGAGTTTAAAGATATAATAAAGATGGGGCGTACGCAACTTCAGGACGCTGTCCCGATGACATTGGGACAAGAGTTTGAAGCATTTGCGGTTACTTTCGAAGAGGAAGTAGAGAGGCTGCGACAAAACAGAATGTTGCTATGTCAAACAAATATGGGCGCTACAGCAATTGGCACGGGCATCAACTCCGACCCTGCATACGCCGGTCTGTGCACAGACTATCTTGCCGAAGTTTCAAAAGTTCCTGTTGTGTTGGCTCCAAACCTTATTGAGGCAACTTCCGATACAGGAGTATTTATCATGAACTCAGCAGTAATAAAGAGAGTTGCTGTTAAGTTGTCAAAGATATGCAACGACTTAAGACTATTGTCTTCAGGTCCTCGCACCGGTCTAAATGAAATAAACTTACCACCAATGCAACCGGGTTCGTCAATTATGCCCGGTAAGGTTAATCCTGTTATACCGGAAGTTGTAAACCAGATAGCTTATAGAGTGGTAGGCAATGACCTCACCGCAACAATGGCTTCAGAGGCTGGTCAGTTGCAGCTTAATGTGATGGAACCAATAATTGCATATTCTATTTTAGAAAGCATTGAAATGTTAATCCAAGGAATCGAAACATTGCGTTTGCGCTGCGTATCGGGAATAACAGCCAATGTGGACCATTGTAGAGATATGGTAATGAACAGTATCGGATTGGTGACAGCTCTTAACCCATACCTGGGATATGAAGCTTCAACCAAGCTTGCTGCCGAAGCCTTAAGCACCGGCAAGGGTGTGTATGATCTTATCCTTGAAGGTGGCTTGATGGATAAAGAGCAACTTGATGATATCTTGAAACCTGAAAATATGATTCAGCCGCGCAAGATGCCAAAGTAGAATAAA
>CAZHWC010000157.1:0-1725 GCA_964535975.1 uncultured Proteiniphilum sp. | reverse complement strand
CTTTGGGGCGATGCATTTCATTTCAGAGATACGATATAATCCGGGAACAGGATGCGAACAAAAATATTACCGCATCAAGGAGACGTTCCGTGACAGGGTGGGAAAAGTCCGTTCCCGCATCCTGCTCAACGTGGGGTTCCTTTCGGGACTTCGTCCGGAGGATATCCGTGATATCGGAAAGGGGCTGACCTGGATGAGCGAACATCGCGACCAACAGACAATCTTCGGGGATGCATTCGCCCACTACCCGGCGATAGTGCGCGGGCATATAGAGAAGTATTGGGCTATGATGGTCGAACAGGGCAGTGTGGACATTGTACAAAAAGTGATCGATGATTCAACGGCGGAAGCCCGGCGCATGGTCGATTCAGGAACAATGAAACATACCGACGCCCGGGAAGTCGGCGCCGAATGGCTCTGCCTGCAAGCCATCCGCCAGTTGGAACTTGACAAGCTGCTGGAAAAGGAAGGTTGGAGTGAATCCCGCATGAATGCCGCCCTGTCACACCTGGTCACACGTACTGTTTATTCCCCCTCGGAGTTAAAAGCGCTGCGCGTGATGAAGGAAAATTCCGCTGTCTGCGAACTGGTTTATGGCCGGCAAGAGGTTCTGCCCGGATACAAGACCTCTTATCAGGTAGCCCCTGATTTGTATAAGATTAAGGATAAGCTGGAACGACACTTATGTGATAAGACCGACACGCTGTTCAATTTGTCGAACCGCATCCTGCTTTTCGATTTGACAAATTTTTACTTTCAAGGCAGAAAACAAAACAGCAAGAAAGCCGCCTTCGGCCGCAGCAAGGAGAGGCGCAACGACTGCAAACTTCTTGTGTTGGCGCTCTGCATCAACACGGATGGGTTCATCCGGTATTCGTCCGTATTGGAGGGAAACATGGCAGACCCGAAGTCCCTTCCCGACATGATAGAGAATGTCATCCGGGAGAGCCCGGCCCGTGACAATCCCGGGGAGAAAGCCCTTGTGGTCATCGATGCCGGAATCGCCACGGAAGACAACCTGGCGCTGATCAGGGAAAAGGGGTATAACTATCTATGTGTGTCGCGCAAGCATCTGACGGATTATGAATTGAAAACCGGCGGTAAAACCGTGGTAGTGCATGATTGTAAAAACCGGGAAATCCGTCTCAGGGAAGTCGAGCATAAGGAAGGAGGGGATTATTACCTGCAAATCAACTCCCCGTCCAAAGGGCTGAAAGAAAGCTCGATGAAAGGGCAGTTCAAGGAACGTTTCGAGACTGAACTTCAAAAGGCGAAAGAGGCGTTGGGCAAAAAAGGCGGCACAAAAAACTATGATAAAGTCGTTGAGCGGGTCGGCCGCGCCATGGGACGCTACCCTTCGATTGCCAAATTCTATGACGTGACATATACCCGCAGCACAAAAAACACAAACCAAATGTCCGACCTATCGTGGCGTATCCGGTCAGAAGAAGACTTTGACCGTGACAGCGGGATTTATTTTCTACGCACCAATATTGCTTCCCTAGACGAGAGAGTAACATGGGATTATTATAATCTGATTAGGGAGATCGAGTCCACAAACCGGCAGCTGAAGACGGATCTCAACCTGCGTCCCATTTTCCATCAGAAAGACGAGCGTTCGGATGCCCACCTGTTCTTCGGGTTGTTGGCATACTGGATAGTGAACACCATACGCTTCCAACTCAAAGAATCGGGAATCAACCATTATTGGACGGAGATCACAAG
>CAZHWC010000156.1:0-1730 GCA_964535975.1 uncultured Proteiniphilum sp. | reverse complement strand
TTAAGGTTAACAATGGAGATTGGTTGTCGTGAGACAACCATTTCTTTTTTATATATATACTCCTAGTTTACTTTATCAAGTTAGCATATTAATAAAACAATCATGAAGTAATTTTTTTCAACTACATTATTTATATTTTTCCCACAATCCCGAGCTTATTATTTCTTTTGTTTGATTTATAATTTCAGGTATTTGTTCTTCATTTATTCCTTTAGTTGGAATTGGCTTGTGAATAATCAATTCCATTTTGCCCGGATTTATTTTGAAAGTTCCTCTTTTAAGAACATCAAAGGGGCCGTTAATCGTTAAAGGAACTATAGGTAGCTCAAGATCGTATGCAATATGGTAAGCACCTCGTTTGAATTTTTCCATTTTCCCCGTTCTGGTTCTAGATCCCTCCGGAAAAAGCATTATTGATACTCCATCCGTTATTTGTTCTTTAGCTTCTTTTATTGTATTAGAGCGGGTAGTTGCGTTTGTGTTATCAACAAAAACATGACCCGCTTTTTCTGATGCAAAGCCCACCAATGGTATTTTTCTAAGACTTTGTTTCTGTACCCACTTGATATTTTGATTAAGGAATCCATAAGTAAGAAATATATCAAAAGAACCTTGATGATTTGCAATAAATACATATGATTGTTTTGGATCTAAATTCTCATGTCCAGAGCTTTTAATTCTGCAAAGGGCAAGCCAGCAAGCAATCCTCGACCACCATTTGGGAGGATAGTATCCCCAAAATCTGCTTCCAAATATTGTAGCAAAAATCATTACAATTATTGCAGTGATTATAGTTAATACTAAAAATATTGGTAAAAAGACAAACCATTGGTAGATAAAACCAAGGATCGTTCTGACAAATTTCATAATACTGATATAAATTTTAAAAATACAAAAATAATCATTTTTGTACTTTTCTTCTTCAAAATGCTGTTCAATTTATGAGTTTACTCTTTAAATGTGCTTATGTTTGAATATTTTACTTGAATTATTTTATAAACTGACGAATTTTGTGTTTATTTGCGTTACGAAATCAACAACATAATATATTATACAATGAAAGAGATAGCAAAGTATTCAGGGGTATTTGTTATGATTATTGGAGTACTTGTTTTTGCAATTAATTTTTTTGCCGGAACAACCAATAATACTAACCTATTAATTGGATTACTATTAGTGATTGAAGGGTTCTTAGGTCACATTTTTGTGAATAACATGAAAAAAGGATCAATCGTAGGAAATATTGTTTGGGCAATTGTTTTATTGCTTGTGCCTTTTGCAATGTTCGTAGGATTGAAGAAAATGGCTTATGGTAAAGACGAATTTGCTCTGTACAATTAATTCTAGTATTCTACCCGGATTTAGAGATTAATTCTTATGAGAAAATAAAAAGGGACTTCAAATTGGAGTCCCTTTTTGTTGTTATTGAAGTCTGGTCATATTATAGCGATTATCAAAGTATCTATAATAAATAAACCAATGCGTATTTTATATACTCAATTGTATTAAATGTTTAATCCTTTGTCAAAAAAAACTATTGTGTAAATGCGACTTTAAGGGGCGTTTGCGCAACATCTTTGATCGGTAATGCTGTTTGAGCGGAAAATAGGGGTGTTTCAAATGTATTTAATAGCATTTTATGAAGTCATCGAGTCCTATTTTATACATTTAATTTAACTTTATGAGTTCATCGAGTAGTTTTCAATACCTTGGAAACTGCGTGTGGGGCT
>CAZHWC010000155.1:0-1745 GCA_964535975.1 uncultured Proteiniphilum sp. | reverse complement strand
TGCAAGTTGGACTAATGGCAAAATAAATCGTATAGTAATAAAGGCAGAAACAAATAGATCGTATAAGATTAAAAAGCCTGACTATTCTAAATCTGTAAAATCTAATGGTGTAGAAATATCAGACAAAAACGGATTTATTGAATTACAACTTGACAAAGGAGAGCAAGTCACTTTAGATATAGCATAAGCATAGAGCTAATTACAAACCTCAGAGGGTGTTTCACTAATAGTGAAATACCCTTTTTTCATTTGATTGTCAAAGTACTTATCTATTTCACATATTGTTTATAAATGACATGGCCTAATAAAGAAGATTAGTAAAACATAGAAAAAGCAATAACGTTATATAATATGTATAACAACATTATAATCACAGCATAATCATCATTAATACTCATATGTCATAGGCTATCATCTTTTGCTAATAAAGTGACCTGTACAACGAGTATTATCATGATATGTTTAACTTTAAACAACATGGATACAAAAGAATTAGACAAAGCCCAAGGACATTGGATATTAGCCAAAATGGGTAAAAGAGTCCTACGTCCGGGAGGAAAAGAGCTCACATTAAAACTCCTAAGTAATCTACATATATCATCAGCAGACAGCATAGTTGAGTTTGCTCCTGGAATAGGCTTTACAGCAGCTAAAATAATTGCTCAACAACCAAAATCTTATATAGGCATAGATGCCGACGGAGATGTGGTAAAATTATTGAGTAAGAAATTCAAGTCTAACAATAATGTTAATTTTAAATTTGCCTCCGCATCCGACTCCGGATTAGAATCTATGAGCAAAGATAAAGTTATGGGAGAAGCTATGCTCACAATGCACAACAATGAGAGAAAATCTGAAATAGTAAGAGAAGCGCATAGAATACTTAAACAAAATGGGCTATACGCTATTCATGAACTAGGGCTAAGAAATATAGACAAAGATAAGCTAAATGAAATAAACAAAGACCTGCAACTATCTATTAAAGTACATGCACGCCCACTCACAGAAGAAGAATGGAAGAATCTTCTAATTAAAAAAGGATTCGAAATAGTAAGAGTATTCACCAATGAGATGCACTTGTTAGAAAAGAAAAGAATTATTGATGATGAAGGTTTTCTAAGAACACTAAAGATCGGCTACAATATACTGACAAACAGTAAAGCTAAAGAGCGAATTCTAGAAATGAGAAGTATATTCAGGAAGCATAAACAGCATCTAAATGCTGTAGCCATTATAGCAAGAAAGATTTAAAACAATCACTCTTCACTTATAAGGATTTACAGGTTTGGTTTATTGCATGCATAACAAAAAAAGCCTCGAACAATTACTCGTTCGAGGCTTTAATTAAAATTGGCGGCTACCTACTCTCCCACTTGTATGCAGTACCATCGGCGATGTTGGGCTTAACTTCTCTGTTCGGAATGGGAAGAGGTGGAACCCCAACGCAACAGCCACCTTAATATCTTTGCTGTTAATAGTATAATAACTAATTAACATTATAGGATAGACATGATGAAAAGTAAAAAAAACTAATAAACTCAATATAAATTAAATACTAAGCATTATTTATCAAAGCCTGCTTATAAAAAAGTCTTGCACGAAAATAAAGCTAACGGGCAATTAGTACTGCTCGGCTACATACGTTACCGCACTTACACCTGCAGCCTATCAAGGTCGTAGTCTACAACCACCCTTAAAGAGATCTAATCTTGAGGTAGGCTTCGTGCTTAGATGCTTTCAGCACT
>CAZHWC010000154.1:0-1759 GCA_964535975.1 uncultured Proteiniphilum sp. | reverse complement strand
AATCCGCCAATATCATAGAAGTCTTTTTGTATTTCATAGATATGCACAAAAATGAAGACCTACCCTCTGTAAGGTTTTTTCAGGATATAGAAAGATACTACCCTGCTATTCACAAAGAGATTTTGGATAATGTAGATAAAAACAAGGAATATATGAAAGAGGCTCTAAGAAAAGGAATAGAGGATGGGTATATCAGAAAAGAATTGAATATTGATGTGGCAGCCTTTTTGGTGGAAGAAAGCAATTACACATATATGAGAGCTGCTTATATTGAAAAGCCCACATTTTCGCATCAAGACCTATTCTTTACGATGATGATAAACTTTATAAGAGGTATATCTACACATAAGGGAATTGAGATAATTGACAAGTTTTTGGAGGAAATGAATAACGAAAAATAATTAAGATACTATATGACAACTAAAAAACTACGGTTCGTCTTGATGACGATATGCACAATGTTTGCCTTGCAGCCAATGATGGCTCAGGGAACAAAGCTGGTTGTGGATTTGAATACAGCAATTGAGATTGCTCTAAGCGAGAATCCAACAATTAAGATAGCAGATATGGAGATTACTAAAAAAGAATACTCCAAGAAAAGTACTTATGGTGCACTGATGCCACAGGTAGACCTGATTGGACAGTATCAGCGCACAATTAAGCGTCAGACTATGTACCTTGATGGTGCATTTGATATGATGGGTGGTGTGGATCCGTCGAAGTTTAATGAAGAGGAGTTGAAAATACTAGATGTGATGGGGCGCGCAATGGCTCCTGACCCTGATGCAGATCCGAATGCCGGAATACAGGTGGGAAGAAAAAACATGTGGTCGGGTGGAGTAAATGTTAGCCTTCCTCTTGTAGTTCCTTCCCTTTGGAAAAACATACAGATGAGCAAAGTGGATTTGGCTTTCACTATTGAGCAGGCACGTGCATCAAAAATAGAATTGGCTAATCAAGTCAAAAAATCATTTTATAATAACTTGCTAGCCAAAGAAAGCCATAATGTTTTTAAAGAAACATACCGCAATGACTCTATTAATTTGGATAATATAAAGCATAAATATAACCAGGGAATAGTTGCAGAATACGATGTCATCACAGCTGAAGTGAGACTAAAAGGTATTATACCAAGTATCTTGCAAGCTGAAAATGCGATGAAAATTGCAGAGTTGCAATTAAAAATGCTGATGGGAATTGATGCTGATGAAGAAATTGTAATAAGTGGCTCGCTACTTGACTATGAGGAGACCATGTTTAATGCTATTGTGGCTGCAGATGAGAATCTTGCTTCAAACAGTGAGTTGAAACAATTTGATTTGCAAACAGACATAGCGAAAAAAGGGCTAGAGATACAAAAAATGCAATTACTACCAACTCTAACCTCAACATTTAGCTATATGTATATGAGTCAAAACAATGACTTTAAAATAGGCAACTATCGCTGGGACCCTTATTCGGTGGTAGGAATCAATCTTGCAATTCCTATTTTCAATGGTGGTCAGAGACAACATAGCATTCAGCAGTCAAAAATTCAGCTAATGCAAATGAAAGAGCAACGTAAAGATATAGAGCGCGGATTAAAGCTATCTGTAAAAAACAACCTGGAGATGATGAATAAGAGCATTGAACAAGTTGTGGCAACAGAATCATCTGTGGAGCAAGCTAAAAAAGGATATGAAATTACCCAAAAGAGATATGAAACAGGTATGGGAACAATTGTGGACGTGAATGCGGCTGCACTGGCTGTAACAAGCGC
>CAZHWC010000153.1:0-1770 GCA_964535975.1 uncultured Proteiniphilum sp. | reverse complement strand
GACACACATAATGATTTAAAACTCAACACAAAAGTACCAAATAGTATTGATTCGACTATTAAGCCTGAAAATATAATCACAGACAATATGCCTCCTAATAAAAAGAAGGAGGTAGTTTGACAATTAATGTCACATTAAATTATTACTAAAAGGCAAAAAGTGATTGCGATATAAACACTTTTGTTTATTTATTTATATCTTTGCTCCAAACCAATAAAGCAATGATATGTATAATCGCATTAATATACTAAAAGGAATCAATCCTGGCAAAGTAATAGAAAGGGAGCTTAAGAAAAGAAATATCACTCAGCGTCAATTAGCAGAGGAGACAGATATTCCTTATCAAACTATTAATGCCATTATTGGAGGTAGACGAAACCTGACTACATCACAAGCTTTAAAGATAGAAGAAGCACTAAAATACGAGGAGGGTTTTCTGTTGATTCTTCAATCTTTCTATGAAATAAAACTACAAAGAGATAAGGAACTAACAGATAAATATCCTACGCCGCCCAGAATTCGAAAATCTATCTTTTGGGATGCAGATTTCAATAATATAAATTGGGGAAAACACAAACAAGCTGTTATCACAAGAGTATTAGAACGGGGAAGCGACGAGGAGGTAGAGGAGATTAAACGGTATTACAACGTTTCTGAAAGAGAGCTAAGACAATATAAACCTAAGATAGTTAGGACAATTAATAAAAAAGTTAACAGATCTAATGGATAAGACAAATTCAACAAAATTGCATTATAGTACCGTAACTCCATTATTGAAGAAAGTACTGAATATAATAATGCAAGAACCTTTATTCAAACCCTTCTTATTAGTAGGAGGCACTTCATTAAGTCTAAGAATGGGGCATCGGAAATCGGTAGATATTGACTTATTTACAAACGCACCATATGATAGTCTGGACTTTACTTCATTTGAAAAATTCTTTCAGAATAACTTCTCATATTATTATTGTACAGATACATCTGATATAGTATCATTTGGTCGCTCATACTACATAGGAGATTCGGAAGGGGATAATATCAAGGTAGATATGTTTTATCATGATGAGATGAACGACCCATATGATATTATAGACAATATAAGAATTGCAAGCTTAGATGATGTCACAGCAATGAAAATTGATGTTATATCACGAGGTGGAAGAAAAAAGGACTTTTGGGATTTACACGAACTCTTAAACACATACACACTGGCAGAAATGCTGGAGAGTCATAGTCAACGTTATGAATACACCCACGACAGAGATCAGATTATTGACAACTTTGTTGATTTCTCTTTTGCTGATAAAGATATTGATCCAATTTGCCTAAAAGGTAAAGATTGGGAGCTTATTAAACTTGACTTTGTAGAAATAATAGAAGAAAACTTTTGAAGCAAGCTGCATTTGCAGGTTTTGCACATGTGGTATTCTATATCATTTCAAAGAAATAAAAATGCAAATAAAACATATAATTAGATTTATAATGTTTAACAAAATAGTGTTGTGTATTCAAACTAAATGTAAGACCTTTGTATACAATTACAATATATGAGCAATATATGAGATAAAAGAACAAAAAAACAACAGACATATAACATAGCGTTTCGCTTCTAAAATTCCTGTTCAGAAAATACGACCAATTTTTCAATGTAATACAGGAAATAAGAGTGGAGACGCCTGCGCTAAGGCGTGGGCGTTCCCTTTTTGCTTCGTATTACAGCCTTTGGTCGGGCTTTCTGAACAAGCAAATGGGAATAGCTCACGCTCTTTT
>CAZHWC010000152.1:0-1778 GCA_964535975.1 uncultured Proteiniphilum sp. | reverse complement strand
CGCGCCAAAAACAACGACTTCAAAGACTGGTTCTCAAATTAAAACCAATCTTTTCAAAAAACAAAAAGTCAATCATTGCTCTTAGATTTCAAATAAATCCTTAATCCATTGTATAAATAAACCAGCAGCTTGAGTTTTTGGGTTTAGAATATGTGAAGTTATAGCTTGTCCCATAGGCTTACCCGGTTCATCTTTCCAGGCTTTTTAGGTATGTTGTTATACTGATTTGTCCCTTCAATCTTAGTCCTTATCTTTTGCCAGGTGCTCCCCATATTAGTGTCGGCATCTACAACAATCCCTACAGTCTTAGTCCTAGTTGCCAACTCATTAATAGAAATATCAAATTGCATAATAGCATTCTCTTTGCTATCACTCTTTTCAATTGAAAATATATCATTTGCAATCTTGTGTTCACGGCATAGGTTAGAAATAACAATCACGTCATTTTTCCCCTCCACAATAAGGTAACTCTTTTTTGTTTTCATTATCTGATTTCAATTCTTTGTTCAACTGCAAATTTAAGTCTTTCCTGATCGTTAAATGGAATTGCTATAATATCCGTTTCTGCCTCCTCCAGGCGCAACAGCTTGCCACTATTTTCGCTGTCAGCATCCACAAAGCTCTTTATGCAGTCACTGCTATGTGTCGTAGCAAATACATGCACATTTAGTTTCCTCGACAACTCGTAGACAATCTTCCATAGCTGAGTTTGTACAGAATAGTGAAGACCATTGTCAAATTCGTCAATCAGTAAATACCCATCCTTGGCGTTTAGCAAAGCCAAAATTATAGTCAAAACCCTGTTGATACCATCACCCATAGTCGAAAGCCTAATCTTCTTATTATTGCCCTTAAACACTATCAAAGGCACACGCTGTTGCTCAGGACTATACTCATCCATAAGAAAATTAATAGCATCAATTCCCGGCTCAATAATATTTAAAGCCCTGATAATTTCAGGCTCAAGAGCAGTAAGAGCAATTTTGTCAAAAAGCACTGCATTTTCAGTTCTTGCAAGCTGATTTGTTTTAACATACTGCACAGGTGGCAATGGTTGTAGCGGAGGAACCGACCTCAATCTATGCTCAAAAGAATGAAGCACCTCTCTACTGCTTCCATTACTATATGAAGACTCAACAAGTAAACCATATACGGCATCAGGATACTCCGATACCGAAAAATTACGCTCTAATATCTTCCTTCTGACTCCCTGATTAATATTATCCTTCTGAGACTCCACATATGCAACAAGTCTTAACTTTAAACTCCTTATTCCATCACTATCATTAGTCGATATCTCAATTCCAGAGTTAGTAAAAAGAGCAATATTCCTGTCCGAAATCAGCGAACAAAAACTCTCCATCTGCCTGTCAGCATCAATTCCCGCACCTCCGGGAGTATACAACTCACCGCGAACCTGCAAAACATCCAGCAATGCAGATATACTTCCTTCAGATGCATATATCATAATCGCCTCCAAAAGAGTGCTTTTCCCTACATTGTTATTGCCTACTATCAGATTTACCCTCGATAGAGAGTTCAAATCCAAGTGACGAAGATTTTTGTAGTTGCTTATTATTATTGACTGCATATCTCTAGCTTTTAAATTCCAAAGTGTTAGATTACTATTAACACTTTGAGTTACACGTATTATGCAAATGTAACTACTATTTTACAAATACACAATACCGTATAACCATAAACAAAAAGGAAAAGCATAAAGTATAAAAGATTAGGGAATCCCATTCGGATTGGAGGACCGCCCTCACAAATTTCAC
>CAZHWC010000151.1:0-1811 GCA_964535975.1 uncultured Proteiniphilum sp. | reverse complement strand
TCAATACCGTATTCTGTTTTTAATATTTCAGCAAGTTCGTTAACCTCTTTTACTGTCAAGTTAACTAATTGTTCAGCAAATGCTTTTAAGTCTGCCATTTTTGTATTTATTAAATTGATTACTAATTCTTTTGTTTGTTGTGAAAATTAATTTTCTTTTTCCGAAAGTGTTTTTAATACTCCATGTATGGTAGTACCTCCGGATTGAAGAGCTGATATAACATTCTTCGCAGGTGATTGCAATATTGTGATAACCTCTCCAATAAGTTCTGTTTTGCTCTTGATGTTTACAAGGTCTTTTAGAGTCTCTGCTCCAACAAAGATGCTTTCTTGTACGTATGCAGCTTTTAGTGCAGGTACAGTAGCCTTCTTTTTCTTATAAGTTTCAATAAGCTTAGCAGGAGCATTAGCATTATTAGAGAACATAATAGCTGTATTGCCTTTTAATGCTGGATATAGCTCTTCAAAATTCCCTTCAATTGTTTCTAATGCTTTTTTTAGCAAGGTGTTCTTCACCATTAACAGCTTTATGTCCTGCTTGAAACATTCTTTTCTTAAAGTTGTTGTTTTCTCTGCATTCAGAGTAGCAATATCAGTAAGATAGAAGTTTTCGTATTCTTGCAGGTTAGCTGCAATCATCTCTATAATATTGTTTTTATCTTCCTTTTTCATAGATTCTTTACTTGTTATAAATTAAATCTCTTCAAATGACTTTGTGTCCACTTTAATTCCAGGACTCATTGTGCTTGAAAGATAAATACTTTTAATATAAGTTCCTTTTGCTGCTGTCGGTTTTAGTTTTATAAGCGTTTGAATAAATTCTCTAGCGTTATCAACTATTTGCCCTGCTTCAAATGATACTTTACCTATAGAGCTGTGAATAATACCTGTCTTATCTACTTTAAAGTCGATCTTTCCTTGTTTAACCTCCTGTACTGCTTTCGCAACATCTGGTGTAACTGTTCCACTTTTGGGGTTAGGCATCAAACCACGAGGTCCTAAAACACGACCTAGTGCACCAATTTTTCCCATTATTTGTGGTTGAGTGATTATCACATCAATATCGGTCCAACCTCCCTTAATTTTTTCGATATATTCATCCAATCCTACATAATCAGCACCTGCATCTAAAGCAGATTGTTCTGATTCTGGAGAACATAATACAAGAACTCTTACTTGTTTTCCCGTACCGTGTGGTAATGAGACAACGCCTCTTACCATCTGGTTAGCTTTTCGCGGATCTACGCCTAAACGTACATCGATATCTACAGAAGAATCAAATTTTGTATTAGTGATTTCTTTCACTAATGCTGATGCTTCTTTCAGTGAATAGGTTTTTCCCTCCTCAATCTTGCTCAAAGCTAACTTTCTATTTTTTGTAAGTTTACCCATGTCTAAATTGAAGTTTTAATTAATTATTTTCGGGAAATTCCCCTTTTACTGAGATACCAAGGCTTCTTGCCGTTCCAGCTACCATTCTCATTGCAGATTCTACATTAAAACAGTTTAAATCGGTCATTTTGTCTTGAGCAATTGTTTTAACTTGTTCCCAAGTTACTTCTGCAATCTTTTTACGATTGGGCTCAGCAGAACCGCTTTTTTGTTTTGTAGCTTCTAATAATTGAACTGCAACCGGTGGTGTCTTAACAATAAAATCAAAAGACTTGTCGGTATAATAAGTAATTACCACTGGCAATACTTTACCGGCTTTGTCCTGAGTTCTGGCATTGAATTGCTTGCAAAACTCCATAATGTTGATCCCTTTAGATCCTAATGCAGGACCTACTGGGGGAGATGGGTTTGCAGCTCCTC
>CAZHWC010000150.1:0-1893 GCA_964535975.1 uncultured Proteiniphilum sp. | reverse complement strand
GACCTGATAAAAAAGAGGAGGAAATTGATGATGGTTAATTTTATCGATAATCAAAATATCAAAAAGACCTTTATTCAAGTGCTTTACAAACTGAAGCCCACCAAAACCACATCCAACAACAATAATTTTTTTCATAACCTAAACAACTATGATTCATAATGACATATATAACAATTTCAAATAAAAATTGTTGTGTAAAATAAAAGCAGAAAGCGCTACGATCACTCGCGGCGCTTCCTTAATGTTTAACATTTTAAAAATCACAGCTTCGTTTAGTTAGCATTCAATTAAGTCTAACAGTTCTTAATTAAAAAAGAATACCTCCTGAACGATTTTGTATTCCAATCACCAACATAAAAAGGTAATTAGAATCCACTGAAGTTTATTCAGTGGTAGTATCTTTAGTCGATGTTACTTCGGATACAGCTTCATTAGAAACAGTTTTTCGTCTAGAACGACGTGTCTTAGTTTTCTTAGAAGCCTTTTCGCTTAACATGTTCTCATTATAATCTACGAGCTCAATAAAACACATTGCGGCATTATCACCAAGTCTATATCCAGTTTTAATGATGCGTGTGTAACCTCCTGGACGTTCGGCTACCTTTTCTGAAATATTCTGAAATAACTCAGTAACAGCATATTTATTTTTTAACTTGCTAAAAACAATACGTCGTGAACTTGTTGTGTCGTCTTTAGAGCGTGTTATAAGTGGCTCAACAAACGTTCTAAGTTCTTTTGCTTTAGGAACGGTGGTAAATATACGCTTGTGCAAAATTAGAGATGAAGCCATGTTTGACAACATAGACTCTCTGTGAGAAGACGTACGTCCTAAATGATTATTTTTCTTATTATGTCTCATTTTTCTATTCTTTATCTAGTTTATATTTTGAAGTATCCATTCCAAAGGACAGATTTAAATCTTCAAGAATTTCCTCTAACTCGGTTAACGACTTCTTACCGAAATTCCTGAATTTGAGAAGGTCATTTCTATTATGAGTGACCAACTGGCCTAGTGTTTCAACTTCTGCAGCTTTAAGACAGTTCAATGCACGAACTGAAAGATTTAAATCTCCAAGTTTACGTTTAAGCAATTGACGCATATGAAGAACCTCTTCATCGAATTCTTCAATGCTGTCTGCATCAGCTGTTTCCACCATCATTTTTGCTTCATCTGAAAACAAAGCAAAATGCTGAATTAAAATTTTAGCCGCTTCTTTAAGTGCATCTTTTGGATGAATAGATCCATCAGTCATGACCTCTATTACTAACTTTTCAAAATCAGTCTTTTGCTCAATTCGATAATCTTCTATTTCATATTTTACATTACGAATAGGAGTATAAATTGAGTCTATTGCAATTGTCTGAATATCTTCAGATGGCAACATAGCTCTATTTATTTCAGCTGGAACATATCCTCTGCCCTTATTAACAGTCAACTCAATATTAAGCTCAATCTTCTTATCTAAATGGCAAATTTCGAGTTCTGGATTTAATACTTCAAAACCTGTTAAACCTTTATTTATATCGCCTGCTTTGAAAACATCAGTTCCAGATACAGAAATACTTACTATTTCTGAATCAAACTCTTCAACCTTACGTTTAAATCTAACTTTTTTTAGATTTAAAATAATGGCTGTTACATCTTCTATAACACCCGGAATAGTAGCAAATTCGTGCTCAACACCTTCAATCTTCACAGAAGTAATAGCATATCCTTCAAGTGAAGATAGCAAAATACGACGTAAAGCATTACCAATTGTTATACCATAACCAGGCTCAAGGGGTCTGAACTCAAATTTACCAGAGAAGTGACTCTCTGAAATCATTATTACTTTATCGGGTTTTTGAAATGCTAAAATTGCCATGTAATTATTGTTTAGAATATAATTCTAC
>CAZHWC010000149.1:0-1927 GCA_964535975.1 uncultured Proteiniphilum sp. | reverse complement strand
GCAGGTCCTGAACCCACCACGGCAATCTTCTTGCCATTGGGTGCTGCCACTTCGGGAATAGACATCTTTCCACTTTGTTGCTCAAAGTCGGCAGCAAATCTTTCTAAGTGCCCAATCGCAACGGGAGTTTTGTTTAGTTTTATGGTATAGAAACACTGACTTTCGCACTGACGCTCCTGTGGGCATACCCTGCCACACACTGCAGGCAAAGCGCTGGTTTCCTTAAGAACACGGGCAGCTTCAAGAAAGTCGCCACGCTCTATATTCTTTATAAACTTGGGTATATTAATTTCAACAGGACATCCGGTTATACAGGTTGGATCAACACAATCGAGGCAGCGTTTTGCTTCGGCTTGAGCCAAATCGGCAGTCAAACCCAGATTCACCTCATCATAGTTGCGACTGCGCACCACGGGGTCAACCTCTGGCATATCAACACGCGTAAAAGTCAATCGATCTTTGTTCTTGATTGTTTTACGAATCTGTTCGCGCCACTCTTGTGCTCTCTCTGCTTTTAAATACTCTTGAGTACTCATATTATATAGTCTTTTCTTTGTCTAATTGATTAATTGTATGCCTTTAGCCTCATCAACATCTCATCAAAATCTACCTGATGAGCATCAAACTCTGGTCCATCTACACACACAAACTTGGTGGTTCCGCCAACTGATACACGACATGCACCACACATGCCCGTTCCATCTACCATAATAGTATTT
The DNA here is from genome assembly GCA_964535975.1 of uncultured Proteiniphilum sp. GTDB lineage: Bacteria > Bacteroidota > Bacteroidia > Bacteroidales > Dysgonomonadaceae > Petrimonas. The sequence goes on along the minus strand of CAZHWC010000149.1, from coordinate 1,208 downwards.
AGCGAAGCCATAGTTTTCACATTATACTTCTTGGTTAGCTCAGCAACAAACTTCATCATTATGGCAGGACCAATAGTAACGCAAAGATTCACATCTTCACGCTCGATTACTTGCTGTACGCCCAAAGTGATTAGTCCCTTCTGACCATACGAGCCGTCATCTGTCATAATTATTACCTCATCAGAGTATTTAGCTACTTCATCCTCAAGAATTATATAATCCTTTGATCTTCCGCCAATAACAGTAATCACACGATTGCCGGCTTTTTTCATAGCCTCAATAATTGGCAACATTGGTGCGATTCCCACTCCACCACCTGCACACAACACGGTTCCATAGTTTTCTACATGTGTGGCATTACCAAGAGGCCCAACCAAGTCAGTAACATAATCTCCAACCTCTAGCTGGCATACTTTTTCGGATGATTTACCAACGCGTTGAATAACGAGGGTGATAGTTCCTCGCGTAGGATCTGAGCTTGCAATGGTGTAAGGTACTCGTTCGCCCTTTTCGCCCACTCTTAGCATAACAAAGTGGCCTGCTCGGCGACTTTTTGCAATTAAAGGTGCTTCAATTTCAAACTTTACTACCCTGTCCGATAGATTTTCTTTTGATACGATTTTATTCATTGTGTCAATTAAATTACGTTACAAAAATATATATTTTATATCACAACAAGGTACATATATTAGATTTAGTTGATAAATCATTGAACATATTTATAAAAAACATTATTGATACTATTATAAAAAAAGTATTATCTTTGTATTAAAGAAAAAGGAATTACTGCTGCGTTACCCACGCACAAAGCAGTATCCGGGTTCTTTCAGATAATCAACAGATTATTAATCCAATGGGGTTGACTGGTTTTGACAGCGGGCAGAAGCGGTTTGTAAGCATGCAGTGCATTGTTGGTTCGCACTTTAATAATAATCCTCAAACTTTTTAACTGGCAACAACAATTACGCTCTTGCTGCTTAATCGAAGTATAGTAGATTAAAGCTTAATCCCGACATTAGATGACGGGACAAGACATCACCCGGAAGCTCTGGCTTCGAAGCGTGCCGATCAGGTGGTGCAGGTAAATCGAAGATAGGTTGAGAGACGCTTCGGCTCTCTTCCGAAAATTAAGAAGATAAGGATTGAGTTTGGTGGTTTCAGTCGCGCTCCTTCCCGACAATTAAAATGAAACTAAGCATGTAGAAAGC
>CAZHWC010000148.1:0-2255 GCA_964535975.1 uncultured Proteiniphilum sp. | reverse complement strand
AAAATTGAATTCTTCTTTCATAACTAAAATGTGTCTGTAAAATTAATAATTAATCTTTTTTAATGACACAGTTTAGTTTACAATCTCACAATTGTCGCAATTGGACGCTAGTAAATATATCTTTCACCTCTTGTTTGCCTTTATTTGCAGAAGTATAATTTTTAAATACTTTAAGATGAGAGTTGAAAAACGAATAAACTTGAATATTAATCGAGTCTTTAAAATATCGGTTTTATTCTTACTGTTGTTTGTGACATGTGTTAATAGTTTGTATTCGCAAAGGGAATTACGAGAAAAGTCTATATTCGGAATTGTAATGGATGAATTTGGTAATCCTTTGCCAGGTGCCCATGTTAAAGAAGTGGGTTTGGAAGAGGGACAGTCTATTTCTTCTGTAGCTACAGATATTAATGGATATTTTAGTCTAACTGTTCATGGTTTTACAAAGCAGCTCGAGATTTCCTTTATAGGGTTTGATACCAAATTAGTGCAATTAACTGAAGAATCATCCTATAAGATAGAAATGACTCCTTCAAGAGAGACTCTGGATGAAGTTGTGGTTACCGGTGTGTTTACAAGAAGAGCTAATACTTTTACCGGTGCTGTAACTTCAGTAAAGGGTGAAGAATTGCGTAGAGTTGGAAATCAAAATGTTTTGCAGAGTCTTAAAAACATTGACCCTTCTTTTATTCAAATAGAGAATTTGTCGAGTGGATCTAATCCTAATGCTTTACCTGATTTTACAATGAGAGGAAGCTCTACAGTTGCTTCAGTACAGGGTGAGTATGCTTCTAATCCTAATCAGCCATTGTTTATTTTGGATGGTTTTGAGGCTGACTTAAGCAAAATTCTTGATTTGGATATGAATTTGGTTGAGAGCTTGACAACTCTAAAGGATGCAACTGCTAAGGCAATATATGGTGCTAAGGCCGCAAATGGTGTGGTTGTAATAGAAACTAAAAGACCTGAGTCGGGACGTATGAGAATTTCTTATACCGGTAGTTTGAGTGTTGAAGCTCCGGACTTAACCAGTTATCAACTTGCTAATGCGAAGGAAAAACTAGAGATTGAACGTATGGCCGGGCTCTTTTCTTCATCTAATGCAGTGTCACAAATCGAATTAGATAAGACATATAATAATAAGCTTCTGGAGGTTCTTGCCGGTAGTAATACCGATTGGCTGGCACAACCGGTGAGAACAGGGGTGGGGCAAAAACACTCTTTTTATTTAGAAGGGGGTGACAACGATATGCTCTATGGAGTTGACTTGTCTTATAATAATATTGAAGGGGTTTTGAAAGGCTCTAACAGAACAAACTTTTCAGGTGGTATTACCCTTTCTTATAGAGTTAACAAACTTAGTTTTAGAAATAAGTTGTTGATCGATAATAATATAAGTAATGAATCGCCATGGGGAACATTTTCTTCCTATAGTGTTATGAACCCTTATAGCCGTATTCATGATGAAAATGGTCAAATAATTAAATCTTATCAATATACCGGGAATAAGGGTGGTGTTGGAACATACTTTAATCCAATATATAACTCAACCCTGAACACTATTGATAAATCTGAATATACTAATATCAATAATAATTTCTATCTTGAATGGCAATTGCTCAGTAATTTAAGATTGACGGGGCGAATGGGTTTTCTTCGAAGACTTACATCATCAGATGTTTTTAAACCTTCAAATCATACATCGTTTGCAACAGTTACTGATGAATTTAGAAAGGGTTCGTATTATAAATCTAATGGAAAACATACAAATGTAAATGCAGATGCCGGTGTGAGTTACTCTGTAGGAATAAATGATCATTTATTGTTTGTAAACGGACAACTTGATATAAGTAGTAGTACTTATGCTGATGCTGCAATGATGGCCGAAGGATTTCCTAATGACAAAATGAATGACATAACATTTGGTGTTGGATATTTAAAAGATGGTAAACCAACAGGAAGTGAGGGGATATCACGCAATACCGGTGGTTTGATGTCTATAAACTATTCTTATGATGACAGATATCTGTTGGATGCTAACTATAGGTTGAGCGGATCTTCGGAAACTGGTGCTAATAATAGATGGGGATCGTTTTGGTCGGTAGGTGCAGGATGGAATATTCATAATGAAGCATTTTTGAAGGATAGTGATATCCTGAACTTGCTTAAGTTAAGGGTGTCAACCGGATATACTGGGAGTCAGGGATTTAGCTCTTATGATGCAATACCTACTTTTGTTTATTATAGCAATTCGT
>CAZHWC010000147.1:0-2269 GCA_964535975.1 uncultured Proteiniphilum sp. | reverse complement strand
AGATCAGTAAATCATGTTGCGTCTCGCAACCGCCGAAAAAAGGTATTAAAACAAACCAGAGGTTATTTTGGCGCACGTAAAAACGTGTGGACAGTAGCCAAGAACACGTGGGAAAAAGGTCTTACCTATGCCTATCGTGACAGAAAAAATAAAAAACGTAATTTCAGAGCACTTTGGATTCAGCGTATCAATGCTGCAGCTCGCCTAAACGGAACTACATATTCTCGTTTGATGGGTGCTCTTCACAAAAACGGAATTGATATTAATCGTAAAGTTCTTGCTGACTTGGCAATGAACCATCCGGAAGCTTTTACAGCTATTGTGAATAAAGTAAAGTAAAACAATTTATCAAATTGTATTATAGAGGGAGTAGCCATATTGGTTTACTCCCTTTTCTTTTGCTTTAAAGTTAAGTGCCTTTGTGTTGCATGTTTGTCTTGACATTATTAATCATTAAATACAATAAGTTGAAGGGAAATCAGTTTATTAATTATAAGCTTAATAGTGTGATAAAATTTAGATTTAAAAATATTGCTGCTTTACTTTCACTTACACTATTGTTTTCTTGCAATAGTGTTAAGTTGGAGGATGCACGTATGCAGTACCTTCGGGGAGAATATTATGCTGCATCTGAAACATACAGAAAATATTATAGAAATATAAAGCCAAATGAACGGGCTTTGCGCGGAGTCGTTGCTTATGAAATGGCCGATTCATATAGGTTGCTCAATTATCCTTCAAGAGCTTCAAATGCGTATGCTAATGCTATTAGATATAGATACCCCGACACATTGATGTATTTGAGATATGCTCAAATGCTGCATAAAGAAGGCAAATACTTACAAGCCGAAAAAGCATATAGTGACTTTTTGACACTTGATTCCACAAACTATTTGGGTCTCTCAGGACTAAAAGGAGTGATTGAGAGCTCAAAAATGAAGGATAAGCCCACCAGGTATATTGTTAAGCGAATGGACCTTTTTAACTCCAACAGGAGTGAGTTTGCACCCTCTTTGGCAAATAATGATAATGTTTTATACATAACCTCTTCTCGAATTGATGCGCGTGGTGATTCCCTGAGCAGTATAACCGGACTCAAGAACAATGATATATTTGTTATAAACAAGAATGATAAAGGGGAATGGAAACCTCCTGAGATATTAGATTCAGAAATAAATACAAACTTTGATGAGGGAGTTACTTCGGTATCTTATGATGGCTCATACCTTTACTATACTTTCTCTCCGATCAATTATGATTCACCATCCTCACCAAAGATATACTACTCACGCAAAAGCAGTGGTGGTAGTTGGAATGCGGGCAAAGAGCTTGTGATTTCTGTTAGGGATAGTGTGTCATTATTTGCACATCCATCAATATCAAAAGATGGTAATTGGCTATATTTTGTTTCAAATATACCCGGCGGATATGGAGGGAAAGATATTTGGCGTGCTTATATGAGTGAGAACGTAGTGTTATCTGTCGAAAATCTGGGACCATATATTAATACTCCCGGTGATGAGATGTTTCCTTTTATAAAAAATGATAGTACCCTGTACTTCTCATCAGACGGGCATCCCGGAATGGGAGGGTTGGATATTTTTGAAGCAAAGTATGATAAGAGTCAAAAGTTGTGGAATGTTTTAAATATGGGAATGCCAATTAATTCATCAATGGACGACCTTGGAATAACTATTATGGAAAACGGTAAAATGGGTTTTTTTAGCTCTAATAGAAATGATGCTAGAGGAAGAGACCACATATATTCTTTTGAACTGACGGAAATAAAGATAATGGTAGAGGGGTTTGTAACAAATATTGATGAAGAGGCATTGCACGAAGCTGTAGTTAAGGTGGTAGGGGATGATGAGAGTCAGATTGATTATACAACAAAAAAGGATGGTCGTTACAGTTTTAAAGCGCGTCCCGGCATTAAATATCTGTTTATGGCACATAAGGATGGGTATCTCAATGCAAAAGAGAGCTTGCAAATCAGACGGCATGATAGAGATACTACCTATCATGTTAAACTTGAAATGACACCCTACGCAAAGCCTGTAGTGCTTGAAAATATCTTTTACGACTTTGATATGTCCACTCTTAGACCAGAGTCAAAAGAGGGTTTAGACCAGCTAGTGGATATATTGTTAGATAATCCAAATATTTCTATAGAGCTTTCTGCGCATACAGATAGAAAGGGAAGTGATGAGTATAACAAAAACTTGTCGTTAAGGAGAGCACAAGCAGTTGTGGCATATCTCATAGAAAA
>CAZHWC010000146.1:0-2269 GCA_964535975.1 uncultured Proteiniphilum sp. | reverse complement strand
ATCTTTATCTTTTTCAATCGGTTAAACATCTACTTTATTGCTGTTACATTTGCACTGCAACTTTATAATAATGGTTGCGCTTAATCTCTACCGGCAATTTTATTGGCAACTCTTCACCCTCAAAGCTTGGAGGTGGTGCGCCATTATCCCAGAAGGGCAGGGCCACGTTTATTGTGGTTTCAGCTCCCGTGTCACGCTCATTAATATAGGTGATGAATTTTAGTGTGGTTACTTTTCCGCTACTCAATTCATAAGCTGATAGCTTATCACCAAAGTTTGCATCAAATACTGTCCAAGTCTTGTCTACCAAGCTATTTGTTTTTGATGTTGGTTTAAATAAATATGTATTCGTATCAAAGTTTTTAAACTCATACTTATATTGATCTCTCACATCACTAGCATCATATGGATTTGTTACCGTTGGTGTGCTCTGATATTGTTGTGACAGAGTAACCTCTACTTCTACTTTAGCAACAGCGCGAGTCAATGGCACTGCGTTAAGTGTAGGAGTTGTAGTAAAGTTGTGATTCAGAACACTTCCCGACATAATCAGCGGCGTTGTTATATTGTCCGACCAAGGGCTTGCATTATTAATTGCATATGCCTTTAGGTCAACAGCAGAGTTTATACCACCCAATGTATTTCCTGCATTTGCCACTACATATACATTGGCAGTACCAACATCAGCAGGGGTTAGCGATAGTAATATCTTATTATTAGCTTTCTCCCATATTCCACCCGTAAATGTAGGGCCGGAAATATAGAATTTATGCCATGTGCTTCCCGACTCAATAAAGAGATACAAGTTATCAATTTGTTTTTCATCCGCAGTTGCATCAAATCCTGCTTTGGTTTTATTTTCACCCACAAAGTTCTTTATATCTAGTCTCAGCTCAATCTGCTTGTCGTTATTTTGAGGATTGTCAGGTACATCCTCCGAAGAACAAGCAACGAAGAACAGACTTGCAAATAGAAATATATATAATAATTTATTCATAGTTGTCTTGGTTTTATTTGGTGAATGTATTTACTAAAACTCCGTTGTAATATACCTCTAGGTAGTTGCCTGATGTAGGCTCAGCACTAAGGGTAAATGCAGCAGTGTCATTTGCACCAACTTGATCAAATATCTTTGTATCACCTGCCGGGGCTTCTGTAAACGTTAATCCCTGCAATGCCACTAGCTTCACTGTATGCGGAGGACAATCCTCATCATGATTGCTAACTGTCACCCTCGTGCCATCCACTTCCACAGTGTAGCCATATCCCACAAAGTAGGTTTTGTTTACGCCCGTCCAGGGTTGCACTTCAGTAAAGATTGTGAGACCGTTAAACTCGCCCATCCCTTTTATGGTTCCTGTTATCTGATACTCATAGTTACGCTTTATATTGTAGAAATGATCTTTAGGCGTGGTTTCAGATTCAACCGGATTTCCCGGAGTAGGATTTGCCACAGACACATCCTCATTCACATACACACGATACGTAGTGGGCAAGCCGTTATACAGTGCTTCCACTTCCAGTCTTGTTGCACCTGATTTATTTGAAGAACTATTGCCCACGTTTTCATATACATACACAGTTAGATAATCCTGAAATGATGATGTTAGCGTCATACCGCTTGTCACAGCGTGACTCCAATAGCTTTGTGAACCTACCAAAGCCGCACCTTCCCATAAAGTGCTTTTTCCTGCATTGTTAACTAAGCTCACCTTTGTTATCACAACAGAATTGTCTGTATCCTTTTTGAACTTTAAGTTTATTTTTGCTGCAACTCTCGTTAGCGTCACAGGTCTTTGTTGCAATCCTTGCACCAGGGGTGTATTCAATATTTTTCCGGTCATCACAAATGGTGATGAAAGTGCTGCACCTGAGTCATCTGCCATTAGTGCCAACAATCCGGCTTCTGTTAGTGAAGTACTTGCCAGAGACGTAGATAAAGCTCCGACTCCTTCGTTTGCAATCACATACACATTTTTGGTGCCGGTTGAAAGTTCTATTCTAAATGGATTGTCAAAGTCAGCCTGACCCGAAGTGAAAAGCACATTCTTTTCCTGTATGATGCCATTATAAACTATTACTCTTAATTTTGTAATTATAGAATCATTTGCGAACAAGTCTCCTGCGCGGGTGGTGCCTTTCACACCATCAATCGACAGCAAGATGTATGCTTTTTCTGCTTCCTCCTCCGGATAATTATCATATATAAAGTTGCACGACGGCAAAGACAGCATCAACAGCATGATCAGTGCCATCGGAAAATATAGTA
>CAZHWC010000145.1:0-2297 GCA_964535975.1 uncultured Proteiniphilum sp. | reverse complement strand
CATAAAATGAATGTTAGATATAATATCACAAAGAGAAAATCACCTTCATATCCAAGTACTTCTATTAGTGGGATTTCTCCTGCACCATATGCATCTTCTAATAATAGAACCAGAATGCACGCTATGTGGTATCAAAACTCAGGATACTTCCAAGAACAAAACTTCTCTTCAATTGCTGCTGAGTTGAACTCTACATTTGGAAGTGTAAACAATACTCTTAGAGTAACATATATTGATCAGGATGAGCCTCGCTCAACAGGTGGCAACACTTTCCCATTTGTGGATATTCTTAAAGACGGACTTCCATATGTAAGCTTTGGAACAGAGTTGTTCTCATATGGAAACTTACGTAAGGTACAGTCGTATACAATAACTGATGATGTGAAATGGGATATGGGTGCACACCGTTTTACTGCAGGAGTTCAATTTGAACACAATAATACTAAGAATGGATTTCAACGTTTTGGAACAGGATACTTTGCATTTAGTTCATGGGATGATTTTGTGAGTGGTAAAGATCCATTGACGTTTGCTATGACTCATCCAAATAATGCTTCTATGTCTCAGGCTTTCCCTGCGTTCAAGTTCAATCAGTTGACTGGTTATATTCAAGATGAGTTTAACGTTACTGACGATTTCAAGGTGTCCGGAGGTTTGCGTTTAGATTTACCTTTCTATCCAAGCTTGAATACCTTTAATCAAAAGGTTTATGATCTGGATTTTGGCGGAAGAAAATTTGATACTTCTAAATTGCCTTCTGCGAAAGTAATGTTTTCTCCAAGAGTTGGATTCAACTATGATATCTTAGGTGATCGCTCTTTGGTATTGCGCGGAGGTAGTGGTATTTTCACAGGAACAATTCCTTTTGTTTGGATTGTAGCGCAAGCTAGTGATGCCGGAGTTCTTCAAACTACAGTAACAAAACAATCTTTAGGTATGGTTCCAACATTCAAGCCTTCAATTAATGAAATTATCAATCAATTATATCCTGGTGGCTTTAATCCGGCAGAACCAGCAGCTCCTTCTGCTGTTGCGAAAATGGATGATAACCTAAAATTGCCTCAAAACTGGAAAAGCAGTATAGCTCTTGATGCTAAGTTGCCTAATAATATTTTAGCAACACTTGAAGGTGTTTATAGCACGGATGTAAACTCTGTTGTAGTTGAAAATGCAGGTCTAAAACCTGATGGTTTTAAAATTCAAGATTATCCGGATGACAGAACAATCTCTAAGAGAAGTTACTATCAAAGTTTAAATAACGTATATGTATTGAAGAATGGTGGTAGCAACTATTACTACTCATTGACAGCTAAATTAGAAAAGGAATTCAACTTTGGTCTATCGGCAATGGCAGCATATACATATTCAGGAGCAAAGAGTTCACGTGACGGTATTGGTGATCAGCTAGGTTCTTCTTGGTATAACGACCCAACCATCTATGGTTCTAATGACTACACAATGGGATATTCAGGATATGTAGTTCCTAACAGATTGATTGCATCTATCTCTTACAGAAAAGAATATGCAAAACATTTTGCAACTACTGTTTCTTTATTCTACGAAGGAGCGTCTCAAGGAAGATTCTCTTATGTACATGAAAACGCTAATGGAGGTATATTAAATGATAGAGGAGGTTCTTCAATTATATATATACCAAAAGATGACTCTGAAATTACTTTTGTAGATTATACAGTTAACAATGAGGTATACACTGCTGAAAATCAAAGAAAAGATTTCTGGAACTATATTGAGCAAGATAAATATTTGAAGAAAAATAAAGGTAAATACGCTCAACGTGGTGGCGCTCTTTATCCTTGGATTAATACTTTTGACTTCAAAGTTCTTCAGGACTTTTATCTAGATGTAAACGGAAAGCGTAATGTTCTTCAGGTTGGTTTAGATATTATGAATGTTGGAAACTTATTGAATGATAAATGGGGTAACAGAAACTTTTACAATAAGAACAACTTCCTAAAAGTTGCAAATATGAACCAAGTATTAAGTGGTGAAGGAAGCGTTAAGCCAACATTTAACTTTATGAAAAATGGTAATGAAATTTTATCAAAAACTTTCACACCAAATATTGGTTATTCTTCTACTTACTACATGCAGTTAAGTGTTAGATATATTTTCAACTAAAATATTATACTAATAATATAACCTACGCAAAAGAGTCATCCCTTTGGGGTGGCTCTTTTTTCATTGAAATATAATCATTACTTTTGTGCTTAAGGTTATCAATAATATCTCATAGCGTGCTTTTGACAAACAAGTATGAGGTAAAAGTGTTTATAGAT
>CAZHWC010000144.1:0-2328 GCA_964535975.1 uncultured Proteiniphilum sp. | reverse complement strand
TCGCCACCTTCAAACGGAAATTGGTCTGATTGATTTTGACGCACATTATATCCTGAGTTGAACCCAAGTGTAGGTAGAAATCCTGCATTGCCAAGCGTCACATCATTGTCTGAAATGCGTTGCTCGTTGCGTGATATCTTTAAATCAAAATTGTTTTCAAGCCCTGTGGCAATAATCTCGCTAATGTTCTTAGCTTCCTGTGCTTGTAATACAGGGGCTAATGAAATCAGCGATAAGAGAATTATATAAATACTATTACTTTTCATTATCAGTCTCTTCTTTGTCAATATTCTTAATTTGTTTCTCTCTGTCTGTGGACAAATAGATATACATTGCAGGAACCACAAACAGCGTAAGGAAAGTTGACACAAGCATTCCTCCAACCACAGCAATACCCATAGCAATACGTCCGTTTGCACCTTCGCCGGTTGCCATTGCCAAAGGCAGCAGTCCCAACACTGTAGATACACTTGTCATAAGGATAGGGCGTAAGCGTTGGTTTGATGCCGTTACTAATGATTCGAACTTACTCATTCCCGATATTTGTCGTTGGTTTGCAAACTCCACAATCAAAATACCATTCTTGGCTACCAGCCCTATAAGCATAATAATTCCAATCTGACTATAGATATTCATTGTCACCCCAAATATCCACATAAATAATAGTGCTCCAAACACAGCCAATGGAACGGTAAACATTATTACGAATGGGTCTTTGAAGCTCTCGAACTGAGCCGCCAAAACCAGAAAGATAAGTATAATTGCCAAACCGAAAGCAAATAGAAGACTTGATGAGCTTTCGCGGAAGTTTCTTGATTCACCCTCAAGTGATGTTCTGAAAGTGTCGTCTAATACCTCTGCCGCTATTCTGTCCATCTCTTCCAATCCTTGTCCCAGTGAATATCCCTTTGATAGACCTGCCGAAATAGTTGCAGAGTTAAATCGATTGTATCTGTAGAGCTGGGGTGGGGCAACTGTCTCTTCCAGACTCACCAGATTATCCATCTGTATCATCTCTCCAGTGTTGTTCTTTATATAAATGGTTTTTAGGTCGAGAGGTGTATTGCGCTGTTGGCGGTTTATTTCTCCCAATACCTGATATTGTTTTCCGTTCATATAAAAATACCCCATTCTTTGTCCGCTAAGTGCATATTGAAGTGTTTGCCCAATATCTCGTGTACTCACTCCCAGCAGTGCAGCTTTGTCTCTGTCGATAATAATTCTTGTTTCCGGCTTGGTGAACTTCAAGTTGACATCCGACATCTGGAAGTAAGGACTTTCGTTTACCTTTTCCATAAATGGAGGGATAAACTCTTGAAGCTTCTTGATGTTGGGTGCTTGCAATACATATTGAATAGGCATGCCACCACGGCGACCACTAAATGAAGAGGTCTGTTGCACGAAGGCTCGTGCTTCTGTTTGGTTGCGCACTGCAAGTGTTAGTTCATCAGCTATTTCCATTTGGCTGCGACTACGTAATCTCATATCAGGCAGAATAACTCTAGCCATACTGAATCCGCTTCTTGCAAAGGAGACTATGGCATCTCTCTCATATGCTACCGAATCGGCAATGGCTGATATCTTTTCATTATAGTCTCTGGCAAATTCAAATGTAGCTCCCTCCGGTGCCGATGTTCTTACCATTATTTGCGAACGGTCTTCCAGTGGTGCCATCTCTGCCGGTATGGTGTTCCATAAGATTGCAGCTACCGCAATTGATATAATTGTAATAGGGTATATAAGCCACTTTCGTTTCAGAAATCCTCTTAGTCCTTTGTCGTAGATGTTATTCATATATCTGAACACAACCTCCGTGCGCATATAAAACTTGTCTTGTTTCTTTTTGCGAACCAGAAGCTTTGATGACAACATAGGCACAAATGACAATGCAACAAATGATGATATTATTACCGCTCCCGAGATAACTATACTAAATTCCCTGAATAATCGCCCTGTCATTCCCTCAAGGAAAATAATCGGGAAGAATATTGCAACAAGTGTGACGGTGGTAGATATAACTGCAAAGAATATCTCTTTTGAACCCTCAACGGAGGCTTCTCGCGGTGTCATTCCTTGCTCAACTTTGAGGAATATGTTTTCTACTACAACAATGGCATCATCTACCACAAGACCAACCGACAGTACAACTGCAAGCATCGACAATACATTGATTGAGAATCCTGCAAGATACATTATAAAGAATGTACCAATTAGTGATATAGGAATTACTAGTGTTGGAATAAGTGTTACTCTGGTGTTTCGCAGGAAAATAAAGATAATGATTACAACAAGAATAAATGCTACAATCACAGTGCTTTGCACTTCGTC
>CAZHWC010000143.1:0-2398 GCA_964535975.1 uncultured Proteiniphilum sp. | reverse complement strand
AAGGTGTTTATTAAAATTCAGGTAAGCTGTCACTTTAAAATTGAAGAAAATGACTGGAATAGCTTTGCAACTGAAAATAAATTAGTAGTACCAAAAGGTTTCTTGGCACACTTGGCAATGATTACAACAGGAACAACAAGAGGTGTATTATTTGCTAAGACAGAAGGAACCCAGTTTTCTAAATATATTATTCCTACAATAAATGTAGAAGAGATGATAAAAAATGATGCAGTATTCAACTCAGAAACAGATTAAATTAGTTATAGGAACCTTTTAGCAATAAAATAGATAAAGAGTTAGATAGAGGCAACTGCAAAGTTGTCTCTTTTTATTTAGGGGCTCCCATTCGGATTGGGGGACCGCCCTCACAAATTTCACAAAAAAAAATGTTGAAAATCTGGTTCCCATTGCTCCTATAGAATTAGTCTTTTTTAGAGACCACCTCTGTTGTTTAGGAGAATTCGTAAGCCGAAGCCTACAAAACCAGTTTTCAACACTTTCCGCAAGATTAAGTCAATATACCGGGATGCGGCGACCCAATATCATTGACAAATACATCAGCTTTCTTTTGTTATAGAAAAATCACCTTCTCTATCTATCACATCACCGGACGCTTCCGGTGCCCCTGCATTTAGTACGTCGTCAAGCTCCTGATCAGAGTTTTCGGATTCTTTGCGATTACGCTTTGCAGTGATTCTGCTTAGCCTGATCGCTCTTGAATCGTCTAAGAATTCTCTAACATCCTTCGAAAGTCTTACAGCCTCCTCCTGGCTTTCTCCGGGCATATTAGCTAAATCCTCCAGAGCCGAAAAGAAAATTTTGAATCCCGCCAAAGCGATTTTTCTTTTTTTCTTAACCTCTAACCGCATGGAAGCAATGTCATTTTTGCGTTGCACAATCATACGATTAATCTGAGCTGTTTGGGTAACTGCCTTTGCAAAATACTCGGCTGCACCCGTTGTCTCCAATGCCTCGTCAACACCCTCATTCAAAACATCTCCCTTGGTTGTGACCAATGAATTCACAGCATGCGTGTGTGAGTTTGGTCCCGGTCTCAGGATATATTGTTTTTGGGCATTCAACCAAAACAGAACCTTATTACCAGCCATCATTTTATTTTCGTCCTGAGAGGTTACACCCCCTTCGGCGTAATGCCTGATTGTCTTTAATAACTCGCTTCTGCTTTTCACCAACTTGTCAATCTCTTTTGTGATTGGATGCTTATATGTAGCAGTTCTAATCTGATCGAGAATGTCTTTTTGATTTCTGGCATTTTCAAATGCTTTTACTAAATGCGCGTCCTTGAGTTCTACTTCTTCTAATGAAATTAGAATTTGCTTAAATAAAATTGAAAACTCTTTGTTTGTTAGCGAGTGGACATGCCCGCTTCTTAAATTGTCGATGATTTCTCCCATGTAAAAATCTTTTTTAGTGAATATTATCGGATACCAAAATGTACAATGGGATAAAACATTTATCGTCCGCAGTGCAAAGTTAAAAACAATTTTTACATAACCAACAAATTTCCCAAATAAAAAATCAATATTTTTATAAAACGATGTTTGTTGACGAATTACAGGATGAATTTAATGCTGTGTTGCTTTGCATTTGAAAGGTTTTTTAATTCAAGTTGACCGATTATTCAAAAATAATGTCCAATTATTCTTGTGTTATTAAATTTGTTATGCGTATGGTATACAATTTTGCGCCAAATGTATAATATTGTTAATCAATGCAGAGTGTGAATTTATACGGATTATGACTAAAAAACGTGAGTAAAAACCTAATTAGTTAATAAATAGGCGATTAGATATTCTAAATAAAATCTAAAATCAAGAAAAAACATGTTTCTGACTGTTTCCAATACCTTAATTATTTATCTGTACGCGTTCCGACAAGAATTTAATGTATTAGAAACAGGGTGGAAGCCAATTTTGGCACTTTTTTTGGCATAAAACCATATATAAACATTCCTAAACCCTTCACCCGGTCTGTCCCTCCGCTTAAAATATTCACAATAATTATGAGAAAACAGGCATAATGTTAACGAATTTAGAGGAAAAAGCGAGGTCGGACAAATTAGAGGGCATCCGTAAGATCTTCCGACAGAGATCTAATGTATTGGAAACAGGCAGGAAACGATTGGCGCACCAACCTAACACATTTTTTCGCTCCCATTTTAACTTCTCCGACCCAAAAAATATATTATTTCCGACAATTGTTAACAAACCGATACCGTCTAACATCGTTTTTTGCTCCAAAAACACCTTCCTGACTGTTTCCAATGTCGTAAATATCCCCCGTTTCTCATACAGACTCCAAGCAAATACATTTTACGTCTGCCATTTTTCACACAAACACATATAAAACACATTTTCCTGCAACTATTTTTCTCTCC
>CAZHWC010000142.1:0-2401 GCA_964535975.1 uncultured Proteiniphilum sp. | reverse complement strand
AATAGAACATCTGTCCTTCTCCTAAGAATTCTCTTCTATACTCATTTTCGATTACAGTTTTCTTTTCTTCAGAAGTAAATTCAATACTAATACTGTTTCTCGCATTTCTAAGGGCATTAATTGATTTTAAAGCCTCTTCATTGTCAGTTGTTGTTTCTGCTACTATCAGATACATTTCAGATACTCTGATTCCCGGGATTATATATTTTGCCATAACATCAAACTTTAGTTTGTTTGCATTTGTCTCAGGCACACTTACGTCCATGTATTTCCTTAGAACATTGATTTCATTAGAGTTTACATTTTCTTTAGTCCAAAATTTCTTTCTGAAATCATTATCATCGTCAAACATTGACTCAAGTCTTTGAGAGTGTATAGTGAGAATTGTAGAGCTGTTTAATGTAGAATTAAAGTTGTTTAGAAATAAGTCTGACCTTCTTGAATTATAATGCCCAAATAATATCTCAGAAGAGAATAATCTATCAGGAGCAGAGGTAGATGTTGATTCTGCATAAGTTGCAAAAGGAAACAACACCGGTTCACTTTTGTGAGTTTTGTTTATAACATCTCTGGCTGTTGTCAATGCTTCCTGAGGATTATCGCTCCACAGATGAACTCTTGCCTTAAGTGCTTTCGCTGCCAATGCATTCATTCTTTGTTGGCGATATGAAAATCTAACACTACCGTCATCATGTGGTTGGTAGGTAGAACCCTCACTCCACACCGGGTCGTTTGTCAGATGCTGTTCTGCTACTTTAATGTCATCAATTATTTTGTTAACCACAGCTTCTGCTGTTAGTATTGGTTCAATTCTAAAGTCGCTATGAGTCTGATATGCTAATGCCTCTTCGGCTCTATCTGTTTTGTATATAGGCCCAAATAATCTTAACAGGTCGAAGTGAACCATTGCTCTTATTCCATAACACTCACCCAAAATCATTTCTCTAAAATTTGGACTAAGTATTTTAGTGTCTGCTTCAGCCTTTTCAATAATTGTATTTACATTATATATTACTTTATATGCCTTTACCCAAATATCCTCTATCTTATTTTTAGCGGTTGCATCAGTAAATGCATAGTTTGCATAGTATCTTTGTGCGTGGTCAGAATTGTTTCTTACCATATAATATTGAGCCATTACATCCACCATGCTGATACTCAGGTTTGAACCATATAGGCTGTTGCTTACAAGCTCAATATATACACCATTAAGCGCTGTTTCGAAACCTTTTTGTGTTTCAAACATTTCATCTTCCAATACTTTGTCCGCCGGTCTAACATCAAGCCAGTCATTACAGCCGGTTAGTACAAAGACAGATATGATTGATATCGTAAGTAAGTTTAATATTTTATTTTTCATCTTCGTAGTCATTAATAATGTGAATTATAAGAATCTAAGTCCAACTGTGAATGAAACTGATCTTTCAAATGGATAATCAATACCTCTTTCATTTTTCACTGTTGATATTCTGAAAATATCATTTAGATATAGTCTGAAATTAACTGAAGAAACTCCAAGTGAATGTAACTTCTGATCATTTGTTTCATAACCTAATGATATGGATTCTCCGGCAATTGTGTTTTCTGTTGTCACAAACCTAGAGCTCATAGGTGTGCTTTCTGTCAATGATATAGCTTTAAATTTTGCTTGATCGCCAGGTTTTTGCCATCTGTCATATAATGCTCTTTTGTCCTGATTGTATCTTATCGAAGAAGAAGAAATATTCTCAACTTTATCGAAAAGAGCACTTAGGAATGTATCTCCACCAAATCTATATCTAACGTTAAATGCAAATGTGAATTTCTTATAGTATAGAGATGTTCCTAAAATACCCTCTATGTCAGGATTGCTATTTCCAACAATTACCTCATCAGCATAATCGAATGTAAAAGTCTGGCTGCCATCTTTCTTAATAAATATCTCACGACCTGTTGCAGGATCAATTCCGGCTGACTTTACTGCCCATAAGTCTGTTGGACTTCCATTATCATAATATCTGTTTAGTGAACGGCTTGCAAGATTATCTTTGTTGAAGCTATCAAGCAGTTTTCCTATTTCTTTATAAACTGACTTGTTATAGCGTCCATTTGTATTTACCTGCCAGTTTATGCCATTCTTTCTGATAATAGAGTAATTTGCCATGAATGAGTATCCTGTAGAAACACTTGTTCCGACGTTGTATGGCACTTGATTCGTACCGGTTGAAGTAGGTACACTTATGTATATCAATAAAGGATCTGTAACCTTCTTATAAGTGTCGAAATTAAGACGTAATCTGTGGTCTAAAACCTCTAAGTCAAGACCTATGTTTGAGTCAATTGTTTTCTGCCATTTTAGATTTCTATTTCCATATGAGCTGATAAATGAACTCAAGCCAAACAGATTGTGGTAGTTTGGGTT
>CAZHWC010000141.1:0-2421 GCA_964535975.1 uncultured Proteiniphilum sp. | reverse complement strand
AAATCAACAATCCATTTGATATAAAATGAAAAAGAGCCCGGTGCAACACCGAGCTCTTTCATTATAATTTGTAGTCATATTAATGTACAAACCAGCTATCCGGAATGTCATTAAGCGGACCGTTGTTGATGCTGTACTGAACTTTAAGTGTGTAACCACCACCGGCTTCCACAAAGTCTAGTCTGAAAGGATGCAATCCTTTTTCTAATGCTGCCTGACCACTCTTTAGAACCGGTGAGTGATTGCCGTCATTGTCAACAATAACTTCGTCGCCAATATAGATAACGCCTCCATCATCACAAGTGAAGAAGAAGCTGTAGATCCCGGTTTCGGGAACATCAATAAAGCCCTTTAGCTTCATGCCGAAGGCATTGGTATCTCTAGGTGACTTAAGGTTTGACACAACTGATTGCTCGGGTGCCTCTTCCGGAAGTGCTAATGTGTTTGGATATGATTTGTTTGGGTAGTAATCGCATGCCAAGCCTGCTTCTGTGCCTTCTGCTTCAACAGCCTTTTTCCATTCTGTGGGTTTGAAATTCATGCTGTATATTTCACCTCTTACACCTGCGGGGCTGAATAAAGCCATCTTAACTAGTGTAGGTTTATTGATTGTTACAGGAGAAGATAAAACATTTGATTCAGTTGTAGGAATACTGCCATCCAATGTATAATGAATTTTCATGCTTGAAATAGGACTCTCTGCCATAAAATCAACCTTGTCAATAAATACATTCTCCTGTGCTACTCCTTCAATATCAGGTAATCTGTAATTCACACCCATTGCATCCAATATTGGATAATGTGCAAGCAGTCTGTTGCTAAAGTTATCAAATCTCTCAGTATTGTTTGTCCATACACGCTCAGCCAGTGCAATCATGCGTGGATACATCTGATAATCGGCCTGCATCTCACTTGGAATTGACTCTGTCCATGTGTTTGCCTGTGCACCTTGAATAAGGTGAGCCTTATCGGCAGGAACATTTGCCGGAATAACTTCCATATGATAAACACTGCTTATGCTGGTACTATTGTTTTCATAATCAAAATATAGTGGATTCGTTGGAGTCATTATCACTTCGCTGCCTCCGCTCACTGCGTTTAGTGGTGCATCCTTTTCCCATCCTCTCCAGTACATCACTGTAACACTGGGGTTGGTGCCGCCTTGCAAAATCTCATCCCAGGCAATAATATTCTTTCCTTTAGACTCCACAAATTCCTGCATTTCATGCACAAAGTAACTTTGAAGTTTTTCAACACTCTCAATTCCTTTTTCTTTCATAAATTTCTGTGCCAATGCCGATTTTTTCCAGAATGTTTTATCCACCTCGTCGGCACCAATATGAATATATTTTGCAGGGAAAAGATCCATTACCTCTTCTAAAACATCTTTAGAGAATGTGTAAACCTCTTCTTTATAAACAGACAAAGGAGTTGAGAAAATCTCTCCCCAGCCTGATGTGCCTTCAACCAACCATGGATAAGCCTCAATTGCAGCCATCATATGACCGGGCATGTCAATCTCAGGAATAATGTCGATATGTCTGATTCTTGCATATTCAACCAACTCCTTAATATCATCTTGTGTGTAAAAACCACCATAAATTGTATCTCCTTCATTCACATGAATAAAACGCTCATCAATAATGAAGTTGGGATTCTCTTTTGCCATTTTCATGCAATATCTGTCTTGGCTGTTGAAATGCCTCCATGCGCCAACTTCTGTCAGCTTAGGATACTTCTTGATTTCTATGCGCCATCCCTGGTCATCAGTCAAATGCAGATGCAGCTTGTTGAATTTATAGAATGACAGTCTGTCAATATGTCTTTTCACATAGTCAACAGTAAAAAAGTGACGAGAAACATCAAGGTGCATTCCTCTCCAGGTAAATGCGGGTGCATCTTTTACTGACATATAAGGGATTGAAAGTCCTGTAGCCGTTTTTTGAATTGGCAACAACTGACGCAAAGTCTGAATTGCATTGAAAGCACCGTGTCCGTGAGCAGCTTTTATCTGAATTCCTTTTTTGTTAACTACCAGTTCGTAAGCTTCAGTATTATCTAAAGACTCATCAAGAACAAACTCAATGAAACCTCCCGATTGACTCTCTTCTTTAATTTCCGGTATATTTAGTGAGTACTCTTCCAGAAATGATTTCAGATACGCAGCCTCTTCTCCAAAAACATCTTTGTCTTTTACCACAATCGTGGTTCCGTTATTCAGCTTGAAGCTGCCATTTCCCATCTCTATTTCAGAAGGGTAGGGGATAAGCGTAATGTCGGCAGAGCCAGAATCCTGACACTGTGTGAAAAACATTAAGAGTAATCCCAAGAAAACAATTGAAAGTTTATTAATACTTTTCATATGAAATAAAAAATTAGTTTTATAGGGCAAAGTTACTAATTAGTTTTATGAATTACCAT
>CAZHWC010000140.1:0-2491 GCA_964535975.1 uncultured Proteiniphilum sp. | reverse complement strand
ATAATGGCTACAGCATTTAGATGCTGTTTATGCTTCCTGAATATACTTCTCATTTTATAGTATTATTCAATTTAGACTCTAATAAGATTGATTGTGGAAACAAAATTTTGTCTTCCAGATAGGTGTGTTGCCTGAAATCATTAATAAAAACCTGTATCATTTCTGCTGTTGTTTGATAAAGAGTATCTTCTTTTATTTTAGACTTGTTAGTTTCAAGAATACTTTCTATTTTTTTTATTCTATACTCTTCAGCTTCATGTTCTTCTTGCATCTTATCAATTGGATTTTTAATTGATCCAAATAGTGTTTTTACAGGCTTCTGGGTCTTAATCATCTTAATTATAACCGGGAACAATAATAGTTCCTCTCTTTTCATATGCATTCCCATCTGTGCAAGTATAACTCCAAAGATCTCATCTATCTTATTTATATCGGATTCTTTACTATTTACTTTACCCATTAGGTCTTCAATATGCTTTTTAATCTTTGGACCCTCCACTTGAACATATTTGTGATGATTCTGCTCTATGTATTCGCACAATTCATCCAGAGGCATATTTTCAAAATCGTTAATCATATTTTATTTCTTATTTTATTATTCTACTAATGTTATTAGTTATTAGATGTACTATGAGCTCTATTTGAATGTTTGCAATATTATATAGTGTTATGCTACTACATAATAGTATTATTGATAAAATGCTTTTAAATATTTATCAATATATAACTGCTTCTCCTTTGATTTGTATTGTTGTATATATCTAGGATGCTCAAGTACTGTGATTGTGTCAAACAATTTGACCTCCTTATTCATTTTTTTGATAAAGTCAGCATTCTTCTTACCAAGTACAAATACTTCCTCATTCTTTAGTCCCAGTTCTAATTCCTTCTTTAATATTGATAGCATAAAAGGTTTAGTCATATTAAATAGGTATGATTCATCGTAATAGTTGGCATTTACCCACTTATTATTATTGTTCTGTCGTATTATGGCCAATGGGAATGGTGAGTTGATATAGAAATCCTTGTAGAACTTATTAACTCCACCATACTGTTCAATCATCTCATATACAAAAACTGACGATACTTCATGAGTGTATGCAGTAGTCATTTCTATTCCACAAATGCTGCTTAGTCGCTTGGTATCTGTAAAAGGGACTCCTGTTGTGCCTGCACCATGTCTTCCGGGATTAATTCCAATTATAAATTTGCGCTTGTTATTGTCGTTGTAAAACTTATTATAGAACTGTTCCATTACACTAACTGTTTCAGGATTGTCTTTGAATGGGTTTAGAACCTCAAACCCCTGAGGGAGCTCACCGGTATATTTTAAGTTCTTATTAAATTCTATAGCTTTTTCTGCAAATGATTTCTTCATCTTTGTTTTTAATTTAGAACAGATTGTGTCTGAGTTTTGTTTTAATCAATTATTTTTCTATTAGTTGTATTTGCTACAAATAATTTCATAGTTAGTTAACTTAGATTGGTATTACTAAATTTGCTTTTTGTGATGAATTTATTTTCTGACTGTAAAAAAATATTTACTATCCTAATATTAAATTATTATCACGTATGTATAATTAAATCACATAGTTAAAATGAAAACCGTTAATTGATTAAAAGCCTCTTCTAATCTAATTTATATAAAAGTTGATTAAAGATAAATTATTTCATTTTAAAATTTGTGTGTTATTAATTCTTTATATATTTTTGTGTGTAATTATGTTATAAAACTTTCATGAAAATTATTTGTCAGCATTAATCTAAAAACATAAAAACATAAATCATTTGAATTTAACAATTAACACAATCATAAAACTTTAAAATAAAGAAACAATCTTATGAAAACAAGAATTAATGTTTTGCTGCTAATATGCAGCATGCTAATGCTATGTGCATGCGATAAAGAGGTGGATGAAACAACAACAGAAACTACTCAAAAAGCTGCAAACTTCACTGGAGTTATTGGAGAACAATTCAATACGCAAGCTATAACTAGAATGACTAATAACTCTTGGGAAGAAGGTGACGCAATTGGTGTTTTTGCAATGAATCACGGTACTAGTTTAGCAAATGGGGTATATAACAATTATTCAAATGTGGAGTATGTAACTAGTGATGGAAATGGTAAGTTTAAAGCTGCAACTGGTGATGGCATTTTATTTAACAATAAAGTCCTTGACTTTATAGCTTATTATCCATACCAAAGTGCTATTTCAGAAAATAAGTATATAATTGATGTGAGCGATCAAAGTAATTTAGGTGATATAGATTTGTTGTATTCAGAAAATGCTACAAATAAATCAATAGTTAGCTCAAACGTTGAACTACAATTTGCTCATATGCTATCAATGCTTTGTATAGAATTGGAGGCTGGGGATGGATTAAACTCGCTTGAAGACTTAACTGCTAAAATTAAAAATGTGAAAGCAAAAGGCAGTTTCAACTTATCTAATAAAGAAATATCATTAAATGAAAATGTATCGGAGGT
>CAZHWC010000139.1:0-2632 GCA_964535975.1 uncultured Proteiniphilum sp. | reverse complement strand
AGGTCAAACGACCCGGCCTTGACGGTTGCTTTAAGGTTGTGCGATTTTTCATAATCAAATCTGGGAGTTCTGGAGCGGATATATACCGACCCCGATGTACTGAAATCCTTGGCAGGTTGAAAGATATCACTCTTCTGCCCGTTGTATATAGATATCTCATCTATATTGTCCAGCGAATATTTGCCAAGATCTATCTGCCCGTTCTGAGCATTTCCCAACTGAATGCCATCATAAAAGATGCCCACATGATGAGACCCCATACTGCGTATATTGATGGTTTTGAGTCCGCCAATGCCGCCATAATCCTTCAATTGTACACCCGAAAAGTATCTGATGGCATCTGCTACCGAAAAGCTGTTTAGTGCCTTCAGCTCCTTGCCGCTAAGTTTCTGCACGGGAATAACCTCCCTGAAACTCTTGGCTACCACCACAAAGTCGGGCAACTTCTGAATTGAGTCAAGCTGATTTTGTGCAACAACAGGCGCACAAATACCAACAAATAAAGTAATTGCCGTAAGCAATATTTTAAATCTTCTTATCATCCCGTCTGATTACAATATATTTCGGGAGCAGGAACGCGTAATAAAAAGTCTTTTGTATAATAAAGACAAGATAACCTAAATGTAAATTACGTGCAGTCCTCAAGCTCTAACCCCCGAAAGCTATTAAACATCGTTATTCTGGCAGGTCTTCTGACTCACTCCTCTTTGTGCCTCCTTCCCATCCGCCAATCGGCGTACAGTGGATTTTTTGAGTCTTTTGCACAAAGCTTTCTGCGGAGTTTACAGCAGCGGGTCTGTTCAGGATTTGCACCTGATTCCCTTTTCATTACGCATTTCGGAGAATTATGAAACGAGTAATACCAAAATTTATCATTGCAAAGATAGAACAATCTATTTTATCTAACAAACAACAAAAAAATAAAAAAAGAGAGGCACTCTCACAAGCACCTCTCCTCACCCAAAATAACAAATATCACATTGTAACAAAGTAGAGTCTGTGACATTTGTAAAATCAATTAAACTTATATCGTTATTGCATATAGCAAGTTATATCCAGTAATTTATCTTCTTCAATTTTATACAAGCGTTGATTGGTGGTCTTTCTTTTCAATCCACCCAGAGCTTCTATATATGGTCCTAATTTGATAAAATCAAAACTGCTAATATGCTGACTATCATTCAAACTAACATTGCCCGAGTACCACGCTGTTTTTATATTGCCGCCAAACTTATTCTTAACCACAGAGGCAAGTTCCGACACCATTCCGGGGTTGTTGTCTCCTCCCATAAAGCAAATGCAAGTAACAGAATACTTATACTTTTCTATGATGTTCAACAATGATTGTTCGTTAAGCTCCGCACCTATATCCTCTTGCAATTGTTGGCTGTGACACCCCTTGCAACGGTGGGGACATTTTGACAAGTTTATTGCCAGCGCAACCTCGTCCGGTATTTCTTGAAACACAATATCATAATCCACATACTTTAGCATACCACATTCTCATTATCATGATTCACATAATATCGTTTGGACGCCTCAACCTGACGTGGTGCCGAAAAGTTACTAACTCGTTTCATATACCCAATAATTCGAGTTAAATAATCCACATTAGTAGAACCACATTTTGGGCATACTTTAAGATATCTTTTGTCAATAGTGCTACAATCATTGCAAACAGTATTGGGAATATTAAATGTAAAATAATTACATCCTTCGCTTGCCGCAACCCTTAAGAGTTGACGATATTGCGCTTTTGATAAATGCTCTTCCAGATTCATATGAAGTGCCGATCCACCTGTCAGTCTCTCGATATATCTTCGTCCATGAAGTTTAAATTTATCAAGCACATTCAGCGTCTCATCCTCTACTCTATAGAAATAACTGTTGTAACAATCTCTTGGCACATAGTATCCATCCTCTCTGTCCCATTTGGCATGTTTTACTCCCACATTTTCTGCCGGAATCATCTCACAATTAAACATCAACTCTTTAGTGCGATACTTTTTGTTTTGATATTCTATTAAGCCAAGCACCTCTTGAACAAACTTCTCATATTCGGGATTATCATTTATTTCAATTCCTTTTGACTCGGCCGCTTCCACAAGTCCATTAATTCCGATGGTAAGATATTGTCGGCTGATATTTATATATCCTGCATCAAACAAAGGAAGCATTCCTTTATCCAAAAGCATTTTCAGATTTTCATTATAAGCTATTTGTGCTTTGTGTGCCAGTTCAACCACTTCATTAAGAAACACATGCCATGATTGTCCTGTTTTTTCAGCATATTGGATACAACGATTCAGATTAATTGTTAGTACGCTTTTTGAACCCGTTGATACTCCGCCTGCGCCCAGAGTATAGCTGAAGCCATTATCTTGGATTTCATTCCGCAAACGACAACAGCTCGACAAAGAGTCTGCATTATCGCTCATATACGTAAAAAAGGAATGTCCTTCAGAATACATTTCAGCAGTAAAGTCGCCATATTCCGAGTCTGCCATATCACCATTATTGGTCAACAGAGCCATAGTCTCAACGGGAAAAGTAAGCACCGTTTTCTCACGCTCTTTGTTAAACCATTTCATAAATCGCTTTTGCAACCAGCTTAATGATTCCCATATTGGTT
>CAZHWC010000138.1:0-2670 GCA_964535975.1 uncultured Proteiniphilum sp. | reverse complement strand
CCCTCAACATCACTTTCTGCATCGCCTGCAGGTAATAGTTGCATTAATCCAACTCGATCACACGACTCAACATCCTGTTTCCACGGTGTAACGTGCATCCATCTAACGGTATTTCCATTACTTTTAACAAGTAAATCGTTAGAGTAATCACTCATCCATGGCGGAACTGACATACCTACTCCAGGCCACTCATTACTTGTTCGTTGAGCATATCCTTTAATCTGAATAACTCTGTCGTTAAGCCACACTTTGCCCTCTGCAAAACGTGTTTTTCTAAACCCGGTGCGAGTTGTTACTTCATCTACAACTTTATTGTTCACCAAAAGACGTGTCTTTACGTCATAGAGATATCCATATCCCCAACTCCAAAAGTTCAAATTATCAATAGTAGATGAAGCTTTTACAGTTTTTGTCTCGTTTGGATTTAATGTTACAGATTCTCCTTTGAATGTTTTTTTATGAGTTCCATCTCTGTCAATAACTGATACCTCGTATGAAACAGTTATGGGTTTTTGATGCTCGTTTTTGATTTCAGACTCAGCATTTACAACTGCTCTCTTCTCATTGATATTTATATCATCTGCGTAAACATAAACACCCGTAGTTTTTAGATTGGAATACAACGGCAATGTCTGATAAACCTTATCTGTGATATGCAACCACACATTTTTTGGTATTCCCCCATAATTAACATTAAAGTTATTATTATTCCATTGAAATTCAGAATCTGTTTCTCTCTCGCGATAATTCCAGTTATTATCAACACGAACAGCTAATACGTTATTACCTTTTGGATTAACATAAGGTGTTAGGTCAAAGCCAACAGCCATCACTCCATTTTCATGAAGCCCAATATGATGTCCGTTAATATAAAAATCAGCAGCTTGACGTACACCCTCAAATTCTATAAAGATTTTTTTATTCTTGCTGTTTGATGGTAGCTTAAAGTGCTTCCTATACCAAACTATCGTATCTGACAGGTCTTTAATATCTAACTTAAACACTTCATCTTCATTAAATGCTCTGGGAAGTGTTACTTTATTCCAGTCTATATCTTTGAACTTTATTGATTCTGCATTTTTATGGTCTCCTATTTTTAGCAACCAATCAGAATTAAAATTATATCTTTCACGTGCTTCAGTCTTAGAAATGATAATACTAAAAAGTGAAAGAAATAGTATTTGTAATATATTTTTTGCTTTATAATGTTTCACTGTTGTAATTGTTTTAATATTTTGTTATTGAATTGTTTTTGTTGGCCAATATGGCGATGGAGCATGCTCATTCATTATCTCAACTTTGAGCTCATAGAGTATATCAGGAAATTCGGACGCCAAATTATTCTGTTCATAAGGATCTTCTTTGATATTATATAGTTCCAAATCTGAACTCTTTTTTACTAAAACAGCTTTCCAGTCTCCCTTTCTTATTGCAGCTTGCTTCCCAGGGAACTCCCAGAATAAAACTCTGTCGTTTGTTATCAATTCCTTACCTTCCAACAAAGGCCTGATACTCATTCCACCAGTACCTTGAGGTAATACCGCACCGGCATAATCTGCCAAAGTAGGCATCACATCAGGAAAATAAATAATATTATCATTAGTCTGGTTAGGCTGTATTATACCCCTGTAATTTACTATAAATGGGACTTTTATACCTCCTTCATACATAGTTGCTTTACGCCCTCTCAAATCTCCATTACATTTTAATTCATCCAAAGGCGCCTGAATGGCCGCCCCATTATCGGATGCGAAAATAATGATGGTTTTATCTCTCAAATTATTCTCCTCCAAATAATGAATAAGACGCCCGATTGCCTTATCGGTATGAGTAATGAGAGATGCATACAACTTTGCATTTTCAGACAAAGGAAGATTTGCATATGGCTCAAGACTATCTACAAAGTAAGGTTCATGAGGAGCATCAAATGCAAGATATAAGAAAAACGGACGTTCTTTGTTTCGCTCAATAAAATCTATTGATTCCCTTACAGATAAATCATTATCGTGAATCCCTCTTGCGTTATTTTCATTTTCAGGAATAACGATAAGCTCTCTATTATAAAATCTGGTTTCAGGATAATAATATGGAGTGTTGGATGTTTCATAACTTATCAACCAACCATAAAACTCATCGAATCCCCTATCGAGCGGCCCTGCACCAGGATTAAAACCATCCATATGCCATTTGTTAACAACACATGTCTTATATCCTGCAGCACTCAAAACAGTCCCAATAGTAGAATCTTGCGGCAATATATTTGCTCTTCTTATGGGTTTTCCATTCTTTAACCCCGGCAAGCCTTGAGCAGATGCAAAATTATCACGAACAGTTGTGTGTCCGGTGTGTTTGCCGGTCATTAAGGCAGTTCGTGATGGCGAACTAAGAGAAGAGCCTGCATAAGCTTGAGTAAATCTAATACCTTCTTCGGCAAGCTTATCAATATTGGGAGTTTTTATTATTTTATTTCCATAGCATGACAAATCACCATACCCCATATCATCTGCAAGAATAAAGATAATGTTAGGCTTCACTTCATCTTTCGCATTAATATATTCAATATTACAAGCTGTCAGACTCGTTACTCCTATAATTGTAGATAATGTTCTTTTTGTATGATTCATTTTTCAATTGCATTTACAAGTTTATCAAATTCTCTTTCTGATATTT
>CAZHWC010000137.1:0-2716 GCA_964535975.1 uncultured Proteiniphilum sp. | reverse complement strand
ATGCTGTTTGGCTTGGAGGTACTTATTCTGACAGATCTGATGTTTGGAAAGATGCATCTTCACTATTTTGGGTGAACGAAAACTCTGCACCAATGTGTTTTATAAATAGTTCAATACCACGATTTCATAATGGAAGGGAAGAGTATATACAAAAGCTTGACAGCCTTAATATTTATTCTGTGGTACATGAATTTGAAAGCAGTCCACACACTTTCTGGCATTTCCATCCATGGCATTTGACAGCGGTTGGAGTTGCAGCTAATTTTTTAAATAATGTGTTCGGTGATAAAGCTGATGTACAGACAGATGCATATGATATTATTGTTGCACAGGATGGCAGCGGCGATTATCTTAGAGTTCAGGATGCAATTGATGCAGTACCTGACTTTAGAAAGAAACCTACAAAAATCTTTATTCGCAATGGTTTTTATCATGAAAAGATTGTTATTCCGGAAACAAAACAAGATTTGTTTCTAATAGGTGAAGATAAGTTTAAAACAATCATTTCGTATAATAACTATGCTTCAAAACAGGTGGCAATAGGTGGTGAGCTTGGCACATCGGGCTCGGCATCAGTATACGTTACTCCTAACAGATTTACTGCTGAAAACATTACTTTTGAAAATGCTGCAGGACCCGTAGGACAGGCTGTAGCCGTTATTGTAAGAAGTGATGAGGCTC
Organism: uncultured Proteiniphilum sp.; assembly: GCA_964535975.1. Taxonomy (GTDB): domain Bacteria; phylum Bacteroidota; class Bacteroidia; order Bacteroidales; family Dysgonomonadaceae; genus Petrimonas. Next base: position 2,035 of record CAZHWC010000137.1, on the reverse strand, counting down.
AGTTTTTCAATTGTCGTTTCCTAGGATTTCAGGATACACTATATACTCATAAGCCCGGAAGTAAGCAATATTATAACAATTGCTATATTGAGGGAACTGTTGATTTTATTTTTGGTGCATCAACGGCATATTTCGAGGAGTGTGATATATTTTGCAAGAATAACGGTTATATAACAGCTGCATCCACACCCGAGAATCAGGATTATGGTTACGTATTTAATAAATGTAGAATCTCAGGCGAGAGCAAAAACAGCTTCTTCCTTGGCAGACCATGGCGACCTTTTGCGCATGTGGCTTTTATAGAATGCGATATTGATGATATTATCAAGCCTGAAAGATGGAACAACTGGGGGCGTGAATCCAATGAGCAAACTGCTAAATATCTTGAGTATGGTAATACGGGCTTGGGGTCTAATATAGATAAGCGTGTGCCATGGGCCAAACAGCTAAACAAAAATGATCTTGAATACTATCATAAGAGCAGGGTTTTAGGAGTTGAATTCATGAATTTATAACAATTTGTAACACATTGTAAAATAATATATTACTTTTGTGTTTTTAAAAGAAGTAGAATAAAATGTCAAATGTTTCAACTAAGTACAATCCGCACGTGTCTGTTGACTGTGTCGTGTTTGGTTTTGATGGCGAAAAGCTTAAGGTTTTATTGATAGAAAGAACTATCGATGAGAGTAATGCATTTTATAGTGATAAGAAACTTCCCGGAAGCATAATATATGAGGACGAAGATCTTGACACTGCTGCTATTCGTATCCTGAATGAACTAACCGGTTTGAAGAATATTTTTTTAAGTCAGTTCCACAGTTTTGGCGATCCCAAGCGTAACAGTAATCCAAGAGATAAGAATTGGCTTGAGAAGACAACCAAAATGCAAATTGGCAGAATTGTTACTGTTGGATATGTAGCCTTGATAAAGATTAGCAGAAAAATAGTTTTTGAATCAGAAAGTACAACTGCCCGTTGGTATGATATCAACACTCTATCTAAGATGAATTTGGCGTTTGACCATAATCAGATTACAGAAGAAGCCCTTAAGCATATCCGACATAAGGTGATGCTTGAGCCACACGTGCTGTTTGAGTTATTACCACAAAAGTTTACCATGACTCAGTTGCGAAATTTATATGACATTATTTTGGAAACAAAATCAGATGTTAGGAACTTTCAGAAAAAGATGCTTCTGATAGATGGTTTAGAAGCACTTGATGAGGTGCAGAAAAACGTTCCATATCGAGCTCCCAGACTATATAGATTTGATAAGAAAAAAGCAAAGCTGAAAAGCAAAAAATAGTGATAAAGGACTCAGGTGTAATGCTTGAGTCCTTTTTTTTGTATCTTTGCTATTCAGATTATTAAACTTATTTTATTGACACAATGAACATTGCTATTGATTTTGATGGAACTATAGTTGAACATAAATATCCTGCAATCGGAAAACCAATTCCATTTGCTATTGAAACCTTATTGCAGTTGCAAAAAGATAATCACAAATTGATATTATGGACTGTTCGTGAAGGAGCTCTACTACAAGAGGCTGTTGATTATTGTGCCGAACGCGGATTGCACTTTTATGCCGTAAATGAAAACTATGTTGGAGAGAACCGTGCTACAGCAGCACGAAAATTAGGTGTAGATATGTTCATTGATGACCGCAACTTGGGAGGGCTTCCTGACTGGGGTGTAATTTATAATGCTGTAAGAGCCACCGTGAATGGTGACAATGCCTTAAGAGTAATGGCTGATAACTCTTCGATGCCGGAGCCTCCAAAATCTAAAAAGTTTTTCGGACTATTTGGATAATATCTATCACAATGTATGAAAAAAATATAGCATTATCTGATAATTTTATTATCTTTGATAATGTAATATTGTTGGATTATTCTGTTGATATAGGAGTGTTTAATATCTTCGAATCAGGTAACAATATTAAAAACGAAATGAGATTGCGAGGGTCGCAGGTTCAAAATGTGCGAAAGATTATTGCTTGCGATGGTTGTAAGTTTAGAAACGGAGAAAG
>CAZHWC010000136.1:0-2740 GCA_964535975.1 uncultured Proteiniphilum sp. | reverse complement strand
ATCGTCCCCTTTATTGTTGGTATACTTGGCCACTATTGGCTGCATAGCCCAGTTTGCTAATCTCTCTTTGGCCGCTTCGGCTAACGATGTTCTGGGGAAAAATTCAGATGGATACAGAGGATATCCCAGTTCTTCATTGAATGGATGCACTGTTATTGAAGCGGTATATTTTCCCCCGGTTTTGTTCCCGATATGAACAACATTCATAAATTCTCTCAGGCAAAATGTTGTTAACTCAGATGCAGAGTAAGAATCATTCGTAGCAATAATATATACTTTATTTAGATTCAAGTTTGCCTCTATAGGATTAGTTTGATTCTTATCAGTTTCCCCTAGTTTATAGATATTGCTGCCTATCTCTTTGTTATAGCTAAGCTTGGTAAATACAGGCTTTTTCTTCACCTCCTCTTCAGGAGCAATCATTGATGCCAAAAACTGTGCTGCAGATACTTCTCCACCATGATTATAGCGCAAGTCAAGTATCAACTCATCAACCTTTTCTCTCTTAAACTCCTTAAATACATCGAATAGCTTATCATTAAAGTTGCTTATAAAGCTATTATACACTAGATAGCCAATTTTCTTATTTCCTTCTTTATATATATCAGAATATAGAACAGGATTTGTTTGCACTATTCTAGGTGTTACGGTAATCTCTCTATCCTCATCAAAACCCTCCTCTGTTAACTTATAAATTGTTAGTTTCACCGAATTGTTGCCATATAATGCTTCAACATCAGCACTACTGATGTATCCTTCAGCATCCGCAGTTATTTTTCTTCCATTTACTTTACCAATAAAGTCCAGTCTGTTCATTCCTGCTTCTTGTGCCGGTGTGTTTTCATATACATATTTCACCAAAGCATATATATCATCTTTGTTTCTCATGAAGCTCAACGTATATCCAAAAGCTTTCGGCTCACCTGCAAACTCAGCTTTCAGTCCCTCAGCATCATTTGTAATCCATGACCATCCATGTTCGGTATCTGTTTTGTTTAGCAAGCTGTAGAAATATTTTTCGGGGTTTGTGTCATTTTCGCTTGGTGCTTTTCCAATAAGTTCATTGTTCCACAGATATAATGATGACATCCCATCGTAAACAAATTTTGAAACGAGATTGTCAGTTTCACCTCCTATCTTAATCTCTTTTTTTTCGCAAGATGGTATAATGATTAATGTGGCAAGAAGTAAGATAGATAAAAAGTAAGTTTTTTTCATGCTGATAATTGTTTATTCTGTGTGTAGTATTATTGATGACTTCTGTTAATATAACTAATGACAAATGTAAAAAAATAAACTGATTAAAAATAGAATCAGGAATGTAATGTTTTCTTTTTCAGATAAAAAAGTAAAAACCCCCTTTGATCGTATAGAACAAAGGGGATTTGTTGTTATTTTAGCTTTTTATGAAAAGCTCATATTTAAACAGTATTTAAACGCAGTTTAATCACTTTTTATTTACCCACGTTTTTTCAGAATAAACATAGGTTCCATCTCCATATGCTGCTTTTACATTAGGATTTCCAATAACAGCACTATTTCCATACGGAAGGCGCTCTGGATAGCGATTAATACCACTTTGAACATTTTTAGGATTTGTCAAAGCTATGTATGTTTCACCCATTGCTTTTAATCTACGTAAGTCATTATATGTCTCTATTTGTTCGTCATGTGATTGAGCTACATATTTCTGCTCAAATAATAGTTGAAGCGTTGGAGTTCCTAATGATTCAGCAAATGCTTTTGCATCAGTTTCTTCGCCAAAGATATCGAGTATCTCATTAACAGAGGTCTCAACTGCTGTTTGGAAAGCAGAAGTTGCATCTTTTCCTGATCGTAACTGTACTTCAGCTAAAATAAAATAAAGCTCTGATTTACTGAACAGATGTAATTGCTGACCTCCATCCAGATACCAAGTTGGCTGATAAGCACCATTCAAGTCAGTTATCTTGGCAACATCCTCATTTCCCGGTTCATATGCTTCCCCTCTTGCATTCAAATAAAAATCAAGCCTTGGGTCATCTGTTGCTTCCATCAAATCCGCAACTGTTTTAGAAGGAGCTGTGTATAGACGGCTGAACACGAAGGCACTCCATGGATTGTCAACAGTAATTCCATTGAATTCATTTATGGTAAATCCTTTAAACCCTAGTTCTATTGCTTTCTCCGCATTTGTTTCCACTTGCGATAGAACGTTAGGTTCCACCGCTAGCTTGTGAAGTAGATATCTTGCTTTAAGTGCATAAGCAGTTGCCTTCCATTGGTTGATATTACCTCCGAAAGCTATATCTTGCTTACTGGCAGTTTTTAAATCCTTTCCTTTTTCCAGGTTGTCAAGTGCTTTATCTAATGTGGACAAAATTCCATCATACACATCTTTTTGTGAATCCAACTTAGGTTGCAGATTAGCTTTTCCTTGCAATGCTTCGCTATAAGGAATGTCACCATGCAAATCAGTTAAAATGCCGAAGTTTAGTGCTTCTAATACTTGAGCCATACCTAAAAGGTCGTATTGTCCAATACTTCCCGGAACATCGTCGTTAATTTTCCTAATTATCTCACGAATATTATTCAATGTTGCGTATGTTGAATTCCACACATTATTAAATGTTGTAGAAGCTGCCCACTCATTTGCGTTTCTAAGTTCAGCATTTTTTAGCTGATTGTTTCCAATACCAATCTCTTGCTCATTTAGCGAAGAAAGATAAAAAGCATAGTCTCCGGATACTGTTGAGAATCC
>CAZHWC010000135.1:0-2759 GCA_964535975.1 uncultured Proteiniphilum sp. | reverse complement strand
GAGGTGTAACTGAAAATAATATTGTTAACTGAGCATATTATTGAGTTTTGTTACTATATTTGTAAATAACTTGCAAAATAGGGGGGTAAAAATGATATTAAATTTCACTGTTCAGAACTTTGGTCCTATAAAGGAGAGACAGGTCCTTTCGTTTGAGGCAGATAAATCAACTCACCTGGAGGATGCTTACGTGACCCAAATTGATGGGCAAAGGATTTTGAAGATGGCATTAATATATGGTGCCAACGCTTCGGGAAAGACAACTGTGTTGCAGGCACTGGATTTTCTGAGAGACACGGTGATAAATCCGAAGGATAAGAAAACTGATAAGCTCATGTTTAGCCCATTCCTCTTTGATGAAAACTCACCAAACGAAAATACATTACTTTCTATCGAGTTTTATCAAAATAAGACGAAGTATCTTTATGAAGTGGAGTTGTCTCAAAGGGCAATTGTGTCGGAGGAACTTTATTTTTATAGTCCCAACAAGGCTAATGTTTTCAAGAGAACAACCAATCTGGAGAGCCAGTTTACAGAGATTACCTTTGGTAGTAAGATAACAAAGGATAAGACGTTTGAAAAGACATTGGCTTCAAACACGTTGTGGAACAATACAGTATTGGGTGGTTATCTGAAAACTAATATTGAGTTTAAAGAACTCCAGGAGGTGGTGGATTGGTTTACCAATTATTTAAGACCTATGGTATATACAAATACCAACTTAGAGAGTTTTGTTACCAAGAATATCGATGAGGGCAAAATAACCAAAGAGGCTGTTATCTCAATTCTCAAGAAAGCTGATTTTAATATTTCGGATATTGTTATAAAAAAAAGAGAAGAAAGCATTCCGAATAGCTTACGTAATCTATTTGTTCATGGTATCGAGGCTTCTAATATCACATTGGAAGAGGCTAAAAAAGGGAAAATTTCGGTAGTGAATCTAGAATTTGAGCATGAGGTTGACAATAATAAATATGCTCTGCCTTTGGAATCGGAATCGCATGGCACAAGGCGTTACTATGGTTTTGCCGGGCTGTTGGCGCATCTACTCTCCCAGCCCAGCGTGGTTCCTATTGATGAGTTGGAATCGTCGTTACATCCCGACCTGTATGTTCATTTCTTGCTTTCGTTTCTCTTGAATGCTAATCAGTCGCAGATAATTGCAACTACTCACAACAGGGAGATATTTGACAACAAGGATATTTTCAGAAACGATGCTATCTGGTTTACAGACAAGGATGAGCATTCGGCAACTGAGCTATATTCTTTGGCTGACTTCGATAGCTCTGTAGTGCGCAACACAACTAATATTTTGAATGCTTATAAGAGTGGTAAATTGAGTGGTACGCCTAACCTGGGCGATACTTATATTGATTTGGAGCTATGAGAAGACACAAGATAAAAACACCTCAGGTAAGACCTTCAATTGCTTTGGTTGTGGATGGCGATACAGAGGTATGGTATTTGAATATGCTAAAAAGAAATGAACGCCATATTCGTATTTCAATAAAACCCGAAATACCTGCCAAAAAAACACTTGAGGAACAATACCTCTTTGTTTGCGATTTGGCAGATAAAGAGTTTACTAGAGTTTTTTGGCTAGTTGATTTGGATACTGTTATTAAGGAAACCAAGGAAGCCCAACCCGGCAGTCTATCACCAATGGATACTTTTATAAAGTATCGTCGCCAACTTGATAGGGATTACAATAATGTGACCATTGTAGTCAACAATCCTTGCTTGGAGTTTTGGTTGTTGCTTCACTTCGAAAAGACAAGTCGTCATTTTAGTAATTGTGCAAAGGCTGAGACTCAGCTTAAAAAGCATCTTGCAGATTACGAAAAAACGAGGAGATATTACACCCGACAGGATAATGACATTTATCTCAAACTTAAACCTTATTTGCACACTGCTTTGAAAAATGCTTCTGCCCTGGGGCTATTTGATGAAGATAATCCATATAAAGCAATGTGCGAAATGGAGTTGTTTTATCTTTCAGAAGAACTTGAAATATATTTTGAATAGAACTATCATTTGGGTGAAATAGTGGAACGAAAATAATAAATGAGTCGATTATAATTGCTAATCGACTCAAAATATCGCTATATTTGCAACGATTAAATGTTTTAATCGACTCAAATACCAACAATAATGTATAATTGGCAACACAAAGACTGGGCAGAATTTGTTTATAACGAGCAGGTGGTAAGCGAATATGCATTGCAGTTTGCTGAACTAAGCGGTGTGGCAATGGGAGTGTTTAATACTCTTGACAGCATAAAACAGCAGGACGAGATTATCGGGTTGATAATTTCGGAGGCTTTAAAGACTTCTGCCATAGAGGGAGAAATGCTTTCGCGAGAGGATTTGATGTCGTCTATCAGAAACCGACTGGGGCTAAACGAAACACTTATACACGTGAAGGACAAAAGGGCTGTGAATGTGGCATTGCTGATGTTGAAGGTACGTGAAAATTATACTGACAAACTATCTGAACAAACTATAAAGGAGTGGCATGAGACACTTTTCAGGAACTCCAAATATGTAAATGCAGGTGAGTATCGAAAGGGAATTGAGCCAATGCAGATTGTGTCGGGTGCTTTTGAAAGGGAGGTTGTGCACTACGAGGCTCCTCCTTCGGACAGTGTTCCGGCGGAGATGAAGCGGTTTGTAACTTGGTACAACAATTTCAAAACCGGGGGCAATTTGCTCAAGATAATGGTAAAAACAGCAATTGCTCATTTGTATTTTGAAAGTAT
>CAZHWC010000134.1:0-2832 GCA_964535975.1 uncultured Proteiniphilum sp. | reverse complement strand
CCAACGGTCTTTAAGTTCTCTATTAGTTTATTCATGTTTTATTAGGATATACGTTTACTATTCTATTGTGTAAATATTAATATAGCACTAAATTCTCACATACTGATACGCCATCCTCTCCTCCCCATTCTCCAAATGGATAATACCGCAATACTTAAAGCCAAGCTTTGTAAGGATATGATGCATGGCAGCATTGTCGCTATGAGTGTCGATGCGAATATTGGGGAACTGCGAGCAGCACCACTCTATACAATAGCCGCCCACCCCTTTGCGCTTGCCCGATGATGCTATGCGATGTATCACACCATATTTGTCGTCATCAATCCACTTGCCATCATATATTATATCATATGTAGGTTCGTGCCCTATAAGGAAGAAAAAGACGCCCAGCACTTCGTCGTTATCAGTGCAAACGTGACAATTGCCATTGGCTATATCATCTTCAACTATTTGTTGCGACGGATATGAACCGCGCCACTGTTCGGGGTTGCCACTGCGTCGCATGGTTTGGCGGGCAATATCATATATTTCCATTATTATGGGTAAGTCGTTATATGTTGCTTTTCGTATTTGCATTGGCACATTATATATAAGAGATAATTACTAAAGCAAAGATATCTAATTTCATTCACTTTCTGCACCGGAGAATTTATTAAATCACAAAACTGAGAGGTTTTTGCGTATATATATGATTGTGGAGATGGAGGCGGCAGCAACAGGGTGACAGGGAAATGTATTAGATGGGAGGTTGTGGGGGAAAAAAGCTATATTCTTTGACGTTTCTTTACATTCAGCGAAAAAAGAGCTGGAATTCACAACTGTTTTTCAGTGGTTTTGACTTTCAAAGGGGGTGGGATTAGTTTTTGCATTGCGCTTTATTAACAATATGGGGTGAAAACAATATTTTATGCAGGTTTTATGTTAAAAAAGGAGTGCGACAATATCTTATTTCGCACCTCTGACGAATAAAGTGCAGTAAATTTGAGATTATTTGCTGACTTCAACGCTCCAGCCGTACCGTTCACGACTGTGAATTTAGGATTACTGATAATTTCGTTAACAAATGAGCCTATTACGCATAATTTATGTGAACACAAAGAGGGGACTGCTAACAAAAGGCTTATATTTGTAGTTATTTATATAACACACACGTAACAAAAAGACTTTTAAAACGGTGAAAACGCAAACACGTTTGTGAATTTCAACTCTGACGCTTCAGTTATGACATTCACGAACGTGTTTGGAGGATTTTGAGCATTATTTTCATTTTCACAATTATTCACATAAGATAAAACGCAATAAATCAGCAGATAAATTATTCAATAACTTTTTTAAACGCAATACCACATTTATTCACACATACATGCATTTAACATTTGGAAACCATATATTGTTAGCCACACAAACAATACAGTGCAAATAATTCTATATAAGAAGACTTCTTGCCATGTTATCAATTACCATACACGACAAGGTGCATTTGCACCTATATTAGTCTAAAAATACTGTTTATGTATAAATTAATAATAAGCACTTGTTTTTAAAAACCACTCTTTTTCCGAAAAAGAGAGAAAAATATTTAATTATTTTGTTTGTTGTATCAATTATTTTTCTAACTTTGCACTGCGGTCAAGAAGTTTTATCCCATTAGGTTTCTAGTAGCCGTATTTTTATAATTTAAAATTCATTTAGAATGGGGAAAAAAATTGATGACCTCAAGACTGGTTTCATCCACCAGTTAAAAAACAAGGAGTTCGCTGATATAACTTTTGATATTATCACAAAGTTTGAAGGAGTTGAACTTAAGGATGAGCACTTAGCTAAAGTTTTTACTATTGCTAAAAACCACATGTCAAGCATTAAGAATGTTGGTAACGACACATTCGAACACTTGCTGACTGAGGAAATCCAAGAATTAGCCGAAGCAAGATTTAAACTAATCAGCTCGATAAGACGCTATGCCGAAACAGCCAAACTAGTTGGAGTTTCTGCAAATGTTGCAGCGAGCAAAAAGATTTTATTTTGGCTAAAACCTCATAGAGGAAATCTGAAATATGCAGGCGGCATTGCACAGCGTCAGGTTGTGTTTAGAATGCAAAATGCATTGGAAGATAAATCTATTGCAGGCTTGGACGAGGCTTTAGAATTACTGAACTGTGCAGATATTTTCGAAGAAATCGTAAGCCAGACCTCTAAAATCAACGCTATGTTGGATAGAAGGCAGAACGATATTTCGGAAATGAAGAAGGAAGTTAAGGAGAAGAGAAAGGCTGCTTTTGCAGATTTCAAAACTTTGCTTAGAACCTTAATTACTTTTGCAAATCTGCAAGACGATAATCAGGAAGAGTATATTGCATTGAGCAATAAAGTCAGAGAGGTTATTATCGAGTATAATGCAAAGCTTCTTAGCAGACGCACTCTTAAGCGCAACCAAAAGGATGCAGCTCAAGACGAGGAAATGCAAAACGAAGCTGTAGCAATGCTAAGTGCAGGGGCATCAGATGTATCTGATGAAACAATAATAGCAGAAAGCGAAGCAACTGCTGTTAACAATGAGTTTTCTATGGAGGAATAGTAAACTGCTCTACGTGTTAATTATCGAATCGCAATTTGATATATTGACTTGATCTAACGGAAAGCGTTGGAGACTGGTTTTATAAGCCTCGGCTTATAAGTTGTCCTAAAAACAGAGGTGGTCTGTAAAAAAGACCAAACTCTTTAGGAGTAATGGGAACCAAGTCTTCAACCTTTTTTATTTTTATTTTCTACACCGTTGCAGTTGGCGAGTATTTCAAATTTCCGCGTCTGCTTCTAAATATCTGCGTTTTGGCA
>CAZHWC010000133.1:0-2835 GCA_964535975.1 uncultured Proteiniphilum sp. | reverse complement strand
TGGCGGCCGTAGACCCATTCCTGAAGTCAGTCGAAATAGAGGGGGGAGATGTTATAATCAAATGTCGTTATCAATGCCGACTGGTTATTGCGCTTATTCTTTTTCAACCGTCCCAGTTCGTCATATTCGTTATTCACAAGAGTAACAGGAGTTCCATTGTTTAATTTATGGGTCACCGTAAGCTGTCTCCCTGCATGGTCATAAGTGTAGGTGTACAGTTCACGCAGGGACGGTTGGTTAGTAGCCGAATGAACATGCAGCTTTGATGTGGGTTGACCTACAAAATTGTAAATAATAAAAGTATGATCGTATCCCCCCATGTGATTCGTAGAACGAGTCTGGATCAAACGCTCCTCGTTATCGTAATACATTACCGTATAATCATACTCTCCCGAACTATAAAAGACGGAAGTGTATTATCGTTGATACATCGCTATCTAAATGCATGAGTACAAGAGGGCGGAGCAGTAAATCCGAATAAAGAGGGCGTTCCACAAGGCGGTCCTTTAAGTCCATTGTTGAGTAATGTTATACTCAATGAATTAGACAATGAATTAGAAAGAAGAGGACATAAATTTGTCCGTTACGCAGATGACTTTCTAATCTTCTACAAGAGACGGACAAATGGTTATCGTAGGCGACTACGCATGGTTATTTGGAAACAATGGAAACAGACTAAGACCAAGCTTACCAATATGATAAAACTTGGAGTGGATAAATCTAAAGCATGGGAATGGTCAAATACGAGGAAAAGCTATTGGCATACCGCCAACAGCTTTATTCTGAGTACCACCATAACCAATGAGCGATTACAGCAAGTAGTCTATCTTTTCTTTACTAATTACTACCGTTCCCTAATGGTTGTAAACTAAGGAACCGTCGTATACCGAGCGGTACGTACGGTGGTGTGAGAGGACAGGTAGGGAATTAATCCCTATCTTCCTACTCGATTTCGTACTCGTATCTGAGATTGATTACAAATATTCAATTCTCAGAGGCTTATTATCTATTTTGATACAGCCTCCTGCGACTGATTGACAAAAAACCAATAAAAAATTCAGGGGGTTCTTCCAAAAGAATATGGTGGCATTGCAGGTTCACTTTATCATAAAGAAAAAGGTCAAAGAGCTGAAAATCAGACATGACAGTTTAAACCAAATCAGAGTAAAAATCTCGCTAATCAATGACCAACGAGATTTATCTAATCAGTTTTAGTCGGACTAAAACACAAACTTGCGGAGGTTATTTGAACTCTTTTGTCCTTACAAACTTTCCAGTTTCATCATAATATTTCCATTCACCGTACTCAAGGAAATACGTCTTGAGAGGGTTAAAGTTAGGGTAAGTGATCAAGTGTTTGGAAAATGCATTCGGAATGTGGATAACTGTGTCCCTAACTTCGCTTCGCCCCCTGTAACCTCTGTCGCAAATGTCGTTTTCAGGTTTGCGTTTGCGCATTCTCTCTACATGTTCTATGGATTTATCCTGCGTGTGTAAGTCTGCCTTAATGCCAAATTCTGCTCACCTACTATTTTAAGACACTTCTTGATCATTTTTTAAAAACTCAGCTAATTAGTGCGACAAAAACAAATAGCAATATCTTAAGAAGTTCCTTCATTTTTTACTTGTTATAAAAACTCTCTCTCGTTTTGTAATAAGCATTTAGTTCACTTAAATCCATTCCTAATAAAACGGCACATTTTTTCTCCCAATCATTTGGATATTTTGTTTTGAAATAATCAAACACTATATCGTGAGTAGATGGGTTACTAAAATCTTTTTCATTAAACCTTAAATCGTTATTTTCTTGTTTTTTATACATAGCTCTCCACGAATTATACATGTAGAGATAGTGTAGCACGATAGAAATACTAATAAAATTTATATCCTTAATGTCAAATTCTTTTTTTTCTCTATCAATCATCGATTTGTAATGATTGGCAACAATATCGAAGTTGTACTGGATTAATTCAACTACATTATCGATATTTTGATTAAAGAGGATAAGATTTTCCTTATTTGATTTAACTCTTACATTCGCAGCCTCGCTTAATAAGCTAAGAGTGATGTTTTCGATTTTTATTTCTTTCATCATCTTTAGCTTATTAATGAGTGATTATTCTTACTCCATTATTAATCAATATTGGCTTTTCGACATTCAGCCAAATACTTCCTGGATTTACAGTTGTGCCTGGAAAGAAATGCACCGACCCTTCGGCACCTTGAGCAAATTTTGTTGATAGTCGTTGCCACATAGGTCTTGCTTCTGACCACGGTATATTTCGTGTTTGAATTAATTTTTGGAGATTTTGACCTGCTCGGGTCATTTCCAATGTTGTACCATTTGTAGATTTTGCATAGTTCATTGCGGTATTCATCGCTCCTTCACCAGACCAAAACACACGTCCTCCCCCCTTGGCGGCATTAGCACCAACTTCTACTGTTGCATCAACCGCTTTTGCAGCACGGCTTGCCTTCCAGGCTGAGACACCTTTGCCTATCCATGAGCCGATCTTAACGGCTGCCATCTCTCCGCCAAAAATAGAAAGACCTAAGTCTGTTATTGCCATCCCGGCGGGAACAACAGTTTCTATGTCATAACCTTCAGACCTATACTTCGCTAAATCAAATGAGCCCTTCTCTATTTCCAGTCCTTTCGGATTATCCTTATCGAAAACCCTATCGGTCTTTTCGTACTGTTTTATGATGGTAATCCGTTTTTCTTTTTCATTTACAGAATAATCATCTATCCACATCCCATCAGGGTCAATATATCTTATCGGATTATTGGCCACATAAGCATACGGACTAATCGAGTAATACTTCTCCGCCATC
>CAZHWC010000132.1:0-2836 GCA_964535975.1 uncultured Proteiniphilum sp. | reverse complement strand
AAGTTGACACCCCTGTCAAAGAGTTTCTTCCAGACGGAGGCAGCAGCACCAACAAATCAAAAATAGAAAGAGTAGAACGATTTCATGACACATACCATAACGAAACAATCTCCACAAAGCTTGGTCTTATAAATAAACGATGGGCTGATAGATTAATGTTGGGAATCAATTACTCAAAATCACACAAAGATATTCAAACAGGGGTACGTCAGGAAGTAGTCTTTGGAGGAAAATATAGAAAAGCATACTCCATTATGCCCTCGTTAGAATACCAAAAGCGCAACTTATTAACAAAAGGATTGGACGTAACCCTAACCACCAATTACAATAACAACAACGTCGAAAATGTTGACACAGCCACATACGAATACAACTGGCGCGGCGAAAAAAGACCACTACGCTCGGGCGCAGCAGGCGAACAATCATATATGCACCTTAAGTCAGTAAATGACAACTGGAATGGAACATTTTCTGCTAGATATAGAATAAATAATATACATCGTTTTACACTTAATCATATATACAACTCATATACTCGATCAAACAAGTCGTTACTTGTCTCAGGATCAAATTACGACCCTATTCCCAAAGAGACCATTAAGAATGTTAGTGGACTATCATACCAAATCATGCCAAATGAGAAATGGAATGCCTCAGTATTTGGCAAATACTACAACCAATTTGTAGCAGGTCCCGTTGCAACAACAAGCTCAATGGATGAATTCGTAAGAGTAACCAAAAGCACAAATAGCACAGGCTATGGTGCGGCCGTCACATATTTTATACTAAAAAGTATACAAGCAAAACTATCTTATGAGAAAGTCTACAGACAACCCACAAACAGTGAAATGTTTGGCGATGAAGATCTTGAAAGCGGAGACATAGCAATCAAACCCGAAAGCAGCGATAATATCAATTTTAATATTAGCTACGACCAGTCGTTCAATCAGCACGCAATATATGTTGAAGGAGGACTCGTATACAGAAATATTAAAGATTACATTCAACGAAATATTACAGGTTTAAGTGGAGGCCGCTATGGAGCTGCATTCGTCAATCATGGCAAAGTACTAACAAAAGGCTACACATTTACTGCACGCTATAGCCTTTCAGATATTCTAAGCATTGGAGGAAATTTCACAAACATAAACATTAGAGACAATGTATCAACAACACTAACAGGTGCACCAAGCAACACATACGAAGCACGTATGCCCAATGTACCATACATGTTTGCAAATGGCGATATTGCTTTCAATAAGCACAACGTAGGAGCAAAAGGAAATACACTCACACTTTCGTACGACAACTTTTTCGTTAAGAAATTCCCATTGAGATCTGAAGTATTAGGAAGTTCAGGAAAGTCATATGTTCCAACACAATTCTCACATAATGCCAGTATTTCTTACTCTGTAAAAAATGGCAAGTACAATGTTTCAGTTGAGTGCATCAACCTGACAGATGCAAAGCTATACGACAACTTCAGCCTACAAAAGGCAGGCAGAGCTGTTTATGGCAAAATAAGAATCTCATTATAATAAAATATACTATTAATAATAATTTCAATAAATCATAAATAACAAAATGAAAATATCTAAACTTTATTTAGCCGCCGCTCTATTCTTGGCGGGACTTGTTTTCACAGCATGCGAGAGCGACGACACGCCACCAATAGACAATGGAGGTGACGACATAGCACAAGCATACGTAATAGCAGCCACATCAAGCGATGCAAACTACCTGTTAACATCCGACGACCTAAGCAAAGGCTCGGCATCAACCGTGAACAACGGACTTGAAACAGAAGTAGGCTCATACTGGCTATATCACCAAGACAAATACCTGTATCGCCTAGTTTACAACCAAGGAAATGCAGGTCTTAGCTCATCATACATTTTAGGCAAAAATGGCAAAATCACAGAGCGCGACAACACCTACGAAATCAAAAGATTCACATCATACGGAACGTATAAAAACAACATCATCACATCATCCACAAATGATTTGGCAAAAAAAGAAGGCGACACATATCCACAAAAAGGATTTGCGTTCAATTTTATTGACGTAGAAAAAGAAGTAATCAACGCCAACCAAGATGAAATCCTTTCAGAAAACTTCCTTGGCAACGGCGAGTTTGTAACACTTTCAGGAATCTTGGAGTCGAACAACAAAATCTATTCAGCAGCCATCCCAATGGGGCTAAGCCAATATGGAACAAGCGTGAATGACGGAGAATATGTAATCTACCCAGAACTAGTGAAAACCGAAGACGGAGGATCAGCAAGCAGCGCATACAAAAAGGGCGAACTACAATGGACACAATATCCTGACGAAGCATGGGTAGCAATCTATGACGATGCAACAATGAAAAACCCAACACTTATCACAACAGACAAAATCAGCTATGCCTGCGGACGATTCAGATCACAATACTACCAAACAATATGGGCAGCCGACAATGGTGACATCTACGTATTCTCGCCAAGCTATGCCAAAACAATGGTAGCAGATGTTCAAAAAACAACATTACCTGCAGGTGTTGTAAGAATCAAAGCTGGTGCAAAAGAATTTGACAATAACTACTACTTCAATATAGAAGAAAAGACAAACGGCAACTCATTTCTTCGTGCATGGCACATTGGTGGCGACAACTTCCTGTTGCTAATGTACGACGAACCATTTTACGAAGCATTCAATCCGGTTGAAGTACCAGCTAGCAGACTAGCAATCTTCAAAGGAGAGTCAAAACAGTTTACATACGTAACAGGCCTACCCTCACCAGAAGTAATTCAAGGATATGCCAACACACCATATTTCGAAAACGGCAAAGCATACG
>CAZHWC010000131.1:0-2857 GCA_964535975.1 uncultured Proteiniphilum sp. | reverse complement strand
AATGCATTAATATAGTTTTGCAAGAATGCTTTAGTGTCTTCGTTGTTAACCTCTCCATTCTCGTCAAAATAGTTTTGTACAGTTCCCAGATATGCTTCAGGTTGTTGCATCATGTGCACATCAAGCAATACCATAGGTTGACGAACAGCGTGATTTGCCAATGCACCACCAAGTGGTCCTATTGAAGAACTAACTACTGCACCCGGCTTGCCTGCCCATACGTTTTGTCCCCAAGGGCGAGATGCCACGTCGATAGCGTTCTTTAGTGCAGCTGACATAGTGCGGTTGTGTTCTGGTGTAATAAACAAAAATCCGTCTGAACCTTTAATTTCTGCACGAAATGCATCATATTCTTTTGGACTATCGCTGTCGTAGTCTTGATTGTAAAGCGGAAGATTGCCAATTTCTACAATGTTCAATTCTAATGATTCAGGTGCTAATGCAATAAGTGCATTTGCAATATGTTCACTGTTCGAATTCTTTCTTAAGCTGCCAACTAATACAGCTATTTTTTTCTTACTCATATAAATAATTTTTAGTTTGTTATTTCTTTTTCATCAATCATATTGATGTGTTTTTATGTATTGTTATGAACGTTCAATTTACAATAATGTTTACAATTAAGTACTTCCCTTTAGGATAGTAATGATATGATGTTGACCGTTTTGGGTTGTTGCTACGGTATAAGCTATGAGAGTTTTACCTAAAATACTTTTGTGTATTTGTGACAATATGGTGTCATTCCTTTACCAGCATAATACTGTTGATGGTAATTTTCAGCTTTCCAAAATGTTGAGGCAGGCTTTAGCATTGTTGCCACATTGTAACCTTTATCGGTAAGTATTGAAATATATTTTGTGGCAATATCCTTCTCCTTGTCATTTGAGTAAAATATACATGAAAGGTATTGTGGACCAATATCCGGACCTTGCCCATTCTTCTGTGTGAAGTTGTGAGTTTCGAAGAATAGTTTCACCATCTCTTCGTATGTCGTAACTGTTGGGTCGTATATTACCTCTGTTACCTCTAAGTGTCCTGTATTCTTTTGGCATACCTGTTCGTATGTTGGATTGTCCACATGTCCGCCCATAAAACCCACATTTGTCTGTTTCACTCCGTTGGCTTTCATAAAAAAGTATTCGGTACCCCAAAAGCAACCCGAAGCAAAGTATGTTTTTTGTAGTGTTTTCTCTTCATCCGGAATAAATTTCATAGAAATAGAGTTAACACAGTGACGAGTTTGCTTGGCTGTAAATCCCTCGTTTAGGAAAACATGTCCAAGATGCCCACCACAGTTGTTGCACGCAATTTCGGTGCGTCTTCCATCAGCATCTCTCACTCTCTTCACTGCACCTTCAATCTCATCATCAAAAGATGGCCATCCGCATTTAGCGTCAAATTTATCTTCCGAACGATATAGTGGTGCATCACACTGTTTGCAAAGATATGTTCCCGATGCAGTGTTGTTTAATAACTTTCCGGTTCCCGGAAGTTCAGTTCCTTTATTAATTATTACCCTTTGTTCTTCGGGCGTAAGTTCGTTATATCCCATAGTCATATATTCTTTAGGTGTTGAATTTATATTTCTGTTGTTGCTCTTCTGGGCACACATAGTAAATGTGGTAAGAGTAAACGCAATTAGTAAAATATTGATCGTTTTCATTTTCTGTGATTTTAAAAATATACTTCATTTACAATACCTTTAGTTTCAAAGTTAAAGATAATCTGCAAATTTTGTATCTTTGTCCGTATTAAAAATAGATAAAAACTTAGACATGGACAAAAACTTTTCTTCAGATTTACTTTATAAAGTAGCAGATATATCGCTTGCCGATTTTGGTCGTAAAGAGATTGATATTGCAGAACACGAAATGCCCGGCTTGATGGCAATACGTAAAAAATATTTGCATGAGAAACCTTTAAAGGGTGCCAGAGTGATGGGCTCGTTGCATATGACTATTCAAACCGCAGTGTTGATTGAAACACTTGTTGAATTGGGTGCTGATGTGCGTTGGGCAAGTTGCAATATTTTCTCTACCCAAGACCACGCTGCCGCTGCAATTGCTGCTGCCGGTATTCCGGTGTATGCTTGGAAGGGTGAGACATTGGAAGAGTATTGGTGGTGCACCGAGATGGCACTTAGGTTCTCTGACGGTAAAGGACCCAATCTGATAGTAGATGATGGAGGTGATGCTTCGTTGCTTGTTCATTGGGGGTATAAAGCAGAAGATGATGCTTCCACTATCGACAGAAAAGGCGGCAATCGCGAAGAGCAAGTTATATTAGATACTCTGAATAGAATTCTTAAAGAAGATAATCAGCGTTGGCATCGCACAATTGCCGATATGAAGGGTATATCTGAGGAAACCACTACGGGAGTTCACAGATTATATCAGATGATGGATAGAGGTGAGTTGCTGGTGCCTGCCATCAATGTGAATGACTCTGTTACAAAATCTAAGTTTGATAACCTGTATGGATGTCGTGAATCATTGGCCGACGGCATTAAGCGTGCTACTGATGTGATGATTGCCGGCAAGGTGGTAGTTGTGCTAGGATATGGTGATGTTGGCAAGGGCTGTGCCCACTCAATGCGTTCGTATGGTGCACGTGTGTTGGTAACTGAGATAGACCCAATTTGTGCCTTGCAGGCAGCTATGGAGGGCTTTGAAGTAACCACAATGGAGGATGCTGTTAAAGAAGGAAATATATTTGTGACTACCACCGGCAACCGTGATGTTGTGACTATAGAGCATATGGCTGCGATGAAGGATCAGGCAATAGTTTGTAATATAGGTCACTTTGATAATGAAATCCAGGTTGATAAACTTGTTTCATATCCCGGTATTGAGCATCT
>CAZHWC010000130.1:0-3082 GCA_964535975.1 uncultured Proteiniphilum sp. | reverse complement strand
AATTGAAGGTAATCCTCTTCTTCTTTGTTCTTTCTATATTCTTCCTGAGTCTCTTTAAGGTTATTCTTTATTATATTATACTCCTTAAATGCAATTGAATACTCTTTCTTTTCTTGTTTTGATTTCGACAGAATATCCACAACATTTAGCTGGTAGAAGTTGTCATTTAGTGATAGATTCTGATGTTGAGAGTGAATATCAATTAGCTTTTCTCCCAAATCCTTAAGGTCTGTCAGGTACACCGGCGAGTCGTTTACAAAAGCTCGTGATTTACCATTTGTCCATATTTCACGCCTTATAATACATTCATCTGCATTAAACTCCCAATCTCGTTCTTCAAAAAGAGATTGTAGATTGTATAATGAAATATCGAAAACACCTTCAATAGTACATTTCTGTTCATTTTGTTTGATGAATTTACTTTCGGCACGCTGCCCCAAGATAAGCGATAAGGCACCAAGTATTATTGATTTACCGGCACCCGTCTCTCCGGTTATAACAGAGAAACCTTTGTCAAAATCAATATCCAATGAGTCTATTAAAGCATAATTCTGAATCGATAGGGATTTAAGCATATAATATTTGATACTGTTTAAATTCTTTGAATATTTTATTGTCTCAATCTTTCAAGCTGTCTTCCCTTGGAAGGATACAGACGTTCGAGCAACAAAAGGGCTGATTGCTTTTCATTTGCATCTCCATTTGAATATACATCTATTATCTCATCCAGTTTTGCATCAGAAAACAAACTGAGGACTATAGAGTTAGGCTGATTTGTCTTTATTAAATTGAGAACAGAAAGCGAAGTTACAATATTTTTGCGACCTGCATCCATATTTAAAGTCATTTCATCGAGGCCTTTTCTGTGATACTGATACCACATGTTTCTATATTCATCATAAGTGTGATTATTAAGGGCTGCAGCAATTGATGATCTGCTGCGAACGCCGGCAAATGATCCCCACTCATTCTGATTAAACGACTGTGCATTAGTTGCAACAGTATACATAGATTGATAATATGGACTGCCTCCCATTGGAGACATGGAATCGAAGTCGGTGCCAAGTATCAAATATACGTAGTAAGCAATAACAGATGTGAGATTGCTTTCGTATCGGTTTAAATCAAAACTTAACTGTTGATGCTCAATATAGTCAAATGAAAAGTTATCATCTATGTGACTTATCATCTGTGTGTTATAGGAGGTATTATAAACCGGTCTCCGGGATTGAACGTGAAGTTCTGCCTTAAAGGATGTGGGGTTTACAACCTGGTTAATTACAATTGTAAAACTACAGTCAATCCTTTCATTGTGTTCAAACTTTAAATCTGTCCAATTTCGTTCATTTATAAAAGTATAAAGCTGTTCTTCTAAACTTTGAAGTAATTGCCGGTTGCCCTCTACCTTGCTTGAGTTTATCTTAACGGTTGCATTCAACTCCTGGGCCACAATAGCTTGCGACACAAATATGACCAATAAAGATATTAACAACAGTTTTTTTATCATTTGTTTTATGCTAAAACAAAGTTCTGTAGAAATTTAGTTCACTCTGCAATGTGTCGACTTTAGTCTGAAGTTCCTTTACTCTGTCAAGCATATAATACAATGCTTCAATGCCCTCAGGATTAATATCCATATCGTTGTGCCATCTAATAAACTGCTCAAATTCTTCCAGCTCGTCATACTCTACGAATCTATCTTCTCCTTTTTCAAAAAAGCGAATCAAGCCAAGGTCACAAAGTGAATCAATAAACGATTCCTTAACCTGATATATTCGGACACATTCTCTATATAAAATTCTGTTTTCAGCCATCATCTTTTCAATTTTGATAATTCTTCAAATAGTTCCCTCTCTTTTGTTGAAAGAGACTTTGGAATTTCCACTTTTAAAGCTACAATCAAATCACCATATTGTCCTTCTTTTTTATAAACCGGAAATCCCTTACCCCTTAATCTGACGTTAGACTCAGGTTGTGTACCGGGTGATACTTTCATCTTTACCTGTCCATCAAGTGTGTTAATAGTAACTTCTCCTCCAAGTACAGCAGTATACAGGTCGATATTTGCTGTACTGTATATGTCATTATTCAACCGTTTAAAGTTGGGTTCGTTTCCAACAACAAAAGTTATATATAAATCTCCAGCGGGTCCACCGTTTACACCGGGCTGCCCATATCCTGACAATTTTATCTTTTGACCATCTGCCACTCCCGAGGGTATTGTTATACGGATGTTCTTCCCCTCAACCGCAAGTGTTTGCTGGTGTGTATGCATTGCCTGACGCAAAGTCAAGTGTAGCTCTGCTTGATAATCTCCTCCCTTATATTTGCGCGATGTGTGAGATCCGGAACGATGAGTAAAACCACTTCCAAACATCGTATGAAAGAAATCTGAGAAATCTGAATCTGAGAAATCACCTTCGGTATAAAATGTTTGACCACCCTGCTGAGAATCCCACTGTTGCTGATATTGTTTTTGTGCTTTCTCATATTCCTCTCCATGCTTCCAGTTCTCTCCATACTTATCATACTTCTTTCGCTTCTCCGGGTCACTCAACACCTCGTTAGCTTCATTCAGCTCCTGAAACTTTTTTTGAGCCTCTTTATCATTGGGATTTAGGTCGGGATGCAGTTTGCGTGCTTTTTGACGATATGCTTTCTTAATCTCGCCATCGGTAGCATTCTTACTGACACCTAAAATGTTATAATAATCAATATATGCCATTTTTTAGAAATAAGTTATTTATGCAAATGTAACAAAAATATTTTTCATCTGCTTTTTCGTATTAATCATTATTAGAATAAGTCTAGTATAGCCCGAAGTTGTGGTCAATTACTCTAAACTCAGTTCGCCTGTTAATCTGGTCTGCAATCTCTCGCTGTTCTTCTGTCAGACTTTCAATAAAATCATCATTAAGTATATCTCCTTCATTTAGGAACTCATATTTCTCGGAGATTGTTTTATCAACTTCTTTAGGCATAGACTTTCCATAACCTACAGCATTAAGCCTGTTTTGGTCAATATTATTTTCTATGAGATATGCCACAACTGCTTGTGCTCTCCTTAACGACAAGTTTTTGT
>CAZHWC010000129.1:0-3168 GCA_964535975.1 uncultured Proteiniphilum sp. | reverse complement strand
TCAAGGAGAGAAGCTTAGTATAGCAAGAGAGCACCCTCAAATATTGAGTCAAATATTCAAGGTAAAAGGTATGATATATATATCTTTAGAATTGGTAGACAATTCTATAAAGGAGTTTCGTAAAGCTGCCGCATATGCCGGGCAAATTATCCCGGAGTCTAATAGTGCTTATGTATTAAGCCAGATATACGAAAATATGCACCACGCATTTAATTCCTTAAATGAATTGGATTCAGCATATTTTTATTTAGATAAGAGTCGTAAATATTTGGAGGCTATTGATGAATCTAAAGTGTTCCCTCATTTAGTAAATAACTATTCTTCGCTCGGCTATTATTATTTCACTATAGATGATTTTGTAAATTCAGAAAAGTTTTACAATAAAGCGTTGGATGTGGCGGCTCGTAACGACTATCCCTATATATCAAGAACCCAAATGTATCTGGGAGACTTATTTTATGGACAGAAATTATTTGATAAGGCAATATTTCACTACAATACTTCTCTCCGCAATTTGGAAGAGAGAAGATTGGAAAGTGAGCTGCCTGCTTTGTATGCTCGTTTTGAACGAGTTTTTGAGAGTGTTGGAAATAGTGATTCTGTTGTATATTACAAAGATAAACGTGTTGTCCTTGAAAACAAGTTGTCAAATACCAAAGTGTCGGCAGCCAAAGATGTGTTTGAGATATTGTTAGAGGAAGAGCTGTCTCAAAGTAATAAAAAGAGCAAAGTGATTATCATTGTTATTGTAGTTATTGTTTTGATTATATCTTTGATAATTTCTTGGTTTATTATTCGTAGAAACAGAAAACAGCTAACAGATATATATGAGCGAGAGTCTTTGTTGTTGAAAACAGAGCTTAACGCCGCATCTGTTGAGTTGGTTCAACTAGCAAAAGATAATGATCCAACTTTTATTGCCAGATTCAAGGAGCTTTATCCTAACTTATATAGAAAACTATCTGTTGGATATAAGGAGCTGACCTCAAGTGATATGCAGTTTTGTGCACTTGTTTTTCTAAATTTCTCTACAAAAGACATTGCAGATATAAACTTTCATACGATTCGAACCGTTCTAACTAAACGAAGTCGCCTTCGAAAAAAGATGAATCTGGATCCTAATGTTGACTTATATGAATTTCTTCACTCTCTAAACAATGCAACCTAAGTTTTTCTGTTTTTTTATTGCCTTTTTATTTTTCTCAAGATTATCCTTTTCTGTGATACCTAATGAGCAGAAAATTCATACTATTGACAGTATTCTTCTGCTTAGCCAGAAAGCATCATTTGATGTTGATATACAAGGCGCAATTAGTTATGGTATGATTGCTCTGTCAGAAAGTAATAGTATAGGTTATGATAAGGGGAAAATTAGTGCTTATAATTTTATTGGACAGGCAATGTTTAATTCCGGTAATTATAAAGAGGCACTTCATTATTTATCGATGGCAGAAAGAGTCAAAACTAAAATGAACTTCCCTTTATCTTTGACACAGATATATAAAACTCAGGGACAGATTTATTTTATGCTGGGAATGACCGAATATTCACTTGAGAAGTTGCATAAGTCATTATCCACAGCGCAGAAAATAATTGATGACAACAATAGAAATTTTGTAACTGGTCAACTTTATGAGGTTATTTCTGATATTCACAAACAACTTGGCAATACTGATTCTGTAAATGTTTATATTCATAAAAATCTTCAGTTAATTGAATTGATGAATCCGGATGTTGCATATCCTGTGAAGATAAACTTGCTTACTTTTATTGCATCCCATTATATTGATGAGGGGGCATTTGATAATGTTTGTCCTTTAATTTATGAAGCAGATGAATTAATTAAAAAATATGACTATCCATATATTTCAAATACTTTGAGAGTTAAGGGGGATATGTTTTGCTATCAAAACATGCAAGACAGTGCTTTGGTATATTATAAATCCGCAGAAGAAAATATTATAAGTACTGACTTAAGACAAGAATTACCTATACTTTATATGTCAATTTCCAGAGTTTATGATAAGATGGGGAAGGTTGACTCGAGCAGATTATATAGAGAAATGAGTTTGGTGGCAGAACGTGATGTTATGTCCCAAACTCTTAGTGCTTCTAGTATTGCGTTGGAAACGCTTCTCAGAGAAGAGAGAGTAATTGCAAACAAAAGAGGCAATAAATTATATATAATAACTGTAGTTGTTATTGTCTTACTTGGAGGTGGATTATTATTGTTGATCTTATCAAGAAAAAAACATCCACTTTCAAAAGAACGAAGATTGATGAATCTTGCAGCGAATAATGATGAAAAGTTTGTGCAGGAATTTCAAAAGCTACACCAGGAATTTAATACTATTCTTATTAACCAATACCCAAACCTCACAGACTCTGAACTGTCTCTTTGCTATATGACCTATCTGGATATCCCGACTAAAGAGATTGCAGAGTTTACAGAAATTGAGTCTAGATCTGTTCAGACAAAAAGAAGCAGATTGAGAAAGAAGATGGATATTCCTACTGATGTTGACTTCGGAGAATTTCTAAGAGGATTATTAAATTAAAACAATCTATTGTTACTATTTCTAAAATAGTCTATCAGCTATAGTTAAAATCTATATGTTTTTCGGCATGTCTCTATCATTCATTGCTTTTAGCTATGAACCCCCTCTATATGCCTCTATTTGTATGTAGTATGCAGATGTAGTATCTGTGTAGTACCCTATAATTTGTATGTTTTTTGGCCAAATTATACATTTGTGTCGCTTTTTGAGGTAGAAATACTATTTTCGAAAGTCAAGTGTCGAGTAATTATTTTGAAAAATATATTAAAAAAGTAATATATACGAAAGATAAGTTGTGGAATTTTTCCCCAATAATATGCTTAGCTTAGAAATCTTAAGTGTTGCTAAAAAGGCAAAGTATATTTTTGTTTCGCTAAACTCACAAAGAGTGTTTTGAAATATTTATACAAATACAAGACAGACAAATTAGTACAAAAAACATATTTGCAAACTAATCAATTAATATGAGAAAAATCAGAAAAATTAGCCTTCTAGCTTTAGTCATTATGGCTTTCTCTGCTGTATCATACGGTCAGAGTACTGCGCTTAAGACTAATCTGCTTTATTGGGGCACAACATCTCCCAACTTACAGTTGGAATTCGGATTGAG
>CAZHWC010000128.1:0-3178 GCA_964535975.1 uncultured Proteiniphilum sp. | reverse complement strand
AAAGGAATGATAAGGTCTCTTTTTGTAATCGGGCAAGCACTATTCCACAATCAAAATTATAATGAAGCTCTTGATTATTTGTCACGAGCCGACAAAATAAAAGACCACCAAAAATACCCTCTTTATATGACACAGATATATAAAGTGAAGGGGCAGATTTATTTTTATTTGCAAATGAAGGAGCAATCCTTGAAGGAGTTGAACCGAGCATTGAATATGGCAAAGGATGTTGAACCTAATAATTACAGAGTTTATCTTACTAGTCAAATATACGAAAGCTTTATCGTTATTTATGGTGCCGATAGAGATGAGACTAATAGGTTTCACTATTTGCAACTAAACAAGGATCTGCTTGAATCCGTGAAGGATGAATCTTTTATATTCTCTAATAAAATTAATGCGTACTCACTTCTGGGTGAGTATTATATACAGAATAATGAGCTTGATTCGGCATTAGCTGCTCTTGATAGAGCTTTAGAGTTGATTGAAAAATATAATTTTAAATACACCTCTCGAACGTTGAGGCATGTTGGAGATGCACTTGCTCTAAAAGGTGCGCATAGAGAGGCGCTTAATAATTATATGGATGCTATAACTAATGCATCTGAGTTGGGACTTGAAATGGAATTGACTCCACTTCACGATAAAGCCGCCAACTTATATGAAATAATGAATATGCCCGATAGTGCGGCGTATCACGAAAGCCAAAAAGTGATATATGAGAATAAAACACTGCATCAGAAAGTAAGCTCAACCGACAACGCATTACAAATTTTGATTGATGGTGAGAAAAAGAGCACAAAATCTAGGTGGAAAAGAATTCTTATTGTAACTGTGTTTGTTGTTTTAATATTTGGATATTTTATCGTAAAAATAATATTGAAGCGCAGACATAAAGTTATTATTGAAGAGGCTGAAGTTGAAACTCAACAACTAAAGAGGCAGCTAAACACGGCTTTTGAAGATGTGTTCGAGCTTGCAAAAAATAATGACCCTACCTTCTTGACTAGGTTTCAGGAAGTGTACCCTGATTTTTGGAAAGTTCTAATTTCAAAACATGCAGACCTTACAAATACTGACTTGCAGCTATGTGCGCTGACTTATCTCAATTTCTCTACAGCTGATATTGCGCAATATACTTTTGTGGAACCTCGCACCGTGCAGACTAGAAGAAGCCGGTTGAGAAAGAAGATAAATCTGGATAGTGAAGTGGATTTATATTACTATCTTAAAACATTAAGCTTATGAATCATAATAGACCAAGATACACATTATTATATATAATACTCTTTTTACTATTTTCTCACTTACCCATTTCTTCCAAGAATGATTCAATAAAACAGGCAAGGATTGAACAAGTAGAGGAATTGTTGAAAGTTATACAAGACAGGACAAATTCATTTGATCCGAAATTGGGAATTAGTGCAGCTGATGAAGCACTAAGGATTTCAGAAGATATAGGATATAATCGTGGTATTATTAAGTCTTATTATGTCAAAAGTTTTGCCTATTATTTTTTAGGGGACTTTAAGCAATCACTTCAGTATGCTTCAAAAATAGAGTCTGTTCATGCTAAATCAAAATATAGCTACTATATCACCCTTATGCATCAGATGAAAGGAACAGTATATAGTAATGTGGGTTTGGAAGAACTGTCCAAACAAGAATTTCTCAAAGGGGTTGCATCTTCTAAGGATATAAAGAATGAGAATTATAAACATTTGATAAGTGCTCAAATATATTCGGGACTAGCCAAGCTATATTCTCTTAATGATGACATAAGTAAAATAGATACATTTGACTACTATATTGATAAGGCTGATGTGGCTATTAAGAGTGTAAGTCCGGGATTTGAATATATATATTATCCTGAATATATGATTCTAAAGATTAAAAAATATATGAGGGAACAGAAAGCCGACTCTGCAAGAATTTACACACATACACTTTTGGAGCAATGGACAGGAAATAGATATTTAGACCAACCTCGCATTTTTGCTACTGTTGGAGATTATTACGTATATGCTCAGCAACTCGATTCAGCACAATATTATTATAATTATGCTATGCTGCGAGCGCAAAAAACGGGAATAACAAACCATTTGCCGGAATTATATAAAAGCATTAGTCAGTTTCATCTCAATAGTAATAGAGAAGATTCTGCTATATACTACTATCGGTTATATGTTGATGCCGATAATCAACTTTCACAAAATATGCTTTATAGTAGTGAAGAGATTGTTAGAACGGTTTTGGCTGATGCTAATAAAGCACATAGTATAAAAGCAATTAGGCGTGTAGCGGTGATTTCTTTTTTATTTCTGACAGGCGTTTCTACCATGGCTTATTTTACAATTAAAAAAAGACATAATCACTTGGTTAGTAAACTTAATCAAGAGTCCTCAATAATTGATAAGCAGCTAAACACATCCTTCGACGATGTAGTTGATTTGGCAAAACGCAACAGCCCCCTTTTTATCACACGTTTTCAAGAGGTGTATGCAACTTTTTGGAATAAATTAATTACAACTCATCCTAATTTGTCTGCCTCTGAACTGCATTTGTGCGCAATGACATATCTTAATTTTTCTACTCAACAGATTGCCGATTACTCTTACCTGCAAGTTAGGTCAGTACAGACACGACGCAGCCGATTGCGCCGTAAAATTGATTTGCCACCAGATGTAGATTTTACAGAATATATTAAAACATTGTCATAAAATAATTCTAGTATTTGTTAATTAGTTTTATCTTTGTAGTTGTCGACATAAATTAAGTCGAAATTAATTATTTGATGTGTTTTTACGACATTCTTTTAGAGACAATTAAAATCACATTTAACTTTTTATTCAATACATAAATGATCGAGCGTAAAGTCTTTATATTCATGTTGTTTCTGCTTTTCTTTATCCCTATTAATGCAAAGATAGATACTGAAAGAAATCAGCAAATTGAGTATATTGAGTCTGTCTTAAAGCTCGTAGAAAGTGATATTAAGCCCCGTAATGCCGGTCAGACTGTAAAAGACGCTTATAGAGCACTTAAACTGTCAGAAAAAATTGGATATCAGCGAGGTGTTATAAAAGCACATTATATAATAGCATTATCTTATTTTTATTCTGTGGAATATAAACTTGCGATGCAGTATGTGTCAAAGATTGAAACACTAAAAGATGTT
>CAZHWC010000127.1:0-3259 GCA_964535975.1 uncultured Proteiniphilum sp. | reverse complement strand
AGAACCCTATTAAATGATTCATTTTCAACTGCACACCAAAGGCAAAGTATGAGAAGATAACAAACACCACCAATGTTATCACCTCCTGCATCACCTTAAGCTGCATAAGAGAAAAAGGTCCCCCATTTGCTTCAAAACCTATTCTGTTTGCAGGAACCTGAAAGCAATACTCAAAAAATGCAATCAGCCAGCTAAATACTATAATTCCAAAAAGTGGCAGTCTGGCAAACCAAGGTTGCTCCACAAGTTTAAGATGCCCATACCACGCAAATGTCATAAACAGATTGGAGCATACTAAAAGCCCGATTGTAAGTATATAATTCATATATTATAATATAATAAAATCAGGCACAAAATTAATTATAAAATCTGAAATTGATCAGCCTCCAAACTTAATGTTAGAATTTAATGTAACCCCAATTCCAGGCAAATCTCGCGGAATAAGTTTGCCTTTCTCAAGCACAGCGCCATCAAAACAGTCATTACCTATAAGCAAAGCACCATCCAAATCGGCAAAATACATACCCGCATACAACTGCGATGCAGCAGAAATGGCACACGATGTTTCAGTCATGCAGCCAATCATCACTTTCATTCCAAGCGCCTCGGCAAAGTTCTTCATCTTCCAGGCCTCGCGCATACCGGTACACTTCATAAGCTTTATATTAACACCTGAGAAAACACCCTTCAAGCGCTCTATGTCATACAGTCTTTGTAGCGATTCATCAGCAAACACAGGCAATGGACTGCGCTCTGTGAGCCATGCATTATCATCAATATTATGTTTAGACATTGGCTGCTCCACCATCACCACACCCTTTTCGCTTAGCCAGTGAATCATATCCAAAGCATGATGCTTATCCTTCCAACCCTGATTGGCATCCACCGCCAAAGGCAAATCAGTTACCGAACGAATAGCCTCAATCATACGCTTATCATCAGGTCCGCCCACCTTCACCTTCAATATATTAAACCGCCCAAGAGCCTCACGAGTCTTTTCCTTCACAATATCGTCGGTATCAATACCTATTGTGAAAGTTGTGTCAGGCACATCATACCTGTTTAGTCCATACATCTTATACCACGGTGCACCCAGCATCTTACCCACAAGGTCGTGCAATGCAATATCAACAGCCGCCTTAGCAGCAGTATTATTTATGGCGATGCTATCCACATACTCCAGAATCTCTTCCATCTGTGTGGGATCTGAAAAGCCCGATAAATCCACCTTTTTAAGAAATTCAATCACCGAAGCCTGCGTTTCGCCAAGATATGGAGGAAGCGACGCCTCGCCATATCCCACCAAGCCATCATACTCAAGCTTGGTCAGAACAACAGGAGTAGTCTTTCGCGAAAACCCCGAAATTGTGAAAGTATGCACAAGTTGCAAGTCATATGGTGTCCAAGATAATTTCATTTTACCCGATTGTTTCATTAATTTATGTACCACTTTAGAGTCACCGGCCGAAATAGAAGGAGCCGCAATAGCAGCCGCCGCCAAGGCAGATGTTTTTAAAAATGTTCTTCTGTTATGTGTCATAGTATAAAGTATTTATAATAATATGATTCAAGACTATAGCTCACAATAAAGGCTCCTCACAGATTTAAGGTTTTTGTCACCCAATATACGTTTAGCCCTAAGATATCTATCCCTGTTAAACTTATCGTAAAGAGCGTCATCAGGATTAAAGCTGTTAACACGAATATAATCCGAAGCATGAATAAAGTGATTGTTGCCAATATACACCCCCACATGCACCACTCGCTCAGTATCTCGCTCTGCAGTTGGCTTCTCACCAAAGAACACCAAATCTCCGGGCTCAAGCTTGCTAAAGTCGCCCTCTTCATCCACCAACTCACCGGTAAACACCTGTTGCGAAGCATCGCGAGGCAATATTATGTTGTGCATGAAATATACAGTTTTGGTAAAACCACTGCAATCCAATCCCTTGGAAGTAGTGCCTCCCCACACATAAGGAATTCCGGCAAATCTCTTTGATGTTGCCACAATACCCTCCTGCGTTTGCTCAGGGTTCCAGCTGTCCACCATCTCCACATCATCCTTAGCCACAAACGCCTCCCGCCCATCGGCATACAACACATTTATAAAATCACCCTCTTCACCTTTCACAGCCAGCACATTGCCCACCACCAAGTCAGACACCTCAAGAGATGATTTATCAGCCGACATATAACTACTAGCAAAAAGCGAAGTAACAATCACCATAGGCTTAGATAAATACCCCTCCTGCTGCGTTTGAGTCATCTGTTTTACAGATCCATTAATCCATCCGATATAGTTATCCGGTGTTTGAATACGACACCAACCACCTTTTTTGTCGAGCACCCTCACAGGTGTGCCCATAGTTGTCTGCGTTATTG
This sequence comes from uncultured Proteiniphilum sp., assembly GCA_964535975.1. GTDB lineage: Bacteria > Bacteroidota > Bacteroidia > Bacteroidales > Dysgonomonadaceae > Petrimonas. The sequence goes on along the minus strand of CAZHWC010000127.1, from coordinate 877 downwards.
TTTCGGAAGAATAAGCAGCACCACGATGAATTGTACCCATAGAGTTATAAATCACTCCATAACTTTTGTCACCAACAACCCCATCGGGAAGCAGACGCACATTGTTTTTCAAACCTGTTGCAGTAAGCTCTTCAATTTTTCTGAATGCCTCGTTAGAAGAGGTTTCCCCCTCCAGTGCTTTTTCGTCAGCAGACAACTTAATATAATACACAACAACCCTTTTATCGGGTGCAAATTCATCTCCAATCTCATTTATCCTGTTCAGGACATTATCATTCTGTGCCATAGCGGGTAACATTATTACCATTAAAATTAGTAAGCTGGTTAATCTTTTATTCATACTCTCTCTTTTTACAAATAAAAATGCAAGTTACAATATTTTCAAAGATTTATCTTACTTTTGCCAGTTCATTTCTAAATTAAACAAACAAAGTAATGAACAAACAAAATCAATTAACAAACAAAAAAGCATTCCGCTTCAAACGCTTTGTTCGACAATCGTTCAGCGTTTTCAACAGCCTTGGCAAAGTGGTCACAATCGGCGTATTGTCGGGCTGTGCATTGCAGAGCGCACATTCTCAATCGGTAACATCTGCTGAAAGAATCGAAATTCAACAGAAACAAGACACTCTAACAACGGAAGAGCTGGAAGAGGTGGTGGTGACCGCTTCAAAAACCAATCTACCCCTAAGCATGGCGGCAAAGATGGTTACAGTTATAACCTCACAGGAAATTGAGCGGTCGCCAATTCAGAGTATCGAAGACCTGCTGACGCATTATTCTGGCATAGACATCCAGCAACGAGGACCACACGGCGTACAGTCAGATATTTCAATCAGAGGTGGTTCGTTTGACCAAACAGCAATACTACTTAACG
>CAZHWC010000126.1:0-3732 GCA_964535975.1 uncultured Proteiniphilum sp. | reverse complement strand
CATTTAGTGTAAACATGTAGTTTGCTGTAAATCCGTTGAATGAACGCACACGGAATTCTGATGCAGATGTTCCGCGAACAGACTCCGGATTCTCACCGTTAGGCATAGTGTTGAGCAGATAACCTAAGTTGCGACCGGTTAATGAAAGATTGACACTGCTTAAATTAAACTTGCTTGCAACTGACTGTGGTAAGCGATAGTTTAATGTTACCTCACGTAATGCTATATAATCAAGTTCTTTTATCCAATCTTCGTTTATTACTCCCTGACCCCAGCTATTGTTGCGATATGTCCATGAAGATGCGTGAACAGGCTCAACAACACCTTTATCAAATAGGTCTTTATAAACTTCACCACCAGCTGCAACTTCATATTGAGTGCCATTAGGTTGAGTGATTTTGGTACCTCCTGCTATAACTCCTTCCGGAATTACACCATCATGATATGTTTTGTTATCAAATTTAGAAGTCCAAGTTACTCCGCCTCTTTCAGGTGATGTGTTTTTTAGAGATGCATTTGTAAAACCATATGAAGTTCCATATCTTGATCCGTATGATGCAACATAACCTCCAAAGCGCATATCAAATGAAGCACGTAAGCTCCAGTTTTTATAACTTAAGCTTGTGGCTACTGAACCAAGGAAGTCTGGTACAAGTGAACCAACAACCTCTGCTTTACCGCTTCGATTATAGAATGCTGTGCGTTTGGAGTCTTGCCAATATAGGCTTGGAAGTCCTGTTTTTTCATCAATAGCTATTTTAGAGTCAGACATTAAGATACCATAAGACTCACCTGTTTTTGCAACTGAACCTACACGATAGTTTCCGTATGCAACATCTCCGTCTAATGCAATGTAATCAGCAACATTCTCATGCAATGAAATAATCTTGTTCTCATTTTTAGTGTATGTGAAATCTACACCCCATTCCCAATCTTTATTACGGAAAGGTATAGTGTTTATTGCTAACTCAATACCCTGGTTTTGGATATTACCTGCATTAACCAATTGTTTGCTGATTCCTGAAACGTATGGTACAGCAATAGACATAATCTGATTGCGGGTATTCTCTTTATAGTATGCCAAGTCAATATTGATGCGGTTCTCGAGCATGCGTAAGTCTATACCTGTTTCCCAAGCATTTTTTTGCTCTGGTTTTAAGTTGTAGTCATACATAGTGTCGGATAGAGAGAGAGATGACACTTGCCCTGATGATGTGTTGGATTTACCAAGTGAGTAAGCTGTGTTAATGATGTATGAATCTGTATCATTACCAACTTGTGCCCACGAGCCGCGTAGTTTCAGGAATGAAATCCAGCTAGGTAGTTGAAAAGTGTTTCCTACTAACCATGAACCAGATACTGAAGGATAGAAGTATGAGAAAGTACCATGTCCATCACTGTAAACAAGAGATGAAGACCAGTCATTTCTACCTGTTACGTCTACGTAGAACTGATCGTCCCAGCTAGCGCTAATTTGCGAAGCAACTGAGTACATCCTTTTTTGTCCGGTGATATATCCTTCATAACCAACATTGTTTTTGGAGTTATTAATAAAATATTGCCCCGGTATGGTTAATCCTCCATTTGTGTTTAGCTTGCTGTATTGTTGAATGTTGTTATAATATTCTCCCCTGATAAATCCATTGAATGACCATTTGTCAAAGCTCTTGTTGGCTATGAATTGTGCGTTGAAGTTGGTCTGTTCTTTAGTAGATTGGGACATGCTGTAATATCCACCTTCATTGGCATAGCCAGATCCCAATTCTTTATTTTCAGATTTAATGTAATAGTAGTTGTAGTTGCCTTCTGTTGTAAAGTCAAGCCAGTCAGTTAAGTGAACGTTAAGTTTAAGTCCCGGTCTAACAGAGGTCTCTTTTCTTGTGTTGTTATTGTTGTAAATATTCCACCAAACACCTCTACCAGGAACATTTCCATATTGATCTCCATACGAATTGCTTGCTAAACCACCATGTTCTCCGGCAAATTTATTTTTTAAATATGATGGATCATACATACGGTCCCAAGTGCCGTCAATAAACATTTCTCCAATATTAGGCTGAGCATTTCTTGGATTAGAGTTTGCAAATGATAAAGTAGCCTCTATATTTACGTGTCTGCTAATTTCGTGAGAAGTCTTAGTCAAAAGAGATAGCCTTTTGAAATCATTATTTGGCAAAGTTCCATTACTATATAGGTATCCGATTGAGTTGTAAAACTGGGTTTTATCATTTCCTCCACTTATCGCAACGTTTGTATTTGTGCTAAATCCAAGATCATATATATCTTTGAAGTTATTTTTGACAGGAGAGTAGTTTCTTGTGGTCTTATCGTAATATTCAATAGGTGAACCATCGAAAGCTGGACCGAAACCATATGGCCATGCGTCAATTAAAGTTGGATTACCTGAAGAGTTTAAGTTGAACTGGTTTTGGTTGTCATATTCATAATACTTGCCATCAGGGCTTTTTGTTCCATAGTCAACATATCCTGATAATGCTCCAAGTCCATACACATTTTGTAGATTTGGTTGTTTGTAAACATAGTCAACTCCAAATGTTTGAGAAACCTGAATGCCTAATCCTTTGCCTGCAGACCCACTTTTAGTAGTAATAACAATTGCTCCGTTAAGACCTCTTGATCCGTATAGGGCAGTAGCTGCTGCACCTTTAAGAACCGAAACAGTTGCAAAATCTTCAGGGTTGAGGTTCTTTAATTCATTTCCGTAGTCATTAGCTGCTTGATCCCAGTCAGCATTTCCGGAAGATGAAATAGCATTATCTAAAATAACGCCATCAACTACATAAATTGGTTGGTTGTTCTTACCTAATGTAGAAACACCACGAATCAAAATTTTTGAAGAACCGAACATACCACCGTCAGATTGTGAAATTTCAACCCCGGCTACCTTACCTTGCAGTGCATTTACCGGATTGATAACATTAGATACTAAGTTGTCGCCTTTTAGTTCAGTAACAGCATATCCAAGTGCCTTTTGAGAGCGCTTCATACCCAAAGCCGTAACAACTAGCTCATCAAGTAATTCTGTATCAGAAGCAAGCACCACGTCAATCTTTGTTCTTCCATTTACAGGAACAACTTGAGTTTTCATCCCTACATAACTAAATTGTAGTGAAGCACCAGATGGAACATTTGCTAGAATATAATTGCCATCTATGTCGGTCACCGTTCCGTGAGTTGCTTCTCCAACTACAACTATAGTAGCACCGATAACTTCAAACCCTGTGTCGTCAGTAACTGTACCACTTACTGTAATATTCTGAGCAGAAACGGATAGGATGCCTAAGCTAAGGATAAGCGTAAGCACCGTTTTAAGACTAAAAATAATTTTCCTTTTCATTCTCTACTGTTTTAAGTTGTTAAAATTTGATTTTTCAATCTCTCCTTGTTTTTGTTTATTGATTAAATGTTTTGAATTGTTTTGTGTATATAACCTTTAGTTTATTAAATCTTTTGCAAAGATATGGTTTAATGGTATAATATAAAACTAATTAACATAAAATATTTTTAATTGAGCATGTGTTTTTATATATAACTGCTCTTAGCTATCCTTAAATGATGTTTTTAAAGGTAAAATTTTTTCAGATCAGTCAATCCTTGCAGACACTATTTCCTTTATCTGATATTTAGTGACCTATTCTTTTAATCTATCTCCTTTATTGTTTTTAATCCTATCAACTTTTTTTCTTTTTCTCTACCTGTCTTACTATTCAT
>CAZHWC010000125.1:0-3756 GCA_964535975.1 uncultured Proteiniphilum sp. | reverse complement strand
TAAGAGCAGTACTTTTTTGAGTTTTGCTGTTTGCTCGATAAAGATCCTTGAAGTGTGGCTTCATCCAGAGCATAATTTTTTTGCCTATCTCAACCTTTACGGAGTCACCCGTAAGGATTGCTGCTTCTGCAGATCGCTTGATAGACCTAAAAACATTAAGTCTCTGTTCGGTTTTTTCTCTTATCACCTCTGTTAATGGATGTTCGGAAGAACCTCTTCCTAACTTACTCATAACAGCGAGATGAGATTTCGCCTTTGTTAGCACAGTGTTAAAGTGCTCATCATCGAATTCAAAATCATCAATCATAATGAAGATGTCAAAAATCATATTTGCGAACTCGATATTCTTAAGTTGGCTGATAGATCCCAGCCTATAGTAATATAAATAATTACTCATGCCAAAAAAAATTTAAATTTACAATATTTGACTACTAAAGAGTCCAATGGGTCAAAACTTTTTTGGTCACTGCAAAAGTAATAAAAGATTTCATATATACACCAGAAAAAAGAAAATAAAATTAGCATTAAGTTATAAACAATTGATTCTTTGCTTATTTTTTTCTTGTTTAAGCAATTTATAGTGACATATATATGAATACCCCACTATAAAACATTGCGCTTAATACTTCACGTTTTCCCAAGCATTTAACAACATATTGCAAAACAATGTTAAGCAACAATACTGCAAACTAATGTAAACAAACCCAATTTAAAGCTAACAAATACCTTTACAGCTGATATACAAGCCATTATCATTTGCAAAACAATGCTAAATCATAGAAAAACGGCATAATAGTGAATATAACAAGAATTAAAACCATTATGTAGTTACTGCAAGCTACAATTATATGCGTAAAATATCAACTGTAAATACTTATTTGTAGTATTTTGAGATGTTTTCTAGTTAAATCAAATTTAACAACATGATTCAACTGGTCTAAAAGGTACTTGTATTTACATTCATTACGATTAAAACCACCCTAATGTTAACGAATTTAACTGCAAGTTAGAATTTAATGCATATGATGGTACAAATAAATCTCTACAGTAGGCATTTTGCTAGTAATATTCCAGCTTTCACTATTTACAAATGACATCTTATACAATTGATAGCCCATTTCGTTAAATATAAGTACCAAATGCGCCAAAGAAACGCCCATATTGTTAACGAGCTTGAACACTATTGATGTTTTATGGAGGCTTTAACTGAGCAATTGCACTAAAAAGCTAATTAATTCTACTGAGTAAAGTATACAATGTGTAGTTTTATCAATTAAATTCTAACTTGCAGTATCTACATTAGAGGTCTAACCAATTAAACTTCAGAAAAACATTTTACTTTTTCACAATAAATCAATTTGAAAACACTAAAAAATTAATCCAATACAAATATTATATATTTAGGATGTGTGGAGCACTAAATAAAATACATTTTACGAAACTTTCTAAATTAATGTATTCTTCAAGAAAAGCAAATAAAGGACACAAATACACTAATAAAAGTCATCAAAATTAAGAGATTTTCAAAAAAGTAGCGTGTATTTTCAAGACACCAAATTTCATATATAATACAGACATTTTCTCTCAAATCGTACAAAAAACTTGTTTTACGTTATAAGAATAAAGCTCTTTAAAGTTCGGTATTACATACTTCATATATACTACAGAATGTAATATCAATATATTTTAGGTACTACAAAAGTACTACAAAGGCTATTACAAGTTGTCAAATATGCAATTTTTAAGAAAAATATCATTGCAAAATAGTGTCTGTTATATGCATTTTTCATAAAAAATTTTCACTCAGCGAGCACAGCATTACAAACCCAATAGACTATACATCAATGCCTTACACTTAAGATAATGCTCAAAAAATACAAATTTAACATTAAAGATGTCGTTATAGTACAAATTAATGCGCGATTTGTTATAACACTCTAATGGTTTTTTTGTCAATTTTGTGCAACAACATAAAAAACCTAACGTATGAAAAAGTTTACAATAATAACCGTGTTACTTTTCCTCATGGTTTTTGGCTCGACAGCCCAGAACGTCGGACTAAAAACAAACGGTGCATATTGGGCTACGGCGGTAACTCCAAATTTAGGCATCGAGATGGCAATGGGTAGGAAATATACATTAGAAATTGGTGCAGGATACAATCCATTTACATTTAGTGACTATAAGAAATTTAAACACTGGCTGGTTCAACCCGAGTTAAGATATTGGACCTGCGAGTCGTTTAACGGTCACTTCTTTGGATTGCATGCACTTGCTGCCGAATTTAATGTGGGTGGATTTGACTGGCCCATAGGACGACTAAAAGATATTAAGGATTTCCGCTACGAAGGATATGCATTTGGCGGTGGCATAAGCTATGGATACCAGTGGCCTATTGCCAAGCGTCTGAATCTTGAACTTAATATAGGTGCCGGATATGCCTATTTATTATATGATAAGTATAAATGTATAAGATGTGGCGAGAAGCTTGAGGCGGACGTAAAGGACAACTATTTTGGAGTAACAAAAGCAGCTGTATCGCTAATATATTTTATAAAATAGCCAAAACCAAAAAACCAAAACTTTAATTATGAAAAAAGTAAGATTATATATCATTTCTGCGGTTGTGATGATGTTGGCTACTTCTGCCTTAATGGCTCAAAGCCTGTATCAAGACCAAGTGAAAGCTACGAGCACCACCGTTACCAAACAGGATGGTGTTACTACCTTGACTATGAACATTGTGTTGGATGATCTAAAAATCGACAAGAATCATCTGCTGGTGATAACCCCGGTAATTAGTGCCAATGATGGCAGGGAAAGCACACATTTGCGACCTATGGTTATTAAGGGAAGCAGGCGAAATATTATGCTCAATCGTCCTTTCGAGTGGAAAGGTAAGCCAACATTCGATACAAACGAGCAGTATATGCCAGTTCGCAAAAACAACACACCACAAACCATCGCTTACACCGAAACCTTACAACAAAGCGATTGGCACAAGAATGCCCGCCTCTGGCTCGAGACCGAGGTGATGGGCTGTGCAGAGTGTGATTTGGGAGGCGGCGAAATTCCTCTTTTAGGGCGCATCTTTGCAGAGGTTTACAAACCTACGTATGCTGTGTCATTTGTTACGCCCGAGGCGGAGCCGGTGAAACAGCGCAGTGAGACCTATTCGGCTAACTTCACCTACCGTGTGGGACGCTATGAGCTATTGCCAAACTTTGGCGACAATGCATCCGAGCTGGAGAAGGTGGACAAAGTGATTCGTGAAGTGCAGGCAGACAAGGATCTGACCTTCACCAATGTGGAAATTAACGGCTATGCATCGCCCGAGGGCAGCTATAGCAGCAATATGACGTTATCTAAAAATCGTGCCAACACGTTTTCGGATTACCTGGTGAAAAAGTATGGATTAAACAGCGACCAATTTAGTGTGAAGTGGCACGGTGAGGATTGGGACGGGCTTAGCAAAGCGGTGCAGGCATCGCAGCTTGACAAGAGGGATGATATTTTGAGTATTATTAATACCGAACCTAATCATGATGCGCGTGATGCTAAATTAATAGCAATAGACAACAGACGTACTTATAATACCCTGCTTAACGATTATTACCCACCATTGCGCCGCAATGACTACACCGTAGGGTTCATTGCCCGTGCATTTGATGTGGAAGAGGCAAAACAATTGGTGAAAACCAGACCCAACTTGCTTAGCCTTAATGAGATGTTTCTTGTGGCGCAAACCTACGAAAA
>CAZHWC010000124.1:2684-3795 GCA_964535975.1 uncultured Proteiniphilum sp. | reverse complement strand
GCAACCCTACATATAGCCGATATACATGGCCTTACAACCCATAAGACGTACGGCATCGCATGTTGCCATGCAATCCGGTGAGCTCTTACCTCACCTTTTCACCCTTACCCCTCTTCTTATAAAAAGAAGTGTGGCGGTTATTCTCTGTTACGTTACTCTGCTCTCACAAACAGCTTCCCGTTAGGAAATATGGCGCTCTTCGTTGCCCGGACTTTCCTCCCTTCGCTAAAAGCGAATAGCGACAAACCGACCTACTACTCATACAAAAGTAGTATAAAATATTAAGTTATTGCGGATTAGTGTTTGCTATTTTAGAAACTGAGCAAGATTTAATGTGTTTTGCAGATAAATTAAGGTGCAGTTAAAGTGAATATTGCGAAAACTTATTCATGAAATTATCATAATATGTTTTGGAAACCGGTATATCGGGTGCACGCTCCACATCAAGCTCCAGCATTATTCCACCCTTTATTTTCTTTAGAATCTTCACCTTGTCCATATTCACAATATAGGAACGATGGCAACGGGTGAGAGGGGTGTCGGATGAATATTGCTCCTCCATCCACTTTAGCGAATTACGTAATAGGAAATGTGAGATCTCCGACTTGTTTAGATAGCAAATATTGGCATAGTTGTCGGCCGACTCAATATATAATAGGTTTTCAATCATAATGGACAGCTTCAGGTCGCCCTTCTCATCATGAAATGCAATCAGTGGTTTGGACTTTAATCCGGTATCTCTGTTCTTCTCGATATTTTCGATGATAGAGCTTTTATCCTTCCACGAAAAATAAAGCCACGATATAGCATACGGCAGAAGAAGTATAAGCGCCGTATTGGTGATGCTTTGGTGAAATATTTCTGTTATCTCTCTATCCACCCCATTTTTGGGAATATAGCGGGCAAACAAGGTATAGAACACCGCCATTGCCAATATCTCACATAATATATGCACAGCATATCGCCAGTATATAACGTGATGCTTTTTGGAGTGTGAATTCAGAATCACCCTGCTTATTACCACCACCAGCATGCCCGTGAGTATTATAAGACTGGAAAACACAAAGTATTTAAAGTCAGACACGTTGGGATACCAATCGCGAGAGCCAAA
>CAZHWC010000124.1:0-2584 GCA_964535975.1 uncultured Proteiniphilum sp. | reverse complement strand
TTTTACCTTTCATTTGCAGACAATTACAAATAAATGTTCTTTTGCTGAAAAAATAAATCTTATGAACTACAGCGAACGATACAACACACTTAACGAATGCTTTCGGGTGGGAGAAAATTGCAAAATAGACAAGTCGGGAATTGAAATAAAGTTCTTCAATTTTGACAGTTGCGTAAATGAAGATCAGGAAAAAATATCGCACATGTTTACTGATATAAATATTAATGAGAATTTTTCTTTTAAATATCCTGTCTTCATGCCTTCCCAAAATAAACAGTATGACAAAGCAATTCTTTTGCTTCATGGATTGAACGAAAGATCGTGGAGCAAATACCTTACATGGGCAGAATATTTGTGTTCTAACAGTGGAAAGCCTGTAATTATGTTTCCTATAGCTTATCATATGAATCGCGGACCGATTGAATGGTCTAATCCCCGAAAAATGACAGAGAACCTGAGCAACAGAAAAGAAAAATATTGCGGCGATCGCTCCATTAGTTATGCAAACATAGCTTTGAGCGAGAGACTAAGCGAACATCCAAGCAGATTTTATTTATCGGGAAGACAAACGCTATTAGACTTAACTCGTCTTTTTGAAGAGATAAAGAATGGACAACACCCTCTTTTTAAAGAAGGCACTGACATTAATATATTTGCATATTCAATAGGAGCTTTTCTTTCGCAAGTTGCCCTGATGGCTAACAACAAAGATTTGTTTTCATCATCACGCCTGTTTATGTTCTGTGGAGGCAGCATATTCAGTTCAATGTTTGGTGTGTCCCGAAGCATCCTCGACAAAGCCTCTTTTGAGCTACTTCTTGATTATTATGTTAACATATTTGGGAATGAAAGCTCATCGATATGGAAACGAGATCACATATTCAGCTCTTTCAGAAAGATGATTACTCCGGATAAATACAGAGACGAAAGAGTGAGCATCTTTGATAACCTTAAAGAGAGAATCAACGGTATTTCTCTGACCAAAGACATAGTCATCCCATATCACGGCGTGAAAGAGGCAATGGGCAGCAACGTAACAGAATCGGCTATCAAACTAAAAGACTTTTCATTCAACTACACACACGAAAATCCATTCCCAAACAATGAGAAAGATATCACTTCAGTAGATTTGGCATTTGACAATGTTTTCTCATCTGCTGTCTCATTTTTGGCATAAAACAACATTATCAAAACATAACAGATTAATACTTTATTGTCTTTTCTTTTCACAAAATTGAACTTATTAGAACAATTTTCTCTATTTTTGGATCTCAATCTCGATTTCCCGGTGTACGAGAGATAAACCATTAACATCTAAAGATTTAAAAAAATGAAAGTAAAAAGCTTCTTATTAATTGCCATACTATTGTCAGGGCTTAGTATCAAAGCTGAAGCACAAGAAGGAATTGTATTTGAAGACAACACATGGTCTCAAATCATCAACAAGGCACAGGAAGAAAACAAACTTATCTTTGTCGATTTCTACACACAATGGTGTGGTCCTTGCTTTTCTATGGCCGAAGAAGTATTCGTTCTTCCTACCGTCGCAGATTTCTACAACAACAACTTTGTGAATGCTAAGATTGATGCCGAAAATGGTGAAGGAGTTGAACTTGCAAAAAAGTATGGAGTAAGATCATACCCCTCATATTTGTTTATTGATCCCAAAACCGGAGATCCGGTACACAAAAGCAGCAGCCGTCAAGAGCCTGAGACATTTATTTTCACAGGTAAAAGTGCTCTCGAACCATCACAGAGATCATTCTATCTTACTGAAAACTTTGAGGCAAATAAAGGGGATATAAACTTTTTGCAAAATTATATCAAGTATACAAACTCAATATACGACAGAAAAGCTCAGGTTTTGGTATTAGAGCAACTCGGAAAAATGAACGAAACGCTGGACAATGCAGCCACCTGGAAATTATTTGTTGAAAATATATCCGGCAATGATAATTTTTTGTTCAAAGAACTATATTCAGATTATAACAAGTACACTTCAATGTACGGCAAGAATATTGTAGATGAAAAGTTGACAAAAGAAACATCATATGCTCCAATTGAGTTGATTGAATCACTTCCCAACTTTGAAGGTAAGAAAACAAATCTGGCATCAAACAAAATAAATCTTCTTATTAGAGAAAAACAATTTGAAGATGCAATTAGTATAATCGATTCATCACTTGGAAATGAAGATATAAATCAAGAAAGATTTCTCCACTCACTGCGCTTTGCAATCAGAAATAGGGGCGGACAAGAATATCCGGATGTCTGGCTCAAAAAATGTGGAGAATATCTACAATATATAGCCTACAACAATCCTGACAGAAACGATGCATATTTACATTTTGAATATGCACAATATCTGGAATCATTGCTTAAGCAAATACCCGAAGCATCAAAAGTTGCTCCCGAAACTATTCTAAACAAGCCAGCAAAAGGCAAAGAAGAATATTCAATGAGATCAGACAGATTGTTGCAAAAGCCAACAAGATAATTTAAATACTTAGTATTTAATATAAATCAAAAATGGGGTGTATCACGATTGTGATTTCACCCCATTTCTGTTTATGTTCCTATCTAA
>CAZHWC010000123.1:0-3804 GCA_964535975.1 uncultured Proteiniphilum sp. | reverse complement strand
TGTCCACTGTTCCTTTATCATTCATATTGCATAAGAAATTTAACTGATAAGGCTGATTCACACAAAACGAAACAATAATAATATCACGCTGACTCCCCTGAAACCGCTCCACCGTATCAACCATTATCGAGTCAACATCCTCCATACCCGAGACGGATAACTCATGCCTTATCAACGCAATTTGATTGCGATATGGCGTAATTACACCAATATTCCCCATCTTCAAATCCACACCGTTAGCCTCATACACACGCTTAAGAGTAGCAATCAGCTCAATCACCAGCTCGGCCTCATTCTTATTAATCTTATTAGAAACGCCGGTATACTCCAAACGCTCTGTAGAAATAAACCCAATCCGCTGCGATGCTGCCATTTGCTCCAAAACGCTATCATCATCCACAGGCCTCATATTCCAATGTTCCGACTGCCATTCACTCACAGGCAGCAACTTTTCGGTATAATACTCCTCCGACGGAAACAGAGCAATATCACTGTGCATTCGCCCCTGATGTGTCAATTGAGAGTAGGAGTGCTCCCAGCCTTGTTCCATGGCGCGATGAAGCAGTCTCTCAAAAAGAGAATAAGCACAACTCTTAATACCAATCTCCCTTAGTTCCGGCTCTTCCACAGCAGCCATCCAACCCTTCTGCAGCACAATTGCAGGCAACTGATTGTGATCGCCAATCATTATAAACTTACCAAAGTGTGGCAGCAACCCAACAATCTGCGGCTCCAATATCTGCGAAGCCTCGTCAATTATTGCCACATCAAACTTTTTAAGTTTAAACAGTTCCTGCTTTCCATTAATAGACGCAAGAGTTGCCACAAATATTCGGGTTCGTTCTATTTCCTCGCGCAATGCTTCTCTGCTTGTTGCCCGTGCCGAAACATTCTGCAACAAACGATTGCGAAACTTCTCTTCACACGACAACTCAGTTCCAATACGAATATAAGTCGCATCATTAATTGTCTCGCACAACTCATCAACTGCCCGATTGGTATAAGCCAAAACTAAAATGTTAACATCCGGGCGACTATGGTATTCCTCAATCAAACGGCGTGCAAAAATTGAAGTCTTGCCCGTTCCGGGAGGACCCACAATCAGAAAATAATCCTCCGCCGCAACTGCTTTTTCAATTATAGTTTCCGGATATTTAAGATTCTTCTCGCCAACAGCCGCAGCCTTCGGCTCACGTATTCCCATCAACAGTTCACGCTTCTGCTTAGCGGCATACAAGAAGTCAAACAACCCCTTATACATCATATTATATGAACTGTCCAAAGTATCGTGCTCAACTGCCCAGTATTTGTTAGCATCAAAATAGGTGCGATTGCGCTGTTTTTGTCTGAATCTAATCTCCACAAAGTCCTTATCTATGCTCGCAATACTTCCCTTCAGCACCTGTTTGTTCAGCACCGTATCATTCTCCTCATTACGCGGATATACGATACATATTTCACCCTCTCTGAAGTTCACAATCTCATTATCCGCATTATTCCTCCTGAAAACTATAAGCATATCCCTGCCGCTGTTGTCAATCCTCTCAATTGTCAAATCATACAGCACCTCCAAAGCCTCTGCACGTTCGCTAAAATTGCTGTTCCACAATGCAGCCACACCCGTAGGAGTCTCATAATCTATGTCGCCAATTTTCTGAAGATACAGCTCACGAGACACAAAACGTACAAACCTATAAAAATAGCTCCGTTCCACATCACTGCATTGCAAAAACACCTTCTTTAAAGCATCCAGTTGTTTTGGGTAAAATGTGGCGCGCTGATTAGCACTATCTGCCGTTGCAAACAGCTCCTTAAATAGTTGCTCAACAGTTTCATTATTTCCGTTCATCAGTCTGTGCTCATTCACCACAATCATATTGCGCATATTAATGATATCTTGCATCAGTGCCTCATGCACAGCAGCAAATCTCACATTCTCACCCGGCATGTCACCAACCGAGTAAAGAATGGCAGCTTCCACCTTATACGGATCAACACCAAATATACTCTCAATCAAAAAACGATACACGGCTGTTTGCACCTCGTGACTAACGGCAATCTTAGTCGTATCAGAATAAGGGTAGGGTAGTTTACCCGACTTTAGCTCAATAATCTTAAAACTGTTGCTGTCATGATAAAACATATCCAGTCGCCCCTGAAAGCCATATCTCTCACTATAAAAAGCAGGCTCCAATGTAGAACATCCGGCATCTATTCCCAGTTTTGGCAAATCGTCGCTCACAACACGCTTGATATTTTCAAACTGTCGTTTAGCTTTTTTCATATAATTCATAAAATCATCCCGATTTTGCAAATCCTCACAACTGGTATACTCAAACGGCATCTGCTTAAACGACTCCAGAAAAGTATCATTAAACGTCACACTCTCTATATCTTCGGCATACACCAACTCGTCAAGAAAATAGTTGGCCAAATTTCCCAACAGGATATAAGCTCTGTTCTCTACACTCTCAAACTTATTTCTGAAATAGTGCATCTCCGTGGTGCAAAAGTCATGAAAACAGTTTGCCACTGCCGAGGCATCAATCAGATAGTCAGGCTCCAGAACAATCATTTTGGGCAACAGTTCACCGTTGTCATTCGTCGTATAGTCCACTAAGTTCAACTGTGCTCCCTCCCAGAAAAGATCAACAGAAGCATTAAACCTCTCGTTTACATCCAACACATTATATCGCACAGATACCTTAGTATCAGGTTCTTTCTCTACACTGCATTGAAGTAGTTCCCGCTCATTGTCAATATCTATAATTTGTACCCTCACTCCGCTTGCTTTATCAGCTTCTCAGCCTCCTCTTTCGCCTTCTCGTTTATATTTTGCGCCTGCTTCTCAGCCTGTCTCACAAGCTCATCTGCCGCCTTTTTTGCAATCTCCTTCGCAATCGGGTTCTTAGCTTTTGATATAATACTGTCCCTCTGCACCTTCGCTTCGTTTATCAGCTTCTCACTCTGCAAATTAGCCTGCTCAATAATCTGGTTGGCACGTCTCTGCGCCTCTTCCATCGCCTTGTCTGTCGCCTCCTTTCCCTTATCCATCACCTTATCCGCCTCACCGCTCAACAAGTTCGTAAGCGTGCTCTTCAGGTCAAGCTCCACCTTAGGCTTGTCAAACGTACCACTAATCTTAAAGCCGATAGTCTGAAACTGCTTCAAATTCAGGTTGTCGGGCAATTTAATGCTGCCCGTATATGCTATTGACTGATCCAGACCGGTCAGCCCGCCTATATTCAAACTATAATCCTTAATCTTCAGATTAAAAGGCTTTGTCTCAATCTTTCCATCCTTTATGTCAAACGACAAAGCAAGATCCTTAAGCGACAAACCACTGAAGTTGCCCAGCTTCAGCGACTGCGTCAAAGCGTTCAACGCCGACACATCCTCCTTCAGCGTCACCAAATCAGCCTTAAAGTTACCCGAGCTAAGCATCGAAGTAAGGATAGGCATCATATCACCTGATAATAGTGTCTGCAACGACAACTTCGTGTCAAAGTTACCCGCAAGCTTGCCAAATATAGGTGCAACTTTCTGCAGCGACTCCACCTGACCCATCACCTCACCAAACGAAATCTGCTTCAAATCCACATCAAAGTTCACAAGCGGTTCGCTCAGATTAATAGTACTGTACTTTCCGTTCAGCGCCATCGTGCCGCCAAAAGCATTCACAGTCATATTCTTTATGTTAAGTACACCATCAGCCACCTGCAGCTGCGCCACAGCATTTGTCAGATTCATCTTGTCAAACACAATCTGCTTAAAATCACCGTTCAGCGTCAGATTCAAATTCTT
>CAZHWC010000122.1:0-3983 GCA_964535975.1 uncultured Proteiniphilum sp. | reverse complement strand
TTCTGATTAATGTTTTTACTGTATCATCACAAATTAAGGGAGTGGTGAGTGATGCAGCCGGAAGCCCTCTTGAATATGTGAATGTGGCTCTATTCTCGCTTCCTGATTCTCTGCTTGTGGATGGGGCGGTGACGGACAGCCTGGGTGTTTTTCAAATATCCTGTGATGGAATAGGTAAATCTTTTCTGCAAGTGTCTATGCTAGGATATGAAACTCAACGCTTGGTAACGCAGGCCGATCATAATATAATGATGCTGCAATCATCCGAATACCTTAATGAAATAATTATTGAGGGAGAGCGACCGCCGTTAAAAGTGGAGCATGGCAAGCTTGTATATCATATGCCATCATTGCTGAAGAGCAAACCTGTGACAAATGCTTTTGATGCATTGAAACAAATTCCGGGTGTTATGGAGCAGGATGAAAATCTTACTTTAATTGGTGCTAGTGGGATGACTGTATTGTTGAATGGCAAGAAAACCTCAATGAGTTATGGGCAATTGATGGAATTGCTGAGAGGTATGCCCATATCCAGAGTTGAAAATGTGGAGATTATGTATAGTGCTCCTCCACAATATAACATTAGAGGTGCAGCAATTAATGTAGTGCTTAAACAAACTGCGGACAATGGTATGCAAAATGTATGGCAGGGTGAGATTGCAGGTGAATACCAGCAACTAACTCGTGCCGGTGCAAACGGGAGGGTGAGCTTGTTGTATCTAGGAAAAAACTTTACGTTTGACGTTCTGTATTCCGATCGATATACCTCTTCCGAAAACAGAGAGGAAAAAACGAATAATCATACTGTAAATAATGTTTTGCATGATATTAGAGAACAAAACAAGGGAATTAACAGAGGTAATTCTCACAACGTGAGAACAGCTATGAGTGCTGTTTTTGCAAATAAAGATAAGATTGATATTGCATACACAGGGAGGTATAATAATTCAAAATCTCACAGGATGGCAGATATTATTATTGACGATATTGACGTAAATAGTGAAATGCGAGTGAAAGGCCCTTACAGTCTTAACAATGTGAAAGCTGATTATATTTCACATTTTGGATTGTCGGCAGGTATTGATTATACTAACTATAGTGATAATTCGAATCAAAATCTTGTAAATACTGTGCTCTCACAATCTACGATATCAGAGAAATATACGTCTGACACGCAACAAAAAATCAATAAAGTGTTTGCTTATATAAATCAAAAACATGCCATATCAGAAGGCTTTAATATCAATTATGGTATCAATTATTCATATGCTGCGTCGCGCAACTTTTCTGAAGCTTATAGAAATGATGATTTGTATGATGCTTCTACATTCAAGAGCCGCCAGTATGAGGATATTTGGAACGTATTTGCTGGATTTTCCAAATCTTTTTCGAAACAGTTTTCATTGCAAGGTTCATTTGCAGCCGAATATTATAAAACGGTGGAAGAGAAGAATGCAAAGCGAGAGACTTTATGGGATGGTATTGCATATTTCCCAACTCTTGGGGTATCCTATATGCCATCTATGAAGCACATATTTCAGTTTTCATTGTCGTCCGACAAACAATATCCTCAATATTGGGCACTAAACTCTACAGTGTATCATTTGAATGCATATAGTGAGGTTCACGGAAATCCTCAATTGAAACCCTTTCGTTCATATAATACCAGGGTAAATTATATTTTCAATCGTAAATATATTTTGATGGCATATTTAAATTATTTGCCGGATTATTTTACACAAATGATGTATCAGAGCCCTGATGAGCTGAAGATGATTATTAGGCATAACAATATGAATTATCAAAGAATGATTGGAGTAGCTGCAATTGCTCCTTTTAAGATTGGCAAAGCATATGAGTCTAAATTAACTGTTAATGGAATCAGAATTACTCATAAGATGGATGATTTTTATGATATTCCTTTCGATAGAAGCAAGTGGTTTTCTCAACTGAAATGGGATAATGATTTTAAATTGTCTGCGAAGCCTATGGTGACGCTCAATCTTTTGGGGGTTTGCACCACGCCTGCAATTCAGGGGATTATGGATCTCAGCAGATCTTATTATGTGTCCGGTGGGCTCACTTGGTCATTTAGCCGAGATCGTGCCAAGTTTGTATTCAATGCGACTGACATATTTAATACTCGTATGCCTTCTGTGAAGATAGATTATAAAAGGCAGAAAAGCACTATGAAAACATTTCAGGATACACGTATGTTTTCTCTTTCATTTATTTATCGTTTTGGTGGTTTTAAAGATAGAAAGAATACAGAAGTAGATACATCAAGATATGGGATGTAACAGAAAACAATACCAACCTATCATATAATATATGAAAAGTACTATATTTGTATATTATATGATAGGTTGAGGATATGGCAAAGAATACAATGGGTACTAAGTTGCCCCGAAAATTAGAACAAAAGATGGCTATAGTGGGTGAGCAGATAAAGCTGGCACGCCTGCGGCGAAATCTTAGCATTGCACAAGTGGCAGAACGAGCTACTTGTTCTCCACTGACAGTATCGCGCATCGAAAAAGGTGCGCCAACTGTTTCGATAGGTATTTATCTTCGAGTGCTTTATGCCTTACAATTAGATGATGATATTTTGTTGCTTGCCAGAGAGGATGAGTTGGGCAAATCGTTGCAGGATTTGTCTTTGATAAAACGCGAGCGCACCTCAAAAAAAGACTAAACAATGAAAAAACTATTAGTGTATGCTGATTTTGATTGGCTAAGTGAAATAGAACTTGTAGGAGAGTTAAGCTACGAATCGATTCGTGGATCGGATAGTTATGCCTTTGAGTTTGACGATGAGTGGTTGGCAAGCTATGGCAATCTATTTATCAGTGCTGATCTAAATAATTATAGAGGACTACAATTCACACAGCCTGATAAAGATGTCTTTGGGTGCTTTTCTGATTCCTTGCCCGATCGCTGGGGGCGAACTTTGATTAATAGGAGAGAACAGATTGCGGCGACTAAAGAAAACCGCCCAGTGCGTCGTCTTTCTTCATTTGATTATCTGGTAGGGATTGATGATTTTTCTCGTATGGGAGGGTTTAGATTTAAAGAAGCTTCGAATGGAGAGTTTTTAAATTCTGATAACGAGTTGTCTATTCCTCCATTGACTAATATTCGCGAATTAATTTATGCCAGCCAAGAAGTTGAGAAGAGTGAAGAAGATAATATACTGCCCGATATGAAATGGCTCGCACAATTAGTGCAACCTGGTTCTTCATTGGGAGGGGCTAGACCCAAGGCCAGTGTTATTGATGCTGACAATGTATTGCATATTGCAAAATTTCCTTCTCGCAAAGATGATTATAATGTAGGGCTATGGGAACACTTTTGTCACCTGTTAGCTAATAAAGCAGGCATTGATACAGCATCCACACAAGTGATTTCTACAAATGACAGATATCACACATTATTGTCACGGCGTTTTGATAGAACAAAAACAAATAAACGAATACATTTTGCTTCTGCAATGACATTGCTTGGTCTTTCGGATGGAGATAATGCCGGTACGGGAAATGGATATCTGGATATTGTGGATTTTATTATTCAGCACAGCACTGCGGTTAATAATAATCTTCAAGAATTATATCGAAGAGTTGCATTTAATATATGTGTGGGGAACTCGGATGATCATTTTCGAAATCATGGGTTTCTTCTTACTCCCAAAGGTTGGACTTTGTCGCCCGCTTATGATATGAATCCAACGCTTAGCGAATATCAGAGTTTACTCATTTCTACATCTTCAAACAAAGCTGACTTAAAAGTTTTGCTAAACTCCTGTGAAGACTATTTGTTACCCCGTGATGTCGCACTGAATATTATTCATGAAGTTGCAACAGTGGTTAAAGATTGGAAAGCTTTGGCTACAAAACTGGGTATAGGTAATAATGAAATAAGATTATTCGAAAATACGTTTAATAGCAGAATAGATGGGTATTATTGAGAGTGTGGTTTCTTTATTT
>CAZHWC010000121.1:0-4054 GCA_964535975.1 uncultured Proteiniphilum sp. | reverse complement strand
ACCATATTTATCGGTGATTGTGGTAACAGTTTTGTTATTGGCATCTTTTACTGATGTGGTACGCACACCAAGGGTTGTGAAGCTTTCCGAGAAGGTCTGCATTCCTGCGCTTGGGTCATTAATAGAGGTTTGTCGCCCAAAATCATCATAACTAAAGGAGGTTACTACTCCACCGGGGGCGGTGATTGACGATGGCTGTCCATCGGGTCTAAGTGAATAGGTTATGGTGCCACCCGGGTCGGCAACACTAATGGGTGCACCCGAAGCATCGGTAGTTTTGGTAGTTGCAATTCCATTTTTGGTTTCAGTTACACTAAGACCCATATAGCTCCATGAGGTGGACTTACCCGAGGCTTCCATTATTGTGACAGGACGATTGTATGTGTCATAATCATATTCTGTCCATGCACCGGGTGAGGAGCTTTTGAAGGGAAGGGATACAAGTTTGAGTCTTCCCTTGCTATCATAAGTTTTGTCAACATACTGCCATTGTCCGTCAAATCGCTGGCTGCCTTGGCGAAGCTCCCGACCTAAAGCATCATAGTGCACAACTGTCTCCGGTTGTCCTGTGGATGTTTGCCTTACTATATATAATCCCTCTCCTCCCCAGTCGGCAAATATAGCTTTTGCTGTGCCATCAGGATAGAGTGTTGAACTTAAGCCTCCCCAGTCATCATACTCATGGGTGGTTGTTCTGCCTTTATAGTCGGTAACTATTTTGGGATTGCCATACTTATCATAATTTGAATATGTGGTGGTTTGTCCCAGTGCATTTGTAACAGTTGCAATATACCGCTCGGAAGAATCATAGCTATATTCATTGCCCAAAAACTCTGTTACATTATAGGGTGCTGATTTTTCGCTAGTCATATTACCATTGGCATCATAGGTCCACTTGGTTTCACCTGTTTTGTTCGCTGCGCTTGTTCCGGTGTAGGTTGTCTTAGATAGTGGCAATCGGCTGGAAGCATCATATGAAATCACCTCTTTATCTTTCCATGATGAGCCTCCACGGGTGCTGGTGACTGTTTTGGTGAGGGGCTGACCAATTAAATAGAGTGCCGCAGTGGCAATATTTGAATAGGTCTGCTCGGTAATATAGGTGATTCCTGAGCTTGAGCCAATGTTTTGCGTTACCTTGGTAGGATTATTATAACTATCATACTGGTAACTGCTGTATGTCTCAATATTGGTAAGCTTATCTGTTTCAGAAACGGAGATAATCTTGGGATTATTCTTGCGGTTTGAGTTATAGTCTTGCCAATAGCTATAGCTTACTGTCTTATAGGGTGTATCCAACTTGGTGGTAACTCCAAACAGAGAGGGGTCTCGCTCTTCTTCACTTGTTATACCTGATACAAGATCGGTGGAAACAACTTTTTCAAAGCCTCCAAATCCTAAACCGGTACGGTGCATAACTGCTCCATAATAAGTATAATAGTCTCGTTTCACAGGGGTGTTGTCATAACTATATATAATGGAGGAGCGAAGTAGGTTTAAGGGTGCAATTAAAGAGAAGTAGGGATAATAGTAGGGGGTGTTTGTTGCGTTATATAAATTACCCTGACCATCAGCCATTCCTAAATAGTCATTCACATATCGGTTGCCATAGCTGTCGATAAGTGTGGTAAGCAAATGGGCCTTACTGTTATCTTTGGTATATTTATAGCAATTAACTTCTGCATTTTCTATCGCTATAAAGTGACTCATGCTATAATAGTTGCTTACATTGGCAGGCAATATCTTTGTGCCGGCAGGAATATTTACTGTGCTCTCGGACACAGATTGTATATTACCATTCTTATTCAAGAAAAGGTCTACCTTATTGCTTCTTACTCGAAGAAAATCGGCATTGCCATCATTATTAATATCCATAAGAAGGAATTGATCCAAAGATTCTCTAGTTGAAATATTCATGCTGCGTGATTCAAATCCTTTGCCTGTTGAATAATAGGCTGTCCAGGTATTGCCTTTGTTTACATAGCCAAAATAAACTGTCATAAAAAAGATAGACCCATGATTGGGGCAGCAAGCATTATCTACACTTTGAGGAGCTCCATGTCCGGCACAGGACTGAAGATAAGATTCACACTCAATACAAGATGCTTCATGCAGACGAATAAATTTACTTATATCCAAACCACAGCCTCTGCAATGATGGGAGTACTCTCTATCAATAGGGTATGAAATGCCACATTGCCAACATTCTCTAGGTGCCCATACAGGCATATACAAACTTCTGTGATCATAATAGGAGTAGAGTGGAGGTGACAAGATATCTATTTTACCATCACCATTTAAATCACCAAGTATCATAGAGCCATTAAAAGCAGTGTTGTTAATACTTGTAGTGGTATAAAGTTTTGAAAAGGTGTTCCCACTAAGACCATAAACATTCATGCCGGAGGAGGTGGCATGACACAGCTCCATTTTACCATCACCATCCATATCTAAAGCATTTGTATTCACACCCTCTGATAAGCCTAAAGGGAAGAGGGTGGTCTCACTTAGCTTAGTTTTTGTATCCAAGTCTATCATGGCGAAGTATGAGGTCATATCTGCACCCGTAAAAGCTCTGTTATGAGATACTGTCAGCAGTTGTGTTTTTCCATTGCCTCGAAAATCTCCAAAATAATATTCGCGAGACATGGGGCTGGTGGTTTCGCCACTATTGTTAACAACTCCCTTAACTGGCACACTAAAGTATTGAGATGAAATGCCTGAACCATTATAAGTATAGATGGTTATTTTCAATATTGTGTTATCACCGGATAATTCTCCAAAGTTTATTTTCACAATTTCATCTACTCCATCACCATTGATATCTACCGATTGTATGGTTTGAAAACCTTTCTCTGTTTTAATAGTATAAGTAGGACTATAGAATGACAGACCGGGGGCTATCAGAATGCTTTGATCTTCAGGATAGCTACTACCATAAATAGCGTATCGACCAACTTCGATACCCAGAAATGTTTTTACCTTTTCGCCTATCTTTGCATAACTACTAAACTTGCCGGGAAATGTAATCAAGCCATCTCCAAAGTTGTTTTTTATAAATTTACCTCGAACAAAAACAGGCTCTGCACCAGACGAACTGGAAAAGTAACTGGAGATGGACTTGCTTAACTCGCGAGAAAGACTTGCAGGCTGCCCGTTAAAATAATACTCGTAAGAAAACCTCAATGGGTTTAGAGATGATCCATCAGAGGAACAATCTATCTGAGACAGTTGCCATGCATTATTATTAAACTCATGGCTGAGATCATAACTCGAAAGCTCTTTGAGTGCTCCATCTACTTTATTATATGAAGTGATATTTTTAAGTATTCTATCAGCAGAGATAGCAAGGGATGAAAGATAGGTTGTTGTATAGTCTGTTCTTGTTTCATAAGTGAACTGAATCTCTGCTGTATGCGTGGCATTAGTTTTGCCGCCATAACTTACTTTTGAAAGCCAATAATTATTGGCTGACTCTAAATATTCAAAGTTGATTTTATATCCTTTTACATCGGTAAATTCTCTAATAGGATATACATGTTTCATTGATGTGTTATTTGTGTATCCAAAGATGGCTCTGCTTCCATCAGGATAGGAAACAGTAAAATATGAAACATTGTTGCCTAACAGGTGCTTTTTTACAAGAATAAAACCTTGTGCTGTTTCATAATGATATTCGCTAAGAGAACCGGTATTGCTGACCAGCCTTGTACCGTCGAGAACAAAAGCACTTTCTGACGGCTTGGATAGATCAATAGGGGAAACGGTGTTGTCATAGTAGATTGTTTTGGGAGATACGGTTATAGAGGATGCTCCGGATAGATTCCACCCATAGCCTGCCACACCATTACCTGCCTGACTATTATAGGTAATGGATATTTGAGGGGCAGAGGAATTAACGGGTGCCGTGGCAATGGGTATGGAATAGGTTTTGCCACCTGAGGCAGTATTTCCTTCATTAAATGGTATTTGTCCGACATACTTTCCAAAATCTAAAGATTCTATCATCTGAATAGTTGCTTCATTGCCAGACAGGTGTCGTTTTCTTTCACTG
>CAZHWC010000120.1:0-4094 GCA_964535975.1 uncultured Proteiniphilum sp. | reverse complement strand
AAAGTAAATGCGATTGCCGCGAATAAAATAAATAATTTTGTTTTCATATTTTCTGTTATTTTTTAATTTTCAAATTTGTTGTTTTCTTGTTTGTGATTTGCTTTATGATAAAAATTATCATAGTTAAAGTTTTGGTCTATATTTTAATTTGGTGCTATTGTGTATGTTACAGTTGTAGTATAAACTGTTGGACTCTCATTTTTTATGTAATGATTGATATAAGCATAAGCATCATGTTGCGTTTTATACTCCACATTAAATTTTAATTCTCTACCACCTAGTCCACTCTTAACAATTGATTGCTCTGTAGATGAAAGAGCAGTGGTATTCATTGTCAAATTTCCTAAAGTATTATTTGTTCCAACAGAAGCCGTTAGCTTTACATCTCCAACATTAATCGTTTTATCATTTCCTTGAATACCTTTTAGTGTGCCATCTGAAGATTTTGCTGTAATATTAAATCCACCGGTACTGAACACCTCAAGATGATCTTTCTGATTTGAAGTTACGCCACCCGCATAATCTTCAATTTTTGTATACTCCAAGTTTACTGTCTTTTGCCCTGTATTCACCACCAATGACTGTATCTTATGAAGTTTAATATTAAGCGTTACCTCTGCATCTTGATTTGGCTCAGCAGGTGTTTGAGCATTTACTTTTGTTAGCCCAAGGGTCAGCATCACCGCTGCAAGCAGTGCGAAAGTTTTTGTATTCGTTTTCATTTTGTTTTTTGAGTTTTTAATTGCCTGATTTAAAAAAATGCCTCTTTCCAATTTCTAAAACTATCCTTTTGATATTTATTATTCGGTTTTTATGTTAATTACACTGCAAAGTGTAATCGTTTTGAATCCATCAAGGAAAATTAAATCGGACATTTATTTATTATTTTAAGACAAAGTTTATTTGTAGCAGTTATAATTTAAAACCTATAAAATATTTATTTTGATGAATCTTTTTTCTATAGTTCTCGCTCTATCAAATAAGTCTGGGGAGTACCTGTTTTTTTAGAACGGTGCAAAAGTAGTTCTAATCTTTATATCACACAAACTTTTTTTAGGACATAATTTTTGCAAAACAAGACATTCTTTACTTTTATCGTTTTCACAATGGCTTTTACATACTTTTTATAAGTGTTTTTGTAAATCAATGACAAAGATACATCGTCCAAAATGGTCAACAAATATTTTTTCGGACAAAAAAGTTTCAAAGTCGGACAAAATTAACACATCAACTATAAAACAAAGTACTAGACATCTATATCGGCACTTTTGTCGTCTCCGTTTTTGCCTGAATCCTGCAATGCATCCACAAAGTGCTCCACATTATATCTCTTGCAAAACTGTTTAAAGACAGACAAACTTGAAAAACCAAACTCCTCCAGCACCTGAGACATAGAACAAGCCTTGCTGCTTATCAGATGATTAAGGTTATAAATCTTCTGATCAACAATCCAGTCAGAAGGCGTGGTATTAAACTCCTCCTTAAAATGGCGAGTAAAAGTTTTGGTTGTCATAAATAGCTTATCAGCCATTTCTTGCACACTTGTGGCATTATTATACGCCTCAAACACACCCATCTTAAACCTACTGTATGTAACAAACATCCCATAAGTAAACCTGGCAAGTTCATCAAAAGAATACAATCTCCTAAAATAATGCAGAAACTCTATCTTCTTAATGTTATAAATATTAGAATCCAAAGACGTAGTTTCTTTAAGAAGAATAAGATTCTCAATAAACATTTTAATCACATTATTGTATGCAAGTTCAGACACCCCATGCACAGGATAGCTGGAAGTCATTACCTTTTTCACATTATCAGCATTAAGATGATGCCTTAGCGATTTCACCAAAAGCACCACACAATAATAATCTTCCAATGCCTCAGCATAATACGGAGCAGAAACAATTGAGAACGCATACATATGATCAGCTTTGGTAATATAAATAGTTCCCCTCTGATCTACTACCTTAAGACTGCCCGACACCATAAATAATATATAGTTATTATCTACATCCTCAAACTGATTGCTTGCCCCCTTTTTACCAACAAGCACTCTAAAAGGGTCTTCAATAGTCATTTCAGCACCAGTGGGCTTCAAATTTTCACTTACTATCATATCACATCGTGTTAATAGAGTCCCACACACTAAATGGGACAATCTAATGGTTATGGAAAAGGTCTAACATCAAAGTTTTTATTTAGCTATAAAATCTTATTAATTATTTAGAAACTATTGAATAGGTTAATACTGTAGTGAATACTGTTGGATTGTCGTCAGCGTCATAATGATTAACATAAGAATCATCACCTGCCGACTCGTAACTAATGCTGAATGTCTGTCCCACACCTCCACTCTTGCTTGTCAGCAAATTAGCAGGTCCGGTTGACAAAGGCACACTTGAATTATATTGCACATCAGACAAATCATTGTTTGAACCCTTTGAAGCCGTCAGCCTGACATCTTCAACGGGTATTTTTTTATTTGCACCCACCAAATGTTCGTCGGAGCTATGTACATTCACATCAAATCCACCTGTGCTATACACAGTAAGATGATCTTTCTGAGTATTTTCCACACCACTCATATAGTCCTCTTTAGACTTATATTCCAGATCAACAACATTTTGAACCGGATTTACCATAATTGATTGTATGGGATAAAGAATAATGTTTAAAGTAACTCTGTTATCTGCTCCATCAGAGGATGATGAGGACTGAGCATTAGCGTATCCATATCCGAAAAGGATGAGGATAGTTAGTATTGATATATGTTTTTGGCACTTCATGATTAAAGCAGTATTAAAGTGAAACAATGTTTATTTCATAAAGATAAACATATTTTTGGTTTAACAATGCATAAAGGGGACAATTGTTTTCAAATTGCCCCTATTTTTAACATATATATCAAGAAAATCTACTCTATAAGCTCACTATACTGCTTTTTCTTCCTGAATAAAATTTAATAAATGCTCTATTCCATTTCTTTTACAAAATTGTTTAAGTAATGAATAGGTATTAAAATTAAACTCTTCCAATATTTGCGACAAAGGCATTGCCTTGTTCACAATAGAGTAATTCAGATTATACACTCTCTGCTGGATCAGCCAATCAAGCGGATTAGTATCAAACTCTTTATTAAAGTGACGCGTAAAAGTGCGTGTGGTCATAAACATTCTCTCAGCCAACCTATCCACTGTCACAGAGTTATCATAATTCTCATACACCTTCATCTTAAAGTCGCTATAGGTAGAAACTATACCATACAGAAACTTAGCAAGCTCATCTTTGGAGTACAACTGACGCATATAATGCAGATACTCCACCTTTTTTACGTTGTATAAATCTACCGGCAATGACTGCGAACATCCCTCCAATAGAATAATACTATTTATAAACGAATCGAATACAATGTTATACCTCAATCCCGGAAGTCCTTTGCAAATCTTCTCATCTCTGGAAAGAATATCCATAAGATTTTTAGCACTAACATGATTTGCAAGCGAATCAGCCATCAGCACTAAACAATGAAAGTCCTCTAAAGCCTCAGTTTGATACGGAGCACACAGTTTGCACAAAGCATACATATGTTTCGACTCCATCACAGCACTTTCATTGTTGGCTCCGGTTATTTTCACACTCCCGGAAATCATAAAAACGACATAGTTATTCTCTATATCCTCATAATCATTCCTTTCTCCCTTAACTCCACGAACCTCGAAAAATGGATTTTTAACTTCCACCTCTTTTAAAGAATTATCCCCAATATTCTTAATCATACGCAAATCATTTTGTCCTAATTTCTCACTTATTGATCTGTCATTTTAATAGTTACGACAAACCTTTGAGATGCTCTGAGACTGATTTATAACTTCTCCAAAATCTTAATGTTGCAAATATAGTTAATGAAATCAATAATTACAATAATTAGACATTATTTTATGCTGCTACATGAGTACTACACAGATACGACACATTGCAATAAACTGATTTTCTTCAATTTAGAATAAAGAACTAGATCATTATTTTATGAGAAAATATAATTTATTCATTTTATAATAATAAAGTCAGATGCATAACACATCTCCTTCAAA
>CAZHWC010000119.1:0-4127 GCA_964535975.1 uncultured Proteiniphilum sp. | reverse complement strand
ACTACAGTCTTACCATTAACTGTTTTCCACTTCAAGTTCTTTTTATTCTGTAGCAATGTCATTTTACTGCCTTTCTTAGGAGTATTACCTTCCCATTCAATTGTCGACGGTAGGCTTTCGTTTTCCTGAAGTGTGTAGATAGCATATAATTTCTTGGCATCTTTATTTGATGTAAACCAAATGTTATCACTGTTGTAGTTAGGTGTGATGCGGGTATTGTATATCCCCTCACCATTAACCTTTAGCCATTTTCCCACCTCTTCAAGTATCACAACTGCCTCTTTTTCTATAATTCCCTTAGCTGTTGGGCCAACGCCAAGAAGCAAGCAACCACCTTTAGCGGTGATTTCCGCAAGAGTGTTCACAACTGTTTGTGCAGACTTATAAGGTGCATTTGGCACCCAACCCCAGTCGTTGCTAAGAGTGATGCAGCTTTCCCACGGGTGCGACATTTGTTTGTCTGGAATAGAGCGCTCAGGTGTTTGATAGTTTTCATATTTGCCCTTTATGGTTCTGTCAACAATCATAATTCCCGGCTGATTTTTACGTGCCATCTGTGCAATATTATCCATATCTATATCCTGTCGTGGTGCAGCCACCCAGCCACCGTCAAGCCAGAGAATGTCAAGTGGTCCATAATTGGATGTTATTTCATTTAGCTGATTATATGTAAATGTTTTAAAAGACTCCCAGCGTTGTGGGTGTCTCTCTATTTTGTAGTTTACATTTCTGTTGGGTGTAGCAAAGTGGTCCCACCAATAATCTTGACTATGCCAATCGGGCTTAGAGAAGTACGCTCCAATCATAAAGTCTTTTTTTCTAAACGAATCGAATACATGTTTTGCCACATCCGCTTTGGGATTATTTGCAAATGGTCCTTTAGCAATTGAAAAGTCTGTTTCTTTTGTGTCAAACATATTAAAACCATCATGATGTTTAGTGGTAAATATCGCATACTTCATGCCGGCTTTGTCCATCACTGATGCCCATTGGTCGGGATCGAAATCTGTGGGATTGAACTCATCCTTCAAACCCCAATACCACTTTTTGTAGTCTTCATATTTCATAGTGCTGTCACGTGAAATCCATTCTACATCCTCCGAGCAAATAGACCATGACTCAACTATTCCGGGAATTGCATAAAGTCCCCAATGAAACAGAACTCCAAACTTAAGGTCTTGCCATTGGTCTAGCTTTTGTAATACTTCCTTATCCTCGGGATAGATATATCCGCTCGACGATTCGTGCACGAAGCCCTGTTGGGCGTGGGTGGTAGCAGTAAGTAAAAAGATAAATGCTGCAAGGTAAAATTTCAATGTTTTATTCATTTGTTTAGTTATTTAATTTCAAACAGTAATCAACTAACTTGATGGCATCTGATGCATTTTTAAAGTTGATTTTATTTTCTTTGATGAATGAGTTTATGTCTTCTTTGTGATTTGGAAACTGTTTAATTATATCTTTAGTACTCTTACACTTTATGGCTTTATCATTGATATTAAACCAATATTCGTTGGAGTTCTCTCTTTCCCATACAGAGGTTGATTGTTCTTTGTATTCATCATTGGTCCAGTGTGAGGTATTAATTGTTTCAACTTTGTTTTGAGTAATTTGACCATATGCCCCTTTGTTACCTTTATATTTTTGTTTTAAAGACCAGTTAATTAATACCGTTCCATTTTCTGCGTCTATTACTTCAAGGAAAAATAATTGTACAGGGATAAATTTTCTATCTTCAATATATACAGTGTCAACCTGATTGGGGTTAACTAGAATCATTTCTTGATTGTTCTGCATATACATCATTTTCTTGTTTGCAGTATCGTAATTAAGCTTTGAAGATATTTTGGATTTATTCTTCATTAGTACTATTCCGTCTGTGTACTCATCAAGTAAAAGAATTCTTTTTGATTGAGCATTAAGTTTATAGCCGGACATTATGGCAAGCCCAAGAAGTAAAAAAATAATGTTTTTTTTCATCTTATTATTTATTTGTGCTATCTAAGCATATGAGAGGTAATATGATTCTGTAAAGATATTCAATTTGTTATATGAAAAAAAACAGAGTTGAAAAATTATCAACTCTGTTTTAAAATTCATTCTCTCATATATTACATTTTTGGACCTTCACCAAATTGAGGAGCATTTTTATCTTGCCATACTCTTTCTGAGTTTAGCAATGTTCCTGCTTGTGCAGTACCAGGAGTAAACCCTTGTGATTTATATGAATCAAGAAGAATTTGATACATCAAATCTGTTGGCGATGGCGAACTTATCTCAAATCTGCGAGGTATTGCATTATTTGCAACTTGTGGTGATTGACTTTGCCATTTAATTAAAGTGGAGCCTTCTTTAGGGCATCCCGAGCGGCGTGCTGTTACAAATTGCTCATTAGGATATAATGTGAAGTGGATAAGCTGTTGAACGTATACTTTTTCAAGGTCTAGTGCAGCGTCACCGGTCAATTTATAATCAGTATTTGCAACCATAGCATCAATTTCTCCATTTTTCAAATCTATTTCAACTTCAAATGGGTCATACTCATATGTCTTTTTTGTAGCTTGATCGGAATAATATGGGATTTTATTTAGCTTTGCTAAATTATCATATTCGGTAACAGATGCCTTAATAGCTTTGTCAAAGTACTCAGATGCAGTTTTAGGGAGGCTTGCTCCAAGAAGTTTAAACTCAGCAAGATATAAATTTACCTCCGAAGTTGACATATACATGCCATGCCAAGGATTATCTTGTGTGTCTTGTATTACTGCATCTCCCGGAAGTGTTGGTAGAGTAAAATCCTGGCGTCCGATAATCATTTCCTGTTGGAAGCCTGAGAATGGAGTGTATGTCTTTTCGTTGTTTCCAATACTTAATTTGCTTCTGTTAGAGTAGTCAAAATAGTCGCCGTAAAGAGCCGGATTCTGAGCAGCATTCATTTCTACAGGTAGACCATAATAACGTACCCATGGTTCACCCATGCCTTTCCATGAAACAAATGTTTTTTTACCTGATCCATCTGTAGTATAGTTCACGTTTTCTAAAATATATGAAGGGATGTCTTTACCCTGATCAAAAAATCCTTGAACTATCTTAGAGTTCCAAGAGTTTTTCTTATAAAAGAATCGAACTCTAGGGTCTTTGTTTTTCAACATAAAATCAACTACACGTTGGCTGGCTGCAGTAGAGGTTAAGAACCCTTCATTCCAGTGGTAAACTTTATCGCCATCGCCTGAGGAAATAGAAGAGGCTTTGTTAAACATGAAATCTTCTCCACTATCGTCAATATAGCCGGCAGATGATGACGCAACTTGTGATGCAATTTCAAGTGATTTTGCTTTGTTTTGTGAAATAAGTCTGGCAGCAATTTTTAGCTTCAATGAGTTAGCCAATTTTGCCCACTTTGATTTATCACCTTTATAAACAACATCCTGAGTTGATGGGAATATCTGGTTGGGAGCAGTAGTAAGAGTGGTAACTGCCTGATCAAGAGTTGAAAGCCAAAGAGTATATAAATCCTCAACTTTATCATGCTTTGGTGTTAAAGTGCCACCATAGCGTGCTCTGGCTGCTTCAGTAAATGAGAGATCACCATACATGTCAGTATCAAAAATACCCATATAAACGGTTAGTATATCCGTACAAGCTTGTAAGCTTTCATATCGTGCGGCATCTTCTTCTGACAATATGTTAGTTCGAACATATTCAATTTCTCTTGAATATTTTAGTGTGCGTATAGCCATATATCCTTGATCACCGGCAGCAGTGCTGAGAGTGAAATTTGGAGTAAATCCACCTGTAGGAACTCCCATTTGAATCCATGGATATGTCATTGCAGCATTGTAGAACCATAATAGATAACCTGATGGTTCAAACTCAATGACTGCTTGTGCAAAAAGGGATGGAATATCTGCCTCTTTTACTTGAGCCGGGTCGGTGTTGATATTGGCCATGTCATCCCGACAGCTGGTTGAAATCAAAATCAATCCAAGCAATAATATTTTAATTGTATTTTTAATATTTTTCATTGTGATAATTATTAATTATTTGAATAAACAATTAAGTTAGAACCCAACATTTAGTGTAAACATGTAGTTTGCTGTAAATCCGTTGAATGAACGCACACGGAA
>CAZHWC010000118.1:0-4145 GCA_964535975.1 uncultured Proteiniphilum sp. | reverse complement strand
AAGTCTTGATTTCTTGCTAATGACAGTCCAATCATTAAACGAAATGTAGTCTTATTATTTAAAAAATGTTGTTAAGGATATTTGTTTCGTACTGATGAATGTTATACTTTTACTGAGTATGAAATTATAGGTAAATGAAAGCAAATACACAATACATGAAAACAACACAAGATCCATTCGAGGATTTAAAAAACACACTCACAGACAGTGGAGTTAGATATGGCGATGGAAGTATAATTCAAAAAGCCTTTTTTGAAGATGGTAGTCATGAATCAAATGCAATTTCAAGAGATAAGCGAATAGCCATTTTATCAAAATTTGTTTTTGATGGATATAGTATGCACACTATCATTCATCGGTACTTAGTTGATAAAGGTGATTTAGATGATATAAGAAGAATATTCAGTATATCAAGTACCTTCAAGACCTATACTGATACAATTCTAGAAAAAGGAGGAAGTCTTGATGAGGTGTTTCAACGACTTGTTATTGGAGATGAAAACAAAACACCAAAAGAGGAACTACGGGATGCTATTAATGAATTTGAAAGTGCTGTTAAAAGAGTCTTTAAAAGTGAAGACTTTGTTGAATCGTCCAAAAGCGAGATAGAAAATAAAAATTATTGTATCAAAGATTTGTTAAGAGCCTATGTAACTGATGATTTTGCTAGATATATTGATATTAGCAACCAACTGCATATAGACTTGGAAGAGGATTTAACCTTAAAACTAAAAAAGCGTGATGAAGATGAAGATACAGAGTATCTTTGGAGGTATGTCGCATTATATGAATGGTATAAAATAGACTTGTTGGGTAGGTTGAGAAACAACTACCTTGCTGACATAGATTTAGAGCCGGAAGTGCAAATGCCAAACGTGGCAATATATGAGGTGCTAAAAAAAATATATTATCCGCAAGAATATCACGAACGCATAAAAACTGATGATAATTTCAGGCAAGAATGCATATTAGATTTTGCAGAAAGAGTTGTCTCAGTATTGTGGCAGGACAAACCTTTGTTTGATCAACCAGTATATTTTGTTCGATGTAACTACACTGGATTACACGAAAAATATATTGATGACTTATTTAAACAGAATACAATTTCAATATGTATTCAGGATCATGAAAAAGAAGATCAAGACTATTACAATAAATCAATGTCTGATGAGAAAGTAAAGCATAACAAAGAGTTGCTCTACATCGATCGATTTACTAAAATGGCAAAGCTAGCTCAAGAAACAGATATATTAGTTGTTGCCGCTTATGCTGGACTTAACACCAAAATTGGATTGCTAAAGAAAGGCTCTGTGGTGAGACCCGACAGAAAAGAAAGTGATGAATTAACTTTATATTGTTTCGACCTAAAAAGTGTTTATTGCAATCCTATAACTATTAATCAAAAAATAGAGAGTGTAGACTTGAGAGAGTACCCTCTGCTGAAAGCATTGGTGCCCTCAACTGTAACAGTTAGCCCAATTAAGAAACGTGCCAAGGCAATTTATAGTATTTATTATGGAATGAAGTATCCTTTAGAATTATCTTTATTATCCGATGAAGCATTAGAAGTTATGTGCACTGAATATTTGCGTTCCCGCTTCTCAAATGATCCTTGGAAAATTTACTATCAAATAACAAAAACTGGAGGAAATCTTGCTGACGTTGATATCGTAGGTATTAACAAAGACAACGAACGAGTTGTAGCTCAAGTAACTTCTACTAAAGATCTCAAATTGGTGGAAGCAAAGACAAAAAAGCTTCAAGACTTTCCTGCAGAAAGGAAGATTATTTTTTCACTCGTTGGCACTGATTTATTTATGAACGATTGTTTGTGGATAGATTTAGCACAAGTGTTTGGATATTTCAAGAACGACAAATTGTATAAAACCTTATTAGAACGACTCGCACAGGCATGAAATCCCCGAACCGTTGGGTGACAGTTTAAATAAAATACAAAAACAACACAATTAAATAAACTATGGCAGAAAAATATAACGCATCAAATATTTCAATCGACCAAATATTGAATTTTATTAAATCAGGAGAAATTGCAATTCCTGAAATTCAAAGACCTTTTGTTTGGAAACCAAAACAAGTTCGTGATTTGATTGATTCACTGTATACTGGTTACCCAACCGGATATCTGATAATTTCTCAAAGTCCAAATATGAAATTAAAAGATGGGACATTGTCTGAAGGAAAAAAAATAATGATTGATGGTCAACAACGTGTTACAGCGCTAATGACAGCAATTATGGGAATAGAAGTGATTAATTCCAATTTCGAAAAGAAAAGAATTAAAATATCATTCAATCCGTTAGCAATTGACGAAGACGAAGTTTTTAAAGTTCAAGATAATGCAATATTAAAAGACAAGAAATGGATTACTGACATTGCCGATGTTTTTAAATCGGATTTTAAACGTGGTAGTTATGTTTCGAATTATTGTGAGTCAAATCCTGAAATGGATCCAGATATATTACATGATATTTTGGATAATTTGATAGGAATTAGAAACCGTCAAATTGGTGTAATTACTTTAGATAAAGAACTAACAATTGATGAAGTAACTGAAATTTTTATCCGAATTAACAGTCAAGGTGCAAAATTAAATCAATCTGACTTTGCGATGTCAAAAATTGCTGCTAATGTTAAATATGGAGGCAATGAACTTCGTAAAGCCATTGATTATTTTTCGCATTTGGCAGTACAGCCTGACTGGTATAATGAAATGACTAAAGATAAGGATTTTATGGAATCACAATTTGCTCCTAAAATCAAATGGCTTAAAGATGATAGAGAAGAGATTTTTGATCCTGGATATGGAGACATTTTACGTGTCGCATTTATGTATAAATTCGGGCGTGGTAAAATGAAAGATTTGGTAAGTTTACTTGGCGGTCGTGACTTTGAGACTCGAGATTATAAAGAAGAAATTGCAGAAGTCTCTTTTGGAAAACTAACTGAAGGTGTAATGGATTTTATGAATCAGTTTTCATTTACAAATTTCATTCTTGCAATAAAATCAGCAGGATTTATCTCAAGTAGATTGACTAATTCACAAATGACACTGGATTTTGCATATACTCTTTATCTAATACTAAATTCAAATAATCAAATTGACAAAACTCAAATAAAACATTACGTTTCTAAATGGTATGTATTATCAACTTTGACAAGTCGATATATCACTTCGCCTGAATCTGCTATGGACTTGGATATTCGTAGGATTTCCGAAAAAGGATTTATTGAATATTTTAAAGAAATCGAAGAAGCCAATTTGTCTGACACCTTTTGGGAAGTTGGATTAGTTCAAAACTTAGAAACATCAGCTATCAATAGCCCATTTTTCAATGTGTTCATTGCTGCTCAAGTCCACACCAATGATAATTCACTTTTAATGAATGGCACAAAAGTCAGAGATTTAATAACAATTATGGGCGATATACATCATATTTTTCCAAAAGGATATTTACAGAAAAATGGAATAACCGATAAATCAAAATATAATCAAATTGCTAATTACTCTTATCTTGACACTCAAACAAATATTTCAATCGGAGACAAAGCTCCAAATGTCTATTTCAAAACAGTATTTGACCAATGTGATTCTAAAGAAATGAAATATGGTAATATTTCAGAACTATCGTTGTTGAAAGAAAATTTGATTATAAATTGTATTCCTGAAAACATTGTTTCTATGGATGCATCACATTATGAGGACTTTCTTCTGAATCGTCGGAAACTAATGGCTAAAAAAATTAAAGACTATTATTACTCATTATGATAATAAAGACTCCTCGTTAGCTACAAGCATACACACTTGATGTGAATGAAATTTCAGCTATTGACAAAAAAGGCACAGCAAGGTTAGTTCTTTTCTCGGAGCTTTCCTTCTGTGGCTTTTATCTTTTTCTCCCATATCCTCACCTCTCACAGCACCTTCCCCAGCATTTAACACAATAGTTTTGACTCAAAAGATATAATTTTCGCTCTTTAATGCGATTCCGTGACCCCATTCTGTACCGTCAAATACCTTTTATGTGATAATATCGCCCCGAGTCATGGCAATCACAACATTTAATGGCACATATTATATCCAAAAGATATGCTCTAAGGTATTTAATCAAACTAAGTATTTATAA
>CAZHWC010000117.1:0-4158 GCA_964535975.1 uncultured Proteiniphilum sp. | reverse complement strand
CGACTTTGTGGGCTTCTCTATGGAGGATATGTGATGCAATTAATCACTAATCATTGCTTCATGGTGCTAATCTGTCAATCTTCCAGCCTTCGTTGGTTATTGAATATAATATTCGGTCGTGTAGGCGACTGGGGCGTCCTTGCCAGAATTCTATTTTTGAGGGTATGATAATATATCCACCCCAGTGTGGCGGGCGGGGTATGGACTTGCCGGCGAAGCGTTGCTCAGATTGTTGTTGAAGTTTGTCAAGTTCTTCTCTGCCATTTACCACCTGGCTTTGTGGGGATACCCAAGCGCCAATTTTGCTTGCTTCGGGACGTGAGTTGAAGTATGTGTCGGATTCTTCTTCCGATATCTTTTTGATTGTGCCTTCGATTCTTACTTGTCGCTCCATTATGTGCCAGTCGAATACGGCTGCGACATGTTGGTTGGAGGATATCTCTTGCCCTTTGCGGCTGTGATAGTTGGTGAAAAACACAAATCCCTGATCCGTGAGCTCTTTCAGTAATACAACTCTTATTGATGGTTTTCCGTCGGGGGTGGAAGTTGCAACAGCCATTGCATTTGGCTCTATCGTTCTATTGTCAATAGTGTCTTGCATCCATATTTCGAATTGCTGAAATGGATTGGCTTTTATTTCGTTTTCGTGTAACTCGCCACGACGATACTCTTCTCTATAGTTGGATAAATCTTTCATATGTGATTTAACCGTTTTGTGCCTTTTTTGTTTAATGCTGGTTTAATCATTTTTTGTATCTTCGCATCATAAATACAAAATATATAAATGATTAAGATAGAACAGATACGCAAGAGCTTCGGTTCTCTGGATGTGCTCAATGGTATTGATATGGAGGTGAAACGTGGCGAAGTGGTTTCGATAGTGGGACCTAGTGGTGCTGGCAAAACTACTTTGTTGATGATTATGGGTACGCTGGACAGACCTGATTCAGGAAAGGTGTTTATTGATAATCATGATTTGAGCAGCCTTGGCGAAAAGAAGCTTGCTGATTTCAGGAACAAGAATATTGGTTTTGTATTTCAGTTTCATCAGTTGTTGCCTGAGTTTACAGCTTTAGAGAATGTGATGATTCCGGCACTGATTGGAAATATGAAGAAGCAGGATGCTGAAAAAAAGGCCAAGGAGTTGCTTGATATGATGGGGCTGTCAGAGCGTATGGAGCATAAACCGGCAGAGATGTCGGGAGGTGAGAAGCAGCGTGTTGCTGTAGCCCGTGCACTAATTAATGATCCTTTAGTGGTTTTTGCTGATGAGCCTTCGGGTAGTCTTGATACTGAAAACAAAATGGAACTACATAGCCTGTTCTTCGAGCTTAGAGATAAGTTGAATCAAACTTTTGTTATTGTTACCCATGATGAGCAACTGGCATCTATTACCGACAGGACTATACATATGAAGGATGGATATATTGTGCAAGGATAGTATTTGATATATATTTATAAATTAAAATAATATGAATTTTAAATCTTTATTTATGACAATGACTTTGGCTGGTGCTTTGCTCGCATCGTGTGGTGAGGCGGAGCAGTCGCAAAAGAAAAATTCGCAGGGCATGGGCGAAATCATTGGTAAGTCAACTATTAAAGTTGATGATGGGCTAATGACGCCTGAGGTGCTTTATAGCTTTGGAAGAGTAGGTGATGTTATGCCTTCGCCCGACAAGTCTAAAATTCTTTATCAGGTTACTTATGTGAGTATTGAAGAGAATAAGACAAATCCCGAACTTTTTGTGATGGATGTGAATGGTGAGAACAAAAAGCGTCTTACTTTCACTAATTCCAGAGAGAGCAATCCACAATGGATTAAGGGTGGTGAAAGAATTGCTTTCTTGAGCAATGAGAGTGGCTCTTCGCAGATATGGACTATTAAGCCTGACGGTAGTGGTATGAGAAAGATTACTGATGTAAAGGGCGGTATTAATGGTTTCGTATTTTCGCCTGATGAGAAGAAGGTGCTTTTGATTATGAATGTGAAATATGGAGAAACAGCTCAGGATATGTATCCAGATTTACCGCAGGCTTCGGGAATGGTTCGAGACGACTTGATGTATAAGCATTGGGATCAATGGGTGGAGGAAATTCCTCATGTGTTTGTGGCTGATTACACTGATAATAAGATTTCAAATATTGTTGATCTTCTAGAGGGAGAGCCATATGAGGCGCCTATGTTGCCTTTTGGCGGAACTGAGCAAGTGGCTTGGAGTCCGGATAGTAAGACTATTGCTTACACATCTCGCAAAAAGACGGGTAAAGAATATGCTATTTCTACTAATTCAAATATCTATTTCTATAATGTTGAGAGTAAACAGACAACTCTTGTGACTGAGGGCATGATGGGATATGATATGAATCCTTCGTTTTCGCCAGATGGCACTAAGCTTGCGTGGCAAAGTCAGGAGCGCGATGGCTATGAGGCTGATAAGAGTCGTTTGTTTGTGATGGATCTTGCCAGTGGTGAAAAGACTTATGTAACAGAGAACTTCGATTATAATACAGATGATTTCATTTGGAATGAAGATAATAGCTCTTTGTATTTAGTGGCTTGCGTAGAGGCAAAAACTCAGCTCTTCAGTGCTGATATTAATAGCAAAGAGGTAAAAGCACTTACTGAAGGAAAACATGATTATGCTTCGGTGGCATTAGCCGGTGATAAGTTAATTGCTAAGCGTCGTTCGATGTCACAGCCTGATGAGATTTATTCTGTTGATATTGCAAGTGGTGAGGCTACTGAGTTGACATTTGAGAATAAGCATATTTTAGATCAGCTGACTATGGGAGAGGTTGAGGAGAGATGGATTGATACTACTGATGGCAAGAAGATGCTTACATGGGTAGTTTATCCTCCAAACTTTGATGCGTCGAAGAAATATCCTGCATTGTTGTATTGTCAGGGTGGACCACAAAGCACTGTTAGTCAGTTTTGGTCATATCGTTGGAATTTGCAAATGATGGCTGCAAATGGATATATAGTTGTAGCACCTAATCGTCGTGGTCTTCCGGGATTTGGTCAGGAATGGCTTGAGCAAATTAGTGGAGATTATGGTGGTCAGAATATGAAGGATTATCTTGCAGCCATTGACGCCGTTTCAGCTGAAGAGTTTATAGATAGTGACAGACTTGGATGTACCGGAGCCAGCTATGGCGGATTCTCTGCATATTGGCTTGCAGGAAATCATGATAAGCGCTTTAAGGCTTTCCTTGCTCATGCCGGTATTTTCAATCTTGAGGCTCAGTATCTTGAGACTGAAGAGATGTGGTTTGCAAACTGGGATATGGGTGGTGCGTATTGGGATAAATCAAATGCAACAGCTCAGAAAACTTATGCTACTTCACCACACCGCTTTGTGGATAAATGGGATACTCCAATAATGATAACTCATGGAGAGAAAGATTATCGTATTTTGGCATCGCAGGGCATGATGGCTTTCAATGCTGCACAACTTCGTGACATTCCTTCAAGAATGCTTATTTATCCAAATGAAAACCATTGGATCTTCCAACCACAAAATGCAATCTTATTTCAACGAGAATTTGCACGTTGGTTTGATCAGTGGTTGAAGTAAGAAATAGGGCGTATAATCGTGTTTCTGTTGGCGAGTGCAAAATATTTTGCATAAAAAGTGATTTTTTCTTCGAAATAGTTTGGAGGTATGAAAATTTTCTCTACCTTTGCACTCGCTAACAAGAAATAACGCAAGGCGCTTCACTAAAGAGTTAGAGAAGAGAGTTAGCAAAAACAAATTGGTGTGGTAGTTCAGTTGGTTAGAATACCTGCCTGTCACGCAGGGGGTCGCGGGTTCGAGTCCCGTCCATACCGCCAGGGGTCTAAGACAAGAGATTCCAAAAGTAAGACAAGCCCTTCATATTCAATGAATATGAGGGGCTTTTTCTGTTTAAAATGTCTTATGCGAAAGACAAGATAATTCCTAATTATGACAAAGTACAGACTCTAAACTGTACCCCTTTTGAAAAATCATGCGGGGGGTACAGTAAATCAAAACGCAGGGGGTACAGTTTGTCAGGAATTGGCTGTAATTAGTCCTTATTTGGCTAGCTTCATAAAACTCATTTACAAATAGTTAAACGTAATTTTACAACATTAAAAAATGAGCTTATGAGAAGTACATTTAGAATCCTTTT
>CAZHWC010000116.1:0-4182 GCA_964535975.1 uncultured Proteiniphilum sp. | reverse complement strand
TCTTTTTCATTTCTGTATGTTTTTATTTGTTGTTCTTATCTTTGTTTTTGTCCTTACTATTCAGCTTTTCAAACTCTTCGGGTGTGATATTTCCGCTGATAAGAATTAGATTGACGGTCCCCGACTTTTCGTTGTTTACCACCAATAGTTCAGTTTTGTTTTTGCTCAGTTCCTTAAAGTAGATATTAACCGTTTCGCCCTTATCGCGCACCTCAACCACCTTTTCGTAGTTCTGTCGTGTGGTTGCATTATTGATATCGCTTATAAGATTACCTACATTCGCCGAACTATCGGCAGTGAGCACCTTTATCCCGGTTATCTTTTTAAGCACCTGCTTCGATTCTTTATCAGCAAGTGTTCGAGCCACGGTGAGCATAAAATTATTAACATTTACCAGCTCCACGTTTTCAACTTTTCCATACTTGCTCATTATAGAGCTGATGTCTTGTGCGTATAGCGATATGCTTAGGAGCACTACCGAGCAAATCATGAATATTTTCTTTCGTGTCATATATATAAGTATTTAATTTTATTGTTCATCAACACTCATCAGCGGTTGCAAAGCATTCTCAAGGTTGCGGTCGGCACGCTCAATTGGCTCTAGCGATGTTGCTATCCTTGCTGTTATTGCGTTTAATTTCTCCTCAGCCTTGCTGATTGCCATTTCTGTGTCGTATATCTTTTGTCCTTTTACCACCATAAAGGTTTCCTGCTGTTGTTTTGGTATAAGCAAAAACGCCAGCACTATTGACGCAGCCACTCCCGATATCCACGTGAGACGTACTATTCTTCTAATTCTTTTGGGCGAAGAGAACTCAGGTTTAAATGCTTGTTTTTTCTCCTCATCAAAACTCTTAAATAGTGGCGCATATGGAAGATGTTTGTCGGCCACATTTCTTGATGCAAAATATTTCTTAAGCTCTTGTTCTTCTGCAAGCGAAGTCTCGCCACTAAAATAAAGTTCTATTAATGTATCTATTGGCTTATTCATATGCTGTTTTCTTTAATTATTTGTTCTCTAATTTTTTGTCTTGCACGCGACAAATTCACCCTTACGGCATTGGGAGTTATTTCTGTAATGTCGGCAATTTCCTGAATCTCCATTTCTTCCACATCACGCATACGGATAATGGTGCGTTGCAATTCGGGCAGTTGATTGATAAAGAAATGCACCCTTCCCACCATATCTTGTTGTTCAATTTGTTCGTATGGGGAGTTTGCTTCATAAATGCTATTGTCGAGGTCTCCATTATTGTCTTTCCTTTTGCGAATCATATCGAGCGACTTATTGCGCAGACTTCTAAATACAAAAGCATTCAGATTGTCCACCCCTGCCAATTCACTTCGCTTCTCCCACAAGCTCATCAGCAGATCTTGCACAGCGTCATGTGCTTCGTCGGCATCTTGCAAAATGGAGCGTGCCATTCGGTAGAGTGAATCTGACAGTGGAAGTATCTTTTTATCAAACATTCTTTTTGTTGCTTTTATATATATGACGAATAAGGTAGGAAAAT
The DNA here is from genome assembly GCA_964535975.1 of uncultured Proteiniphilum sp. Taxonomy (GTDB): domain Bacteria; phylum Bacteroidota; class Bacteroidia; order Bacteroidales; family Dysgonomonadaceae; genus Petrimonas. The sequence continues at coordinate 2,668 of CAZHWC010000116.1, read as the reverse complement.
ATTACATGGCATTTAAAAAAAAAGGAGACTACCTCAACAAAGTAGTCTCCTGCATATAATTATTGAAATAAATCTGTTGCTTATATCGGGAATGAGTGGTTGAAGAGTCTGTCTTCGGCCAATTTCTCGAATTTGGTGCCGGGGCGACCATAGTTGGCATATGGATAGATGCTGATTCCGCCACGTGGTGTGAAGATTCCTGTAACTTCAATATATTTGGGGTCCATAAGCTTTATAAGATCCTTCATTATGATGTTTACGCAGTCTTCGTGGAATGCTCCGTGATTGCGAAAGCTGAAGAGGTATAGTTTTAATGATTTGCTTTCTACCATCTTCACATCAGGGATGTAGTCAATTCTTATGGTTGCAAAATCGGGCTGGTTTGTAATTGGGCACAGACTTGTGAACTCAGGCGCATCAAAAGTTACCCAATAATCGTTCTCCTGATTTTTATTTGTAAATGCCTCCAATACTTCGGGGGCATAATCTTGCTTATATTCTGTGTGTTTGCCCAGCAGGCTTAAGTTTTCTGTTTGCATAATCTCTCTTTTATTTTATTTGTTATCTATCAAAAGTGAGGGCACTACCCGCTCCTACTTCTAATATATTTCCATTATCGTATGCCAGTTTGCCATTCACAAAAGTCTTCTCTACGGTGTGAGAGAATGTTTGCTCCTCAAACGGCGACCATCTGCACTTATATAATATATTGTCTTTGGTAACAACATAAGGTTTGTTTGGGTTCACCAAAACCAGGTCGGCAAAATATCCTTTGCGTATATATCCTCTTTTATTTATCTGATACAGGTCGGCAGGTGCGTGACACATTTTCTCAACAACAAGTTCTTTTGAGAACAATCCTTGTGCTGACATTTCGAGCATTGCGGGCAATGAGTGCTGAACAAGTGGTCCTCCGGAGGCTGCTTTAAGACATCCGCCCTCTTTTTCGGACAGCAAATGAGGGGCATGGTCTGTTGCCACTACATCCAGTCGGCCGTTGACTAGTCCTTGTCGCAGTGCATCTCGGTCAGCAACAGTTTTCACTGCCGGATTCCATTTTATTCTTGCGCCGTACTTTTCATAATCATTATCGGTAAACCACAGATGATGCACGCACACTTCGGCTGTAATCTTTTTGTCTTGCAATGGTGCTTCGCTGAAAAGTGACAATTCGCGTCCTGTGGATACGTGCAGAACATGAAGTTTGGATCCGTATTTGTCGGCCAACTCCACCGCCATGGCGGAAGATGCATAGCAAGCCTCTTCGCTTCTGATAAGGGGGTGGTATTTTATTGGAATATCTTCGCCAAACTGCTTTTTGTAGGCGTCAATGTTGTCGCGAATTATCTCTTCTTTTTCGCAGTGAGTAGCTATCAGCATATCTACTTCGGCAAATATTTGTTGCAATGTTTTTGCATCGTCAACAAGCATATTTCCGGTGGAAGAACCCATGAATACTTTTACTCCGCAGACATGTTTTTTATCAACCTTCACCAGCTCCTTCACATTCTCGTTGGTTGCTCCAAAGTAGAATGAGTAGTTGGCAAGAGATTTTTGTGATGCTGTCTCAAGTTTTTGCTGCAATGCATCATATGTGGTTGTTTGCGGATTGGTATTTGGCATCTCCATATATGTGGTTACGCCGCCTGCCACTGCTGCACGACTCTCGCTGAAGATATCTCCCTTGTGCGTCAGCCCGGGTTCGCGAAAATGCACCTGGTCGTCAATGGCTCCGGGGATAAGGTACAATCCTCTTGCGTCTACAACTTGTGCTTGTTGCAATATGCGCTCGGGCACATCGTCAACAAATATCTCTGCAATTGTTTCGTTTTCTATTGCAACTGAGCCGACGAAGGTTTTGCCTTCATTTATTATTGTGGCTTTGTGAATTAAAATCATTATTGTACCGGTTTAATTTTTCCTCTCATCTTTCTAAGTCTCAAGTCAATCACTCCAAAAAATGCTTCCCCAAAGATAGAGGTGTTCATCTTGGAGGTGCCTAACTGGCGATTGACAAACACGACGGATACTTCTTTGATTTTGAAGCCCAACACTAGTGATGAGTATTTCATCTCTATCTGGAAGGCGTATCCTTTGAATTTTACTTCATCGAGGTTGATGGTTTCAAGGACTTTGCGTCTGTAGCAAACGAAACCTGCGGTGGTGTCTTTAATTCCGGCACCGGTTATCACCTGAACATACTTAGATGCGAAGTACGACATCAGCACACGCCCCATTGGCCAGTTAACAACATTTACACCGGTTACATAGCGTGAACCTATTGACACGTCGTATCCCTCATCATGACAGGCTGAGTATAGTCGGGGAAGGTCGTTTGGATCGTGCGAGAAGTCGGCATCCATCTCTATTACATATTCATATGAGCGTTTTAGTGCCCACTTAAAACCATGGATATAGGCAGTGCCTAGTCCCAACTTTCCTGTTCTTTCTTCTATAAAAAGTCTGTCGGAAAACTCAGACTTTATAAGGTTGTGCACAATTGAGGCCGTTCCGTCGGGTGATCCATCATCCACAACAAGTATATCAAATTTCTTTTCCAGAGCGAAAACCGTTCGAATTATATTCTCGATGTTCTCTTTCTCATTATACGTAGGAATAATTACAAGACTATCAGACATTTTTAAATTTTTATTTCAAAAATACAACA
>CAZHWC010000115.1:3038-4184 GCA_964535975.1 uncultured Proteiniphilum sp. | reverse complement strand
TCTACTACAATGTTGTTGGCTATAAAATCGTCTTTTCTCACTTCGTAGAATGCCGCCATAGTTGTCTGTATGTACGGAAAAAGCCACAAGTATCCGATACCAAGTGTCAAAATGCCGAGCAAAGCCCAACCAATAAAACTCAATTGCAAAACAAAAAGTTTCCATTTGTAGCCATCCATCATTTTCATACTTAATTCAATGGCTTCATTGTTATTCATTTCCGGATTGTCTTTGAGAATGTACACTGTCATAGCGTATGAAAGAGATTTGATAATGCCCGGAATTATGAACAAAAGTGTCCATAGGAAAGTGTAAACTGCAACGAGCAACATTGTCCCCAAGTAGCGCCCATACTCATTTTTTAGCGGGTCAAATAACTTGCTGATAAGATTGTTTTTGTCGCCTCTAAAAAATGTCAGCATCGCAATGACGTAGCCCGCTCCGTAAACAGGGAAGAATAGCAACGCTATCACTAAATAAATTAAATTGCCAATCTTTGGGATTTCTTGCATTCCTGCAAGAACGCCGACAATCACGACATACACAAGTGTCGCCAACACAGGTTCCGTCCAATTACCCTTCAATTGTTCGAGAGCTTTGTCTTTAAGTTGCGATATTGATAACATAATAAATATTTTTATTTAGGTTGATTTTATATTTCGTGAACACAGTAAATAAGATTTATCTTTTTCTAATTCACAAAAATAGTAAAATATTCTTTTGAAAGGAGGTTATTTGGAATTAATTTAGGTAATCAATAATTTGTTTGTTATTTATTCTGAACTTAAACCGAAACTAATGTTTTCTTTTTTAATAATTTCAAAAAGAAGCTTTTCTTTACACTGTCACAAAAACGGAACGTTGAACAAAATATGCATTGCCGAATATTAGCTAAGCTAAAGATTGACACAGGAACAGAAAATTACTGATTCTAAGAGAAAAACTAAATTAGTACGACATACAACATTTCTTAACTACGATTTTAACTGAAAAACCGCTCATTCGTTAAGAAATGTTGGTCATTTGAGTACTCCCGGTTACTCAGATGCATGTTTTATGTGCATTTGTATATACCTGCAACAAGGAGTAATGAAATGACCAGCAAATCTAGATGCTAGAGACCAAAAGTAATAAAATGACGGTCAA
>CAZHWC010000115.1:1223-2938 GCA_964535975.1 uncultured Proteiniphilum sp. | reverse complement strand
TGTCCACGAGCTGGGAGTATTAAATTGACGGTCATTTGACTACTCCGAGCAATATATGATAAGCACCGACACAAGATATTAGAAAAAACAAGTACGTTATATGATAAATCTATGCGTATGTTGTATATTTGGTTTCTTAATTTAAAAGTTATAGCACATTTTTGCAGACAGATATAAAACTATTATTATTCAATTTTGTGGAATCATAATATGATAAATTTAAGCTAATATAATAAACACTCAATGGATATAAATCATATAATAGAAAAACTTAACCAGCTAGAGATTTCTAGTAGTGAGTTGGACATTTCAGAACCCGAACGAATTGAACTTACCAATCAGGTAGTTGACTATGCTAATAGTTCTATCAAAAAACTGAATACAATAAAAGGGTATTATGAAAAGGAAGTGGGGAGGCTGGAAATTAAGAATGAAAAATTACCATTCTCTGAGATTTTAGAAACTTATCACAATGAGGTTGTGGGAACGGGGATTAATGCAGCCTCGCCAAAACACTTGGGTTATATTCCCGGAGGGGGTGTATATACTGCGGCTTTGGCCGATTTTTTGGCGGCAGTAACCAATCCTTATGCCGGTATTTCTTATGCATCTCCGGGTGCAGTCGCCATAGAGAATGAGGTGATTAATTGGTTAAAAACTATTTTTTCATTCCCAAAAAGTGCTGTGGGATGTTTATCATCAGGTGGTTCAATTTCAACTTTAATTGCCCTAACAGCTGCAAGAGACAAACACAAAGTAAAGAATGAGGCAATACCCCGAAGTGTAGTTTATCTTAGCGAGCAAGTTCATCATTCTACACAAAAGGCCTTGCGAATTATTGGCTTGGAAGATGTGATTATTAGATATATACCTTTGGACGAGAATCACAAAATCATACCTGAAAGCCTTCAAGTGCTAATTGAAAAGGACAAAACTGACGGGCTTATGCCTTTTCTGGTAATTGCCACAGCCGGAACAACTGATACCGGGGCCATTGATCCGCTTGATGAAATTGCTGACATTGCCGAGAAGCACAAACTATGGTATCATATAGATGGAGCTTATGGTGGCTTCTTTATTATGACCTCTAAAAAAGAGCTCTTTAAAGGTATTGAAAGAGCTGACTCATTAATTGTTGATCCACATAAAGGTCTGTTTATACCATATGGTGTGGGGGCAGTGTTGGTGAAAGATGCAAATGCCGTTTTACACTCAAATTATTACACAGCCAACTATATGCAAGACGGATATAACGAGGATTTGCTGAAGAGTCCGGCCAATTTATCTCCCGAACTCACCAAGCATTTCAGAGGTCTAAGAGTATGGATTCCACTGCAAGCTCATGGCATAGAGCCATTTATTGCATGCTTAGAAGAAAAGCTGTTGCTTACTCTTTATTTTAGAAGCAAACTTAAAGACTTGGGATTTTGTCTTGGTCCTGAGCCTGATTTGTCGGTTAGTTACTTTTGGTATCCTTTTGATACCGATGCAGATATAAAGAACAGACACCTAATGGAAGAGATACACAAAGATGGCTCTGTATTTTTAAGTTCCTCAATAATCAATAATAGATTTGTAATCAGAATGGCCATTTTGGCATTCCGAACTAAAAAAGAAACCATTGATGAAGCCGTTGAAATGATTATTAGATGTTTGAACAAAGTATAGATATTTTTCTCACCTCTTAAACAGCATTAAATCAATAGACTGCAACA
>CAZHWC010000115.1:0-1123 GCA_964535975.1 uncultured Proteiniphilum sp. | reverse complement strand
AACAGCATTAAATCAATAGACTGCAACATCACTCATTACAAAACTGCATTAAAGGCGTCTTGATACTTTAGAAACTTATTTAGAATTGAAATGCAGAAGAAATTTTCAGGAGTGGTTGTTCCAATGGTGACGCCTCTCAATAAAGATTTAACCATAGACACCGTTGCGGTTGAGAAACTTATAAAGAGCTTTAGTGAAAACAATATACATCCTCTGGTGCTGGGCACCACGGGAGAGTCGTGCCTGATTGGCGATGCGGAGAGCAATCGTATTATTGAAGCTGCTGTGAAGGCAAAAGGCAAGGACCAGATAATATATGCGGGTCTTGTTGGAAACAGAGTTGACGAGCTTATTAAATTGGGAAATCAGTTTGTGTCATTAGGTGCCGATTGTTTGGTTGCAACTCTCCCAGCCTATTATATTCTTACGCCCGAGCAGATGTATCTTTTTTACAAAAACCTGGCTGACAATCTTAATGGACCTCTAATGTTGTACAACATTAAAGCTACAACTCAAATGAGCATTCCTCTTGATGTGATAAAAAGACTATCTGAACACCCTAATATTTATGGTCTTAAAGATTCTGAGCGTGACGAAGAACGCATGAAAGAGTGCATAAGTGAGTATAAGGATAATGAGAACTTTTCTTACTTCTGCGGTTGGGGTGCACAAAGTTACGGCAGTTTGCAATTGGGTGCCGATGGCATAGTGCCCAGCACAGGAAACATAGTACCCGAAATGTATGGCAAGTTATATAAAGCAGCACTGGAACAGGATTGGGATGAGTGCAAAAAATGGCAGGATGAAACTGATAGAATAGCAGTTTTATATCAAAAAGACCGCACACTGGGTCAGTCCTTGGCACAACTAAAAGCTATGCTTAACGAGAAAGGAATATGTGGCAAGACAATGATGCCACCATTAACAGAAGTATAAATCTAGTTACCAAATTTATATAACATTTACGACTTATGACAAACTCCCTTCACTGGATTGATATCACAATTGTAATTTTATCACTTATATTTACGCTCGGTTCTGGTTTTTATTTTGTCCGCAGACAAAAAAGTTCTAATCACTTCTTTGCCGGCAGTGGCAATATTCCCACATGGGCAATAGGTAT
>CAZHWC010000114.1:0-4356 GCA_964535975.1 uncultured Proteiniphilum sp. | reverse complement strand
AAAATAAAAAAGCGCCGATACTTTGTTCTTGCAATTTGTTTCTAAATCTTAAATTAAATGCATTAAGATTAAAACGATTGTTTGTGAACAAATACAAATATTTGTCTATTAAAATCAATGCAAATGTTTAGTGTTGATTTTATGGAGATTACACTTTGTGAATATTGTTTAAATTGAGTTTTGTCTCATATTTTTCTCAAACACGAACGTGAATGCCATTTCTGAAGCTTCAGTTTTGAAATTCACGTTCGTGTTTGAGTTTTCCCACATTTTTTGATGCCTTTCACCTATGTGTTTGTTGTGAAAATAAGTATAAATGTATGCTTAATCTTGTTTGCAGTCTCTTTGTTTCACATAAATTGTGCATATTACGCCTGTTTGTTAATGAAATTATTGGGAAACTGAAATTTTCAGTCGTGAATCGTACGGCTGAAACGTCAGGGCTACAATTTAATGTTGTTTTTGCTGTGTTTTATGCCTCAGCAATGCAAAACACGGTTGTGAAGCATGCTGTTTTTAACATAAAACTCGCATCAACGACTGTTTTTGGCTGTATTGTTAATTAGAAATAACAATTAACGAGTGTGGCTATGCCCTAAATGACTTAGATGAGCGATTTATGGTCGTGAATTGTAGCTCTGCTACATACGAATACTAAGAAACACTAATAAATATCTCCCTTTTGCTTTCAAAGCCATGATTAGCAAGATTAAACTGCACTCTTTTTATTAAGAATATGTCTTTCACTACTGTGCTCCATAAATCTTAAGCATCAGATTAATCATTAACAAGCAAATAAAAAGGGTGAAACCGCATTAATAGCAATTTCACCCTGATTTATATTATTAAAGTGAACTTCTTATTTCACTATGTCAATACGAACTTCTTTTTCAACACGCACACCGTTTGAAACAACAGAAATTGTGCAAACATCACTTCCGGGAGTGCTGCCGGATTTTACTGTCAGTTCATTTCCTTCAAGAGAAACAGTAGCCAATTCGTTGTTTACAAAGCTTACCGACTTAATAATTGAAGCCGGGCTGTTATCGTGGTCAACAACCACTTTGCTCAGATCAACAACTTTTTCTTCGCCTGTCTTCATAAGAATCTGATTAATCAAAATCTGTGGCTCGTTAGCATCCTCAAAGAATGGAACAGCGGGGAACCAATAATATTTGTCGCCCAAGCTTTCGTCGCCATTAGTGCCATTATCACCACCAAGCTCAAGTTTAGCCTTCTCAGCTCCGTTTTTATCCACTACATGAACCCAGTTGTAGGCGTAGTTGTCTCCCCATCCTGCATGTTTCACAGTCAATACCAACTCGTCGGTTAATGGATTAACACGCATGCCGGCACCTGTAAACTCAGTTTGAGTGCCGTAAGAACTTACACCCAATACAAAAAATTCAGTGTTCACATTTTTAGTGTCGATATCATATTTCACCACTTTTTTGTCGCCATCCCAAGCACCACCGCCACTTGTCCAGTAAAGCGCATTGGTTTGAGTGCTTGCTGCCAACCCGTTAGGGTTCCATGCAAACCAAGATCCTTTTATTGCCTCACCACCGGGGTAGTCCATCTCTTCCTTATCTAAGGTTACAGGATTTAATCTCACAAGCTTGTTGTCGGTTGCCACCCACACATCACCATCTTTGCTCACAGCAAGTGTGTTGTATGAACCGCTGATTGTTTCTACCACTTTGTCGGTAGCCACATCAATGACATAAAGATTCTTGCTAGATACAGCAAATACTCTGCCTGCCGATACAGCCATGTTGCCAATCTCACCGCTCACGCCATCAATTTTATCACCTAATGTAAGGTTTTCGATATTAAACGCCGCAACGCCCGACGATCCGCTCACATAAGCTTTCTTATCATCAGCACCCACAAAGCTGCGACCATCGCCAACGCTAAGTGTTGCAATAGTAGCTTTGTTTTTCAATGTCTTGGCATCGGCCACAATCAGTCTGTCGCCTTGCTTAGATACAAAATAAGCATTTTCGCCCCACACAGCACCGTATGAAGTAGATGTTCCCAAAGTAAGAGCTTCGTTTGCTGCTCTGTATGCACGATAGTTTGGGGTGTAGCTGCTTCCGCTTTTCTCAAAGAAGTTAACCGTGCCATAGTCGTGACCAAACCAATCTTCGTTTGCCACATAAAACCCTCTTGCGTCTGTTGCAGCTTCCACTGCGTCATCCTCAATTACCAGAACTTGTTCCGGTCTGTCAAATTCATCTTTATCATCTTTACAAGATGTGGTGAAAGCAAGCATTGCAACCAATGCAATCGATAATAATTTAAAATAGTTCTTGTTCATTTTATAATTGTTAATTAAGTTATTTCAATTCTGTGTCAATATCGGTTCCAATAAGATGAAGGTCCTCGCCCTTGCCCACTTCAGGCGATGCTTCACCAATCCAGCCGTTTTCTTTATTCACTCCGTTTATTACTTTCACAAAGTCAATGCCGGGCAAGTTTGCAGGATTTCCATCTTTGTCAATAGCCCAGTCAATATCAATCGCCGATCTTTTATCATTGTTTGGATGGTTGTCTGCATATCCGTAACTATAAGCCTCAAGGTAAAAGTTAGTCCCTACACCGCTTATATCCCTGCCATTATCCGCCAGTCTGATTCCTTTGAAAGTAATCTTATCGTCTTTAATCCACTGTGGGTAATATGGTTGTCTGTTATATTCATTCTTCTCTTTATAGGCATCATTTCCTTTATTATCAGTCCATCGCATATATGTTTTAGATGTATTATTATCCTCCACTTCAGGTCTGTAATATGTCATTTCATAATCGCGGTAAGTATTTACATCACCTCCTGCCGCCAAAGCAGCCTCATACCATGATTCATTTTCAGCGGTGAAGTTTCCGCTGCCTGCTATTTCATACCACTCATCTTCGTCGGGCTTTCCGTTTTGGTTTTTATCATAAGCCACCATTATTATTCCCGGCTCGGCACCACCTGCCATTGCGTTTCCATTAATGCGGAAGTCACGCTTCCCCGGCACATTCACAATAGTGTGGTCAAAACCAAACTCCACATAACCGCCCCAACCGCCAAGAGTGACATGCGAGCTGTTTGTAACAATTGCTTTCTCCACCTTGGCAAGCATATCTTTGTGAGTATCACCCTCTTCATATTTAGGTAAGTTGTTCACATTCTGCCCCGGTGCAGGCATAAAGTCATATACATAAGCAGTGTATGCAGAAATATTTCCACCAGGTGCTGATACAGCAATCACATACTCGGCAGTATTATTTCCCGCCGATATTTTGATTTTATAATTTCCTGCAGAAACTGCTGCAAACAGTATATTGCCTTCTTTATCACTTGTTAATCTATACATTTTAGATGCAGACTCAAGCATCTCCAATGTCATTGCGCCATCATTATTTGTAAAATCAGGTGCTTTAATTTTTAGAACCTTGTTCGATGTAGTCTTAATAGCTTTATCGCTCTCATTGCTGATAGTATCATTATCTGAACACCCTGCAAGCAGGAACGAAAAGATTGAAAATGCAATTAACAATAATCTTTGATTCATAATGTTTTTATATAATTAATAAAATGTTTATTCGTTAGTTTTGTTGGTTTTTGGGAAGCAGTGCAAAGTGAGCAGGCACATCACCCGTGCGCACATCCCACTTCTTTTTCCCATCCTTGTCGAAGCAATACAACACCCCCGGTGTAACATAATCACCCACATCAGTAATATAAATATTCTTTGTCTCGGGGTGCACCATAATGCCATAGGGAGTTTCAAACTTTGTTTCCGTTCCGTCGGTCACAATCTGAGTAGACACCACCTTTCGGGTTTTTGTATCTATAATATTATAGCCGGCACCCCCATTACCCACCACATACAGCAAATCATCGTCCATCCACATCGAGTTTGCGGCAACTTTTAGCGTATCCGTCACCTCTTGCTTCTCTTTGTCGATAACGAAAAGTTGTGCAGGTTCGGTGGAGTAATCACCTCTGGAGCTAACCCACAGATTGCCCCTTTTGTCTGCTCTCACCTTATCCAGATTCACGGCAACATCTATTCTTCTCACTTCTTTAAATGTAACCAAATCAATAACCGACACTGTGCGTTCATATCCGCTTGCATCTCCTGCACCCATATATCCGCCCGAATTGGCAACATATATTTTTCCATCCACAATCTCCAGTTCATCAGGCTGATAGCCCACTATGCACTCGCTCACTACCTTGAGAGTTGCAGTATCCACTTTGGCCACATATCCTTTCTGTTTGTAGTTGTTGTCAATTTCCACAGGTCCTGCATACGATGTTACATAAGCAAAAGCTCCATGAAATTTAATGAACCTGCAGTTGGGAAT
>CAZHWC010000113.1:0-4794 GCA_964535975.1 uncultured Proteiniphilum sp. | reverse complement strand
ATCTTTATTCCTTTTCGGCAAAGACCTTGTCGATGATGCTGTTTGGTTTAAGAATCTCTCTCAAATCTTCGTACGGAATGTTTACCTCAATCATTCCCATCACGTAAGGCGCAATTTCGTATTGATTGAATGCATAGTGCACACCCTCATCGTCTAGGAAGAAGTTGTTGTTTGGAAATATCTCGTCAACATTAAAAAATCCAATTTCCAGTAAGCCATCTCTTGTGCTTACATCGTTCTGAATCATTAGTCTGTTTATGATAATATTGGCAAGCGTTTTCTGATAGTTTGGCACAAATATATCCTCTTCGGCAATTGTTGTAAGATTTTGCAAATCTATATTACTGTAAACAATGTTGTAAGAACCATGTGCACCGCCTGTATAGTCGCTATAGTGTACAGCATAGCTCAGAATAGCATCATTTTGAAACAAAATTTCGTTGTGCAGGCTCATATAATACCAATACCACATTGGGGTGTTGCCTTCAGGCAGCTGTTTAATTTCCTCGTAGTATGTTTCAGAAAGCGATTTATATTCTTTTTTGTAGTTGTCTGTATAGAAATCCATAGCCTCCTGAGGAGTCAGATTATCAATATCAACATTTCTAAAAAAGGTGCCAATAAATATTTGTTGCAGGCGGGTCAAATCGTCGCTTGTCTTAAACTGCTTTGGATACAAAAAGTTTATGTTCAAGTCGGCATATGGCAGTGTGGTATCGTTTACCTCCAATAGAGTCACATGCTCATTTACCACAATGCTGTCAAATATAATTTTGTTTGCATCCTTAGGTGTAATCTTACATGAAGTGAATATTGAGCCAATAAGCCCTGCAATGATTATTGCAGAAAAAACAATTGATTTTTTCATTTTGGTTTTGTTTTAGTTATTGAATAATCTGTTTGATGGCTCCCAGATTGGGGAAAAACAACACCTTTATTGGTTGTTTCTTGTTGTCCAACATACGTTTGGTTAGCACATCTTGCACTCCATACTGAACCACGTCAATCTCTTGGTTATACAATGTTTTATTGTTAAACTCCAAAGATAATTGCGCCTTTGCAGGTATGTTGTAAACAACGCCGTCAGCAAGTTTCTTTTCAAAAGCTGCTCTTTCTTTGTCATTCATAAACTGATTGGCAACGGGAATCTTGCTCTTTAGCGATAGATAAATAGGTGCTCCTGCCAAATTGTCAGAGTCAACCAATCCCAGCTTTTCCGAAAATCTGCCAATAACTAATCTGTCGATATCATTGTTTTCCGGAATGATTGTAAGTTGTTTTGTGAAATACTCAGACTGAGTGCTGCCTGTGAATAATTCAGACAGAGCCTTTTCCTGATTGTCTATTTGTGAAATCACAATTTTATATGCTTCGCCATCGGGAGGCATGTTATCTGCCTCGCCAATCAAAATATCATTTTTGCTGCGACGAAGATCAAAAATCTGACGCGACACCAGCTCTGCCTGTTTGCCTGTTGAACCTGCTGCCAACACTTCTTCCGACAAAAAGCGTCGTGCATTAAGAGGAGCCTCGTCTGCTTCGGGCAGTGTTATCTTAGTCTTCTGAATAATGTCGGCATCTGTGTTTATTGCCGCTATCAGTCCATCCTCGGTTAGTTCCACAAACGGAGCCACCGATTTTGGATTGAACACCACCATATACGACTGTTCGGGGTTGGCAACACCCACATTATCAATCACCACATCCTCAATACTATATTGAGTGCGGCTTTCGGTAATGGGGTCGATGTTGAGATATCGTTGTGAATATTGATAAAACTCGCCCCTCTTATAAACTGTCTTTTTTATTTTGAGAGTAACCACCACCGATGTTTTTGGTAGCGAGTAAACAACGCCATAGTTGTTTGATTTTATGGCATTCATTCTCACTGTCTGTTGCGCATGCAAAGCAGCAGCTGCTAATAATATAACAATTAGGGATTGAATTTTAAGTTTCATTTTATCTGTAATTTATTTACATATTAATGTGCATTCTGAAATTGCTCAAGGAAGCTGATATCATTTTCCGAGAACATACGTAGGTCTTTTACCTGATACTTAAGGTTGGTAATTCGTTCAATTCCCATACCTAGTGCATATCCTGAATAAACTTTGCTGTCTATTCCACAGTTTTCAAGCACGTTGGGGTCAACCATTCCGCACCCAAGTATCTCTACCCAGCCAGTGTGTTTGCAAAATTGACATCCTTCGCCTCCGCATATATTACATGATATATCCATTTCGGCACTTGGCTCAGTAAATGGGAAGTATGAAGGGCGCAGTCTTATTTTTGTTCCTTCGCCAAACATCTCTTTTGCAAAGAAAAGAAGTGCTTGCTTTAAGTCCGCAAACGATACATCTTTATCAATATACAAAGCCTCAACTTGGTGGAAGAAGCAGTGAGCACGATACGAAATAGCTTCATTTCTATAAACACGTCCCGGGCAAATAATTCTGATTGGCGGCTGACTGTTCTCCATCACGCGGGTTTGCACCGATGATGTGTGTGTGCGCAAAACTATTTGTGGGTCACTTTGTATGAAGAATGTATCCTGCATATCGCGTGCCGGATGATCATCGGCAAAGTTTAGCGACGAAAACACATGCCAGTCATCTTCTATCTCCGGACCTTCCGCAATCGAAAATCCCAATCTTTTGAAGATGTCATTAATTTCTTCTTTCACTATTGATAACGGATGTCGTGCTCCAAGTGGAATGGGGTATGAAGTTCTGCTTAAATCAATTTCTGCTGAGTGAAGACTTGAGTTTCCAAACTCCTCTTTCAAGGCTTTTATCTTATCCTGAGCTATCTGCTTCAGTTCGTTTAGTTTTATGCCTACTTCTCTCTTTTGTTCAGATGGAACGTTTCTGAAGTCATCCATCAGGGCAGATATACTACCTTTTTTACTTAAATATTTTATGCGTAGAGCTTCAAGCTCTTCCAAATTTGTTGCACTTAAGCCTCCTATCTCGGCAAATAGTGATTGAATTTTATTTAACATACTAATTATTTAATCTGATAATTATTATGCAAAAATACATTTTTATTGTCGATTATCACTGGTTTTGATTGTATTTTTGTCAGTAGCAAATATTTAAAGAACAATTGGATGTGATAAGAGAACGAATTAAAAGATATATCGAGCAAAATAAATTGTTTGACTATGATGCAAAGTTAGTGGTGGGGCTAAGCGGTGGTGCCGACTCCATGGCACTGCTTGATGTGTTAATCAGGCTTGGCTATAACTGTTTGGCTGCGCATTGCAATTTTCATCTTCGTGGTTCAGAGTCCGATCAGGATGCGGTGTTTGTTACTCAATGGTGCGCCGAGAGAAATATAAAACTTGTATCTATAGATTTTGATACAGTTGGGTATGCCAATAATCATAAGATATCTATTGAAATGGCTGCCCGCGATTTGAGATATGGCTGGTTTGAAGATATCAGAAAAGAACATGATTCCGATTATATTGCAGTGGCACATCATCAAAACGATTCGGTAGAAACAGTATTAATTAATTTGATTCGTGGCACGGGCATTAGTGGACTAAGTGGTATTTCAAATAAAAACGGAAAGATTGTGCGTCCCCTGTTGTGTGTCAGCCGAGATGAGATTGAGCATTATCTGCAATATCGAAATATTGATTATCGCACTGACAGCACCAATTTGCAGGATATATACCTTCGTAATTATGTGCGATTGAATCTTCTTCCATCACTTGCTCAGCTCAATCCCTCAATCAATGATGCTATCGTTCGCACAGCGCAAAACTTGTCTGACGTGGAGAAGGTATATCGCAATGCCATTGATAAAGATATTAATAGTGTATTGAGCAGCAATCGAATAAATATTGATTCTCTTCGTAAAACTATTGCACCTCGCTCTGTTTTATTTGAAATTCTCTCACCTCTGGGTTTTTCATCATCTGCAATTGACGATATATATGATAGTTTTGATGCAACTTCGGGCAAGATTTTTTATTCTCACTCACATCGGCTTATCAAAGATAGAGAGTATTATGAAATTGATGAATTGCAAGATATAAACAACGATAACGCCACATTATATATATACAGAGATGATGCTACAATCAAGATTCCGCTGGATATGGATATTAGTTTGCATTCATATCCCGTGCCTATATCTAAGAGTACTAAAATATTATATGCAGATGCCGACTTATTAAAATTTCCATTGATATTGCGAAAGTGGCAGTCCGGCGATTGGTTTGTGCCTTTTGGAATGAAAGGACGAAAAAAACTTAGTGATTTTTTTACTGATCAGAAGTTTAGCCTCAAAGATAAAGAGGATGTGTGGATACTCACATCGGGTGACGATGTTCTTTGGGTCGTAGGCCACAGAAGCGACAATAGATATAGGGTTTCGGACAAAACCAAGGAGGTTTTGATAATAGAACTTAAAGAATGACCAAAGCTTAAACTTTAATGCTTAATAAGTGTCTTAATAGTTTGAAGAGAGAAATATTTTTTGTAATTTCATTCCCTGATTTAAATGGAATTTAAACAGGTTTTAAATAGATATAACTGCTAACTATTATAAAAAAATAAACACAATGAAAGATAACGTATTAAAGGATATTCTGGTGGTTGCGGCTGTCTCCACGCTTTCATATTTGGTTGTGAAGAACTATGTGAAAAGAAAAAAGGCAGAAAAACAGATGAAGGAATTTATTCACTTCCAGATTTTCTAGAGTCTCGACTTTACTAAGGTCATAAATATTAAAAGATAAAGTTAGCTTCGGTAAACATTTGGTTTATCGGAGCTTTTTTTTGT
>CAZHWC010000112.1:0-4890 GCA_964535975.1 uncultured Proteiniphilum sp. | reverse complement strand
AAACTGGGCTATGCAGCCAATAGTGGCCAAGTATACCAACAATAAAGGGGACGATTTTATTGCAACTGACGGCTTATTACCTGACGTTGAATTGAAAGAGGGATTTGGGTATATCGATTTGTGGACTCAGTTTGGAGACATAAAGGATGTGTTGCTTGGTCAGGCTCTTTATGAAATTACTCAAAACAGCAACTATAAACCGATAAAGCCTAAATCTACAAGAGGTAGTGACATGGCTGCAGATAAAATAAAAGTAAAAAGTATAAACAAAGCAGATGAAATTAGAAGGAATTCGGTTATACTGGATTCATTTTAATCAACTCTGACTGGGTACCGTTTGACATCGTCAATACTTCCTCCTATATAACGGATGTATTGCCCTGGTGTCATTATTTTCTGTAATTGCTCTTCTCGATGTCTCACTAGCTTCTCCATCTTTTTCTTTTTGTTGCACAAAAAACACTTGTCTATCTTTTGTACATCAATAAGATAACTTATCTCTATATCTTTTATAAGAGCGGTCTGCTCGTCTGTAAATTTGATCTGTTCTTGTAGGGCTGTAACTTTAGCCTCAACTCCATCCAAAAGTGCCTTATGCAGAATCTGTATACTACTTTGAGCAAATATTGCTAAGCTAAATAAAAAGAAGGCAAAAGAGAGAATAATTATTCGTTTCATATTTTTATTTTTTTAGTTGTAATCAACATAAAGGTTTAGACATTTAATGTAACAATTTGTTTAATCTACACATCTGAAACAAGTATACTTAATATCTTTTTTACTATCTTTGTTTTAATCTAAAAAACACTCTTGATGCGTATCTTAGTAAAATATACATTCATTTTTATCTTATTAGCAACCTTGATATCATCATGTCATCAAATGGATAAGAATATCATAGAAAGGCTGAATAAGTGGGATTCGCTTCTTGGCAAAGAACCATATGCTATATTAGACAGCCTAAATGCCATGAATTCAAATAACTTCCCAAATGAATGGCAGGCATACCACAGCTTATTGCTAACAATTGCCAGAGATAAAACATACTTTGATTTTGAAGATGATAAGAGAATTAGCAGGACTGTTAGATATTATGAGGCTCATCATCCCGGAGATGAGAAGCTTGTTAGGGCTTTGATGTATCAGGGAATAGTGAGAACAAGGATGGGAGTGAGTGACAGCAGTGTATATATTCCTCTAAGAAGAGCAGAAACTATATTTAATGAGCAGAAACTAAGCAATCCACAGTTAGGATATATGCTCAATTATTTTATTGGTGATACTTACTTTAATAACGACGCACCTGAGGCAGCTGACAAATTTTATAAAAAGGCCCTGGAATTTGCTCTTTTAAATAAGGACATAGTGTATGTGTTTGACGCAAGAATGGCTCTCTTTTGGAACGAAATGTATAGAAGCAAGATGAATAGCGCAAAGACCTATTTGGACTCCATTAGTGATTACTACAATGAGCTACCGGAAAAGAAGTTTTTTATATTAAATGCACAATCATATTTTTATGAAAAAACTGGTGACAACTATAAAGCTCTGGAATGTGATAAAAGACAACTAGAGCTTTTAGAGGAAGAAAATACAAACGCAGATAAATCAAAGCTTTACTATGCTATTTCTAGGAAGCATCTAAAACTTAATCAAACAGATAGTGCTATGTATTATGGCGAAGCTGCCTTATCATCAATTAACAGTCATAACAAAAGAGACAACTTCCTTTTATACGAGAATTTGGCGAATATATCAGAGGCTCAGAGAAACTATGAACTTGCAAACAGCTACAAAACAAAAGCTCTGGAGGACTATAAAAGCACAATAACCGAAAGATTAAGTAATCAATTATTGGAAGTTGAGAAGAAGTACGACCTAAGTATAGCTGAAAACAAATTATTGAAATCGAGGCAGAAAACAATATTTTGGATTTTAGCCACACTTGCTATAGCTATATTGTTCTTAATCACTGTATATAGCAGCAATAGAAACAACCAAATTGCTAAGGAGAAAATGATGATTCTGAGGCACGAAGCCGAGAGCAGAAATCTGGAAGCTAAGCTTATGGCTGAGGATGCTAATAAGATGGAATGGTTGATTAGTATTTATTCATATTTATCGGAACGACTTACAAATCTTCAGGACAGCTTTTCGTCATTGTCTCAAAAGTATGTTTCATCTAATCCTAAAGTGTACAATAACATGAACGACATTCTAAATAATACATCTAATGATTTGAAGGAGATGTACAATGAAATTCATCCTGATGATATTACTTTTACACAATATACTGGCATTAATATAAAAGATGCCGAAAACTTTAGCAACAACGAGAAAATGATGCTAATGCTTTTAGTAAGCAAAGCAAGTAATAAACAGATTGCCACCTTTATGAATAGTACTGTAGAAAGTGTACGTACAAGAAAATCACAATTAAAAAGAAAAGCAACAAACATGGGGTTGGATCTAGGTGGATTCTTTTAAAAAGACACTATTTATCATTCCCATATCGTAAATTTATGTCTAAATACATAAATTAGCAACCACATATAGCGTTAAAAACACTACAGACATACACCTATAAACCAACAACTTAACCCTAAAAACACCGTTAAAATTCACGGGTACTATTGACAAGTCATGCTTTTATGTATTACTTTGTGTCTATAATTTACAACCAGTTAAATTAACAGATAAAAGCAATCATATGAGAGCAAAAACAATCGCAACCTTATTTAGTCTCTTCAATCTTTTCGCATTTATTACTCATGCGGCGAACAATGAAATTTCGACATTATCAAATTCCAATAATAGTGTGGATGAGATAAAACTAACAAAACAGAATGGGTCAACAAGAAGTGCTTCTTTATATGAACTGACTGTTTATAGCGACAATGAGACATATGTAGAGATTGTAGTGTCAAATTACAACGGAGATGTATCTATTTCTTTTGAGGGTGGAAGGAGTTCTATAAATCAAAATATGTATGTAAATGGAGTTGGCACCGATTATATTGATTTCAACAGACTAAGAGGAGGCGTCTATACAATTACAATTGTAATAGATGGGGATATTTATGAGGGATTAATAGTAAAAGAGGTAACTGGGGGCAGATAAGTTTATAAGCATAACTAACAATATATATTATGAGAACAAGTCAATATGTATTTTCGGAATTATCTTCATGTGTGCTGATATTCGCCAATGGAGAAAGAAAGGTAATCAGACCAGAGTCTGACGAAGAGGTAATGATGCTGAGGTTTAGACCTTCGGTAGAAAGAAATGAATTTCATGACAAAGTAATAAAGAACCATTTAGACGCAACATCCGTTGCGGATTTGGCTTCTAAGTGTGGTTATAATTGTCTGAAATCATTTACCAGACACTTTAAAAAACATTTTAACAATACTCCACACCAGTGGATGCTTGAAAGAAGAATACAAGACGCCAGACACTATGTATTGGAAAGTGAGTTGTCTATGACTGAAATTGCTGAGATTTGCAGCTTCACTAACGTATCACACTTTGTAAATCATTATAATAAATATTATGGAACCCCACCTCTTAAGGACAGAATATTAAAAAGAGAAAGGAATTTCTTGCATGAAAGTGAAATTACTTTGAATCCTTAAGCAAACAACGCAATCTTTATGAAACTACACAGGGATTTTAGGAAATCCAAAATCCTTTATTATCACGTTGTGAATTTATTCACAACGTGATTTTTTTATTATTTTGATATTATAATACTATAATATTATCACCAGATTAGTATCATAATTGAACAATACTAGTGGAAGCACGTTATTTTAATGATTATACGTTAAAATTTTAAATTAAAAATATATCGAGGGGATAAACACATTTTATATTCGTCTATATAACATAGGCCTCTTTTTGTAATAAAAAGCAACATATCACCAGCATGAAGTTTGAAAACAATTATTATATTACTTTTTTATTATAATTACGCCAATTGACAGTACTAACTTTGCATAAAACATTTTATTAAAATACATTAAACTATTTAATGAGCCACGAATAATAATTTAAAACTAAAACAAGATGAACTTTACCTTTAAATCAGTCATTATGTCATCATTTCTAATGATGATTATGGTGATTTCTAGTGCTTACTCTCAGACTATCAGTGATAGAACTGTTAGCTTGGACATTAAGAAAGCCAAATTCAGCGAATTTGTTCAGGTTGTTGAAAAACAAACCGGGTACAGCTTCAAGTTTGACAACAAAGATGTCTCGCAGCTTAGTAGTATTACATTTAAAGCAACTAACAAAAAGTTGATTGATGTATTAACAGAAGTACTTGACGCCAACAGAACAGGACTAACATTTACTGTTCAAGACAAAACAATCTCAGTATTCAAGGACCCAAACAGAAAAAGAGAATGTGAAATTTTTGGGGTGGTAGTTGAAAGTGATGGAACTCCTGTAGCTTGGGCAAATGTTCAAGTGGTGGGGACCCACTACGGAACAACCACAGACGAAAATGGAGAATTTAGGTTCAAAATGCCCGAAGTGGACGGAACTGTGAAAGTGCAGGCCAGCTTTATTGGGATGGAGACAAAAATAATGGAGCTCAGACAAAATATGAGATGTCAATTTGTTTTAGATGACTCAGCATTGGAGCTTGATCAAGTAGTTGTAACAGGAATTTTTGAAAGAGAAAAAAAGAACTTTACAGGTTCTTCTAAAAGATATACGGAAGAAGATTTGAAACTTGTGGGAAACCTAAATATATTGTCAAGTTTGAAAACTCTGGACCCCAACTTTGCAATTATTGAGGACAACACGTTCGGATCAGACCCTAACAGACTTCCCGACATTGAGATAAGGGGTAAAACAAGTATTATTGGACTAAGTCAGGA
>CAZHWC010000111.1:0-4993 GCA_964535975.1 uncultured Proteiniphilum sp. | reverse complement strand
CAGCCTTATCAGTTAAATTTCTTATGCAATATGAATGATAAAGGAACAGTGGACAGGAAACTGAATGTGACCTTGACAAGGGCACGTCAACAGATGTTTTTGATTGGTAACGCTACGGTGCTGAAGCGTCACCCCATTTATGCTACGCTGCTGGAGCATTATAAAGAGAAAACGGTGGTTCTTTAAACAGGTTCTTTTTTGCTGTAAATGATTTCTATCGAGGGATTGCTTTTCATTAGTTCTTCCTGAAACAGACGCATTTCCAATTCCGGGATTATAAGTTTTTGAAAGCTTCTATTATATCGTAAATTCAAGCAGTTTATTTTAGACAGCTCAATGCCAGTTATATCATTTATCTCTATTACCTTATCTTTAAACCATACACGTCTAAAAATGAGTTGATTATCTTTTAAAACATACTGCTTGGGGTGCACATAGAACATTATTATTATGTATATCGGCATGTAAAATATAAAAAATATTGATGCAGAAATAATTCCGGAGGGAAGCAAAAAGTAAACAGCTAATATAAGTAGCGGTGTAATAAGGAGTACCCATTTGAGTTGACTAAATTGTCGATTGCGAAATACTAATTCCTGATTGTTGTTCATAGAGACGATTGTTTGAAATACAAATATAAACAAAATGTTTTAGTTTTATCGGTAAAAAGACTCACTCACTCTTGTTTCATTCCACAAAGTTTTATAATTTTGCATCATCAAATTGTCTTATGGTGTAATGGTAGCACAACAGATTCTGGTCCTGTTTGTCTAAGTTCGAATCTTAGTAAGACAACTAAATTAAAGAATTATTCTTTTTCTGATAATAGGCTGTTGGAAATTTCCGACAGCCTTTTTTGTGTCTGTTTGTGTGATTAATCCTGTTTGCCAACCGGAACTACAAACCAGACTACGAGTGCACCCACAACACCTGCCGAGAGGACGATGGAGCGAAGCGGCTGCACCTGAATGAAGGCAAACGCCGAGAGGAGAACCATGGTCCACATGAAGATGATTACTTTTATCTTTCCGCTTTTGGTGATTCCTTTTTTGCGCTGATAGTCGCGAATACGTGCTCCGAGGATGCGGCTGTTGAGAAGTTTTTCGTGTAGTCGGTCGGAGCTTTTGGCAAACATGGCTGCCGAGAGAAGTGCGAAGGGTGTGCATGGAAGTCCCGGCACGACAATACCCAACACTGCAAGAATGAGCGACAGAATGCCTGCTATGCTATAAAGTGCTTTTTTTATTTTGCTTTGCACTATCATGCCCTTGGCTTCATCGGCAGAAATGCTCTTTGCTAATATTATAGGGGTATCTTCTTCTAATTTGCTCATTAATAATTTATAATCAGTCGCGCTGCGTATTTGAAATCTTAGAGTACAAATATAGTTGAAATATTTTTCTTTGAAAAGTTTTGTGTGCTTATGAGGTTTTTGTTGTGGATATCTTTCGCTTATATTATCATTTTTTTTATCTTTGTGCTATGAATCAACTGTTTTTGCATATCGAATATACTCTTCACCAACACAATTGTGTAATTGTGCCGGGGCTGGGTGGCTTTGTGGTGAACACAATTCCATCGCAAAAGGAGGATTTGTCGATATTTCATTCGCCTAAATGTGAGTTGATTTTTAATAGTTCACTGACTTATAACGATGGGTTACTGACCGAATCGTATATGAGAGTGTATAATATTCCTTTTGAGAGCGCATCGCAAAAGATTGATGCGGCTGTGAAGGAGGTTGTGACTACCCTGAGGGATAAGAGATATCTGGACCTTGGTGATCTTGGAAGCTTTGAGCTGAATGAGAACAATGGGATGGTTTATAATTCAATCCCTTTTGAGAGACCTGAGTTTTATGGTTTGTCGACAGCGTCGCTGAAACCTATAATCCAGCTTAAGCCAAAGACTGTGAACATGCCTGTGGCAGCGGTGGAGGAAAAGAAACCGAGAAGCATTATGCCTAAGATTGCTATTGGTGCCGCAGTGGCAGCGGTGGTGGCACTGATTATGCTGATTATGCCTATGCAGGATAGTGTGATGAGGCATCAGACGGCGCAAATAATGACTGAGAGCAATATTTTTGGAAATAATGAGAAGCCAAAGAAAAGTGCCGATCAGAGTATGGGAGCAACTGCAAATGCCGTGAATGAGAACAATGGCACAATGGTGACGGGAATGGCTGATGTTGAAAACGAGACAATAAATAAGGAAACCGACAAGCCGGTGGGCAGCAGTGTGGCTTCGGGTACTTCTCCCATGTATTATATTATTGTGGGGGTGTATGAAGTGAGAAGCGTGGCTGACAAAATGCTTGAGAATCTGAGATCTGAGGGATACACAAATTGCAACACTATCGATAAATCTAACAGAATAGATGTGTATGCAGCAAGCTTTACGACTCGTGAGGAGGCTAACAAGATTGCAAATGAACTAAGGCAGAATGCTAATTATAGGGATGCCTGGGTTTTGAAGAAATAAATTCAAACAAATGTCTATCGAAAATAATGAAAATATAGTTTACTCTGCAGGGGTGATAGAGTTAATCACTGCGGGGGTGGAGTTTTGTTCTTTTATAGAGAATGAAACATTGAATAATCGTGATGAATGGATACACAAGATGCTGAGACTATTGCCTCTGATATATATGAAGGTGTCGCAGTTGCCCGAACTTATGCAAATAAATGAGGAGCTGCCCGAGACTTTTGTGAAAGAGGAGGATTATGTGAGGGTGTCGGCCGGTGTGGCTAACATCATGGGCGAGGAGGATGTGTATCTGGATGTATTCATGGACGAAATGAAATATAGCGACAGACCAATATCGTCGTTTGTATCGGAAAATATTGCTGATGTGTATCAGGATATTCGTAATTTGGTGTCGATATATCAGTATAACCTTACTGAGCAGATGAATGATGCTTTGTATGTGTGTCAACAGCACTTTAGGGTGTATTGGGGACAGAAACTGATAAATGTGCTGCGACCGCTTCATTCGGTTTTATATAACGAGAATGATGAGGAGTATAATGACGAATATAATGATGAGTCAGAATTAAATATGGAGGATTTGTGGGCTTAAGTATAAGTAAAGAGAGAATAGCAGAGCTGGAGATTGAGAGGTTTGCAGGTGAAATTGTATTGGTGGATAAGCCTGAGGAGGTGGATGCCGCCATTGATTATCTTCTGCAACACGAAAAACTTGGATTTGATACTGAAACGAAACCTGCCTTTAAGAAGGGACAGGTGAATAAGGTGGCGTTGATTCAGCTTTCGAGTATGGACAAGTGTTACCTGTTCAGACTGAACATGATTGGATATCCTGACAGGCTGGACGAAATAATATGTAATCCTGATATTAAAAAAATTGGCTTATCGTTGCGTGACGATTTCGCAGCTATCAATAAGAGATCGGACAAGAAGCCTGTGAATTTTGTGGATTTGCAGCCTTTTGTGGATGGATACGGAATTGATGATAACAGTCTGCAAAGAATTTATGCAATTATATTCGGCAAAAAGATTTCGAAGAGGCAGCGTGTGACCAACTGGGAGGCCAAACAACTGAGTGAGGCACAAAAGAATTATGCAGCTATTGATGCATGGGCATGTTTGCGAATATATAATCATTTAGTGAAAAATGGCAACAAGTAAGGTGAAAGAAATAAGACTTAAACCCAAAAAGGAAGATTCGCTGAAGCGTTTCCATCCGTGGGTATTCTCGGGTGCAATAGCTAACACTCCGGCCGATGTGGAGGAGGGTGAACCGGTGAGGGTGGTGTCGGCACAGGGTGAGTTTCTGGGCGTGGGACATTATCAGATTGGAAGCATTGCGGTGAGGATAATTTCGTTTGAGGATGTGAGGATTGATGTGGACTTTTATACAAAGGTTATAAAGAGTGCATATGATATGAGACTTGAAAATGGTTTTATTTCTGAATATAACCAGACGTACAGACTGATTCATGGCGAGGGTGACAACCTGCCGGGGCTGATTGTGGATATTTATGGCAAGAGTGCTGTGGTGCAGGCTCACTCGGTGGGTATGGACAGCGACAAGGAGATGATTGTGAGTGCCATGAGGAGCGTGATTGGTGAGGAGCAGTTGCAGAGTGTGTATTATAAATCGGAGGGGACACTGCCATATAAGGCTAATTTGAATCCCAAGGATGGATATATATATGGCGGCGAGAACAATGATGCCGTATCGGTGGAGAATGGTTTAAAGTTTAACATTGACTGGCTGCGCGGGCAAAAGACCGGGTTCTTTATTGATCAGAGGGAGAACAGGAGTTTGCTAGAGAAATACTCGAATGGCAGAGATGTACTTAATATGTTTTGCTATACGGGTGCTTTTTCGGTGTATGCCATGAGAGGTGGTGCCAAATCGGTGAAATCAATTGACAGCTCGTCGAAAGCTGTGATGCTGACAAAGGAGAATGTGGCGCTTAACTTTGCTGATGACCCAAGGCACAGCACCGAGACAATGGACGCATTTAAGTATCTGAGAGAGATGTCGGGTGACGAGCATGACCTGATTGTGCTGGATCCGCCTGCTTTTGCAAAGCACAGGGGTGCGGTGAAGAATGCATTGCAGGGATATAAGAGAATTAATGCGGCAGCAATAGAAAAGATAAAGAGTGGCGGTATCTTGTTTACTTTTTCGTGTTCGCAGGTGATTACGAAGGAGCAATTCAGACTTGCGGTGTTTAGCGCTGCAGCCATGACAGGCAGAAAGGTGAGGATTTTGCACCAGCTGACACAGCCTGCCGACCACCCTATTAATATTTATCACCCGGAGGGTGAGTACCTGAAAGGATTGGTATTGCATATAGACTAACTGTTAAAAAAACGCCTTTTTGCTACAAAATGGAGGATTTTATGTTAAAATGCACAAAGTATTGCACTTTTATAGCAAAATAATTTGGAGAATAGGCAAGAACAGTATATATTTGCACTGTGTTTTTCATGGTATTAGATTTAAGGTTAACAATGGAGA
>CAZHWC010000110.1:3699-5069 GCA_964535975.1 uncultured Proteiniphilum sp. | reverse complement strand
TTGGCAATTGCCCATATTGTGCGGTGTAGTTCGTCGCGTTCTTGCTCTTTTGTCATCAGAAAAAAATAATGTTTAGTGTTTAGTGTGTTCGCCTGTGGGCGTTCACGTAATGATTTATGATTAATCATAACATGTAAGCAAAGGTAGTTAAATAAAGATTAATTTATAAAGTTTATTCCCTAATAATATCGTTCAAACTACAAGCCCAACTATTCCCTCCTAAATACATAATATTGTTAAACATCCGATATGTAAACTATTGTGTAAATATTGAAATAAGTGTGAGCGTTTTGTTTATTGGTTGATATATAGGGTTTTATTGATTGTGAATAATATTAAAAATCGACAAAAAAGACGTTTCTGACTGTTTCTAATACATTAATTATTTTTCGGGACGCGTTCCGACAGAAATCTTCGATATTAGAAACATAGTGTTGGGCATTATGACTGATATTTTCGGTCATAAATCACACTTAATTTATGCTAACATGCGTGTCTAATATATTTGATGGCTCTCAAAATTTGCAATTATTGTGATAAAATACCCCTATTGTTAATGAATTTAGAGGATAATGTAAAGATAAATACATTTTACGTGAGTCGGTAAGTCTTCCGGCTAAGATCTAATGTATTGGAAACAGTGTGAAATTCATTACGGATGACTTTTACAATGTTTTTTAGCGCATGTTTTAACTTCTGAGACTGAAAAAATACATTTTATGGGACTAATGTTAATAAATATATACCGTCTAATAGTGTTTTTACTGCCAAAAATGGCTTCCTGACTGATTCCAATGTCGTAGATTTGCCCCGTAAGGATTACAAACTCACAAAAAATAGATTTTACGTCTGCCAAAAAGCTTGCAAACTTGCACAAAATAGATTTTACGGCTGCCATTTTGATTGCAAATTCACATTAAATAGATTTTACGTCACCCAAAAAGCTCGCAAAATTGCATTAAATATATTTTACGGAGCCCAAAACATAAGTCAAATTAGATTATATGTATTTGAACGTGACGGGTCTTAAAAAGTGAAGTTCACTGCAACTCTCACGCCGTGCTTGGATACGTTGGGATGATTGAGGTAGGAGAGGCGGCGATAGTAGTTTATTTGCAGCACCTGAAGAATATTTTCAACGCCAATACTGTATTCTAAGTAGGGTTCGTTTTGAAACGCAAAAGTGTTGTCCGGCAAAATAAATAGGTTGTCGGATAGTGCGGGGTTGTTTTTATCGCTCAGTGAGCCGTAGAATCCGCTAAATGAAACAACCTCTCTTATGCCTAAACTTTTTATTAAGGGCAGTCGGTTGGTTATAAGCCCGTTGAGGTGATAGTTGATTGTGCCCGACACGTATTGGTCGGCCACCA
>CAZHWC010000110.1:0-3599 GCA_964535975.1 uncultured Proteiniphilum sp. | reverse complement strand
ATTTGAGTGTGCCTGCCGCCTCGTTGTTTTGGTTTTGAAGCCATGTGCTTAGCTTAAGTCCGTTTTGCCACTCTTTGTCGTAGCCAATCTTATTGGTTGTCAGATAGTTCATTTTCTCTATCTTTTGTCCCACTTTGAAAGCCACAAACATATTGTCTTTGCTGGTGTGGATAAAATCCTGCCCCGGTGTGTATAAATCAAACTCGCGAGATAGGCTGAGGTTGTTGACGGGAGATTCGTTTTCGTGATACTCCTTGTCGTTGAAGCTATAGGTAACCCTGCCGTGATATTTCCACTTGTGATCTTTAAATCCATAGGCGGTGTATGCACCGGCGAAAAGCCTTGGGTGCAGGTTGGCAGTAGTGAGTGCCCCTCCTCTCAGTCGCAGCCCCTCCACATCGTTGAATGAGACAACAGTATTCATTGGTCCAATATCCACCTTGTTGGTTTCGTGCTCTTTGCTTGTCTCTATATATCCGGAGGTAAGAATTTCGATTCCTTTCATCAGCACTCTGAATCCTTTTTTCTCATCCATCTGTGCCATAATTTCTCCCACGGAGCTTTCCATCTCGCTTAGGGGTGTGTGTCTTTGGCTTACCCACACCGAATCGCTTACTTTTACGTTGTCAGCCATGTGAGTATCTCCCAACGTATCAAACACCGCCTGATTGTCCACCCGGTCAAGCAGATAGTGGTCATAGCTTCGCAACTGGTGCGCATACAGGGCTTGTGTGCCTTCAAACACGTGAAGCTGCAGATAGGTGTTATCTTTGTCCATCACCCACATGCCATCATTGGTTTGTTTAAACTCCTGATCTATTTGCAGATGCTTTATAAAGTTTAGATTTATTTGTTTTGGCACATTCAGGGTCACTTTCTTTATGGCATAAGTTCCGTCTGTCAGCACATATAATCTGCCGGTGAATCCGAAGCTTTGCGAATTGCTTGGCACAAAAGCCAGGTCTATGCACTTGTCGCCACTCACCATCACTGTATCCATAATAAAATATTGATAGTATGATGTGGCAAGGGTGGAGGATAGGGGGCTGACAAAGCGATTGAGCAGAAAGTTGATATTATTGTCGAATATATTTACCTCCTGCAGAATTTCGTCGATGTTGCTGCTTAGCGAGCCATAATTATCCAGTTTTCTGTCGATGCCTTCGTGGCGAATTGCCTTATAAATTGTTTTTTCGGACTTTGGGCTTTTTCTGTAGTATTTGTCTGCCAGCTTTTCTCTAATAGACAGCGTGAGAATAGGTTTGCCGTCTATTGCCGATGAATCCACATAGTTTTCGAGAAAAGGGAAACTTCGTTGCAGTATGCTTTTGTTGTTGGCATTAAAATCGTCTAATGCTATTGATACTTTTTCGTAACACTCCACTTTGTATTCATCCCTTGAGGCAATGCGGTTATCGTCTTTATGATCTATCACATTGCGAATCAGATCCACGGCGGGATTGTTTTTCTTGCTATACTTTTGTCGTTTGGGTCTGATTACCACCTCATCAAGCTCAAAAGTGGCAGGCGATAATAATATTTCGAGTCCTCTGTTGTTTTGTTCGGCTTTGATACTTACAATCTGTGTGTCGTATCCCACAAATGAAAATTTAAGTACATCATACCCCTGTGAGTTTTTTATTTCAAACTTACCGTCATCGTCTGTGATTCCGCCGGAGGTGGAATTCTCAAAAATGATTGTTACATATGGCATTGCTTCGCCCGTGACTGCATCCTTAACCATGCCCGAGGCAGTGGTCGTTTTCTTGGGTGCGGCACTCAGGCGAGAAGATAATAATAGAATAAACAGAATAAGCATTCTGTGGGCTTTATATTTAGTCATCGAAGTTTCTTTTCATTAATAGTACAGATTTACAAAAGTAGAACTAAATACTTTAAGCCTAACTATTTAGGAGTTTAAACAATCTTACTGCTTCATAATATTTGTTTTTGTTAGAATAAAATACTTAAGGATATATGCTTTTAGGTCTACAACCTGTCAAGATTGCTTGTTTAGTAAAAAACAGACTAATAATTGAATATTAGAATTTTCTCTAAGATGGGAGTATGAATAGAAAGAGGGTGAAATCACATTGTGACACACCCTCTCCCTCTTGAATATCTTGAAGATATTTAGTTGATTATTATTGTATTATACTGATTTAATTTAGTATCAACTCTATTACCGGAATTTCCACGTTTGGCTTAGATACCGGCAAGCTAAGATTGAGATCGTTCTTTTCAGATTCGGGATCTTCCACTCTGTGGTGACCATATGGTGCGGTTATTTTTATCTCCGAGCCGTCGTGCAGAAACTGTGCATATTTTACCTTTCCGTTGTAACCGGGCAACTTGAAGTTTTGCATCGGATAGTCCAGCAAATGAATATATAAACGGTGAGTTGCAGGATTGTATGTTTAGATGTTGGTTGTAAAGATAGTAAAAAAAGAGTGGACACCCATATTAAATGAGCGCCCACTCGGAAGATTAATTGAAAGTGATTTTTAAATTATATATTAATGTGGTTTGAGTTTGGAGAAGTATTATGCTAAGTGTGGTTTATACTGAAAGAAGGTGGTGTATAAACAAAGGGCTCAACAATAAAGCCGAGCCCTTTAATTAGAATTATGTATTTAACGTATCAGTCTATTTAATTTCGATATGACCGTCAAGATCAACAAAGTTTAATTTTGAATTACCTCCATTAGACAAACCGTGCATGTTGTTGCCTGAAATATCTCTGATATACCATTTTCCGTTTTCTTCATATTGGTCTTCGCCGTTAAGTTTGTAATAAGCTACCAATCCGTCAGAGTTAGGATTAACATTCAACATATTTTGTTTGATTTGGTTTTCTGTTCGTGAAGAGTTCCATAGTCTAACTTCACTCATATATCCATAGAATGGACGCTCACCCCACATAAATCCTGCAACCTTGCCAACAAAGAATCCAGTTCCGGTTGGAGACAAGTCAAAGCTTGGGGTATCCCAGTTTGATTCAGCAGCTTTTGCACCATTAATATAAATGGCTGTATTGCCTGTGGGTTGGTCATAAGTAAAGGCTACGTGATACCATCTTTGAGAGCTAAACTTATTGGGCGCATGATATTGCTTGTTACCCGCAATTTGTATTAAATCGTTGGCTCCACCAGGCAAAGCTAAGTCACCAATACGGAATATCAAAACTCCTTCATTACCCATAATGGTGTTATTGCCTCCAAATCTATTTATATGAATAAGAGCTTCATATGTAACTGATTTGAATTCGGTAGTAGGCAATACCGGGATACGGATATAGTTGCTGTTTAAGCTCCATGCTTTTTTGATGCGGACGGGTTTGCTAAGAACAAAGTAAACGATGTCTGAACCTTCAATAATTTTGGTGTCTGACGATTCCATCTTAATTGGTAAAACGTATGATTCACCTTCCTCAATTGTACCTAAGTTTGATAATTGCACTTCTGTATTCTCGGTGTATAGTGCACCTTCTTTAATGGAAGTAATGTTATTGCTTAGGATAGCACTTGATGTATCGAATGCTTTATAATTAGTGCCTTTTTTTCTGTTGTATTTTTCTACAGCACTTGCGTCTGCAATTG
>CAZHWC010000109.1:0-5127 GCA_964535975.1 uncultured Proteiniphilum sp. | reverse complement strand
TAACAAGTAATTCTTTAGCTTCCACTTTAATTTTTGGATTTAAACAATTATCGCAGCTACCACAATTTGGTTCATTGTAATCTTCACCAAAGTAGTGTAACAACATTTTTCGGCGACATATAGTAGTCTCTGCATACGCAGCTGTTTCCAGCAACAATTGCTTGCCTATTTCCTGCTCCGATACCGGTTTGCCTTGCATAAAGCGCTCCAGTTTCTGCAGGTCCTTATTGCAATAAAATACTATACAATTGCCTTCACCCCCGTCTCGTCCCGATCTTCCGGTCTCCTGGTAATAACCTTCCAAGCTCTTTGGGATGTCATAATGTATTACAAACCTCACGTCCGGCTTATCAATCCCCATGCCAAATGCAATAGTTGCAACAATAACATCTACTTTTTCATTTAGAAATGCATCCTGATTCTCGCTTCTAGTTGCAGCATCCATACCTGCATGATATGGCAATGCTTTAATATTGTTAGCCTGAAGAATCTGTGCAAAGTCATCAACTTTTTTTCTGCTCAGACAATACACAATTCCCGACTTTTTAGAATGCGATAATATATACTTGATGATCTCCTTATCTATATTTTCATTTTTATTTCTTACTTCGTAATACAAGTTAGGTCTGTTGAACGAGGATTTATATGCCTCAGCATCAAGCATACCCAGCGTTTTCTGAATATCGTGTTGAACCTTTGGTGTGGCAGTTGCCGTAAGAGCAATTATAGGCCTTACACCTATTTCACCCACTATAGGTCTTATTCGTCTGTATTCAGGTCTGAAGTCGTGTCCCCATTCAGAAATACAATGTGCTTCATCAACAGCATAAAACGAAATCTTTACGCTTCTCAGAAACTCCACATTCTCCACCTTTGTCAACGATTCCGGAGCAACATAAAGCATCTTTGTTTTTCCCGACACCACATCTTTTTTCACCCTCTCTATTTCTGTTTTGTTCAGTGAAGAGTTCAAAAAATGTGCTATCCCATCCTCCTCGCTAAAGTTGCGCATAGCATCAACCTGATTTTTCATCAATGCTATAAGCGGAGATATAATAATAGCCGTACCTTCCGATAATAATGCGGGCAGTTGAT
The DNA here is from genome assembly GCA_964535975.1 of uncultured Proteiniphilum sp. Classification (GTDB taxonomy): domain Bacteria; phylum Bacteroidota; class Bacteroidia; order Bacteroidales; family Dysgonomonadaceae; genus Petrimonas. The sequence goes on along the minus strand of CAZHWC010000109.1, from coordinate 4,032 downwards.
AGCACAAAGATTTGCCACCACCTGTTGGCATTAACACAAAAGTATCCTTATCGGACAGTACACTTTCAATAATGGCTTGTTGATTTCCTTTAAAAGAGTCGAATCCGAAATACTTCTTTAAACCTTGCTTCAGATTTTTTTGTATTTCCATATTTGGGGTATTTACACTTCTTGAATTATAATATCATTTCTCATTCTTTGGTATTTACAAATGTATGAAACAATTTTATAATTCAAAATTTATCTAATTCAAAAATATAATATCGAAATTATATGTTAATGCTCGAATAAGCAAATTACTAATGTTAAAAATATCCTTTTTGATTTTTAGACAATATAATACCTTTTCTATAATCGAAATTATAAAAAATAACAAAGATTTATCTGAAATTTATTAGGCTATTCTAATGTTGTTTATGTCCGCTCTTTCAAATTGCTTTTCAGCATATTCGCGAGTTATGTGTATTTTCTTTTTGTTGTCCGATGGGGCCTCAAACATCACATCAATCATTATTGCCTCCACAATTGCTCTCAAACCTCTTGCGCCCAATTTAAACTCAACCGCCTTGTCCACAATATATTCATACACTTCCTGATCGAAAGTCAGTTTCAGGTTATCCATTACGAATAGTTTTTCGTATTGCTTTATAATTGAGTTCTTTGGTTCAACCAATATCTTAAGCAACGCATCCCTGTCCAGAGGCTCCAGATAAGTCAGAATTGGCAATCTTCCTATAATCTCAGGAATCAGACCAAACGATTTCAAGTCCGTTGGAGTAATATACTTAAGCATATTATCGCGATCGATATTGCTTGTTTTTGCACTTGCCGAATAACCAACTACGCGCGTGTTGAGGCGTTGTGCAATTCTTTTTTCAATTCCGTCAAAAGCACCGCCACACACAAAAAGAATATTCTTTGTGTTCACAGCAATCATCTTTTGTTCAGGATGCTTTCTTCCGCCTTGTGGAGGAACATTCACAACCGAGCCCTCCAGCAATTTAAGTAAACCCTGCTGAACGCCCTCACCGCTAACGTCGCGTGTGATAGAAGGATTGTCACTCTTTCGTGCTATTTTATCTATTTCATCTATAAATACAATACCACGTTCTGCTGCATCAACATCATAATCTGCCACTTGCAACAAACGAGTTAAAATACTCTCAATATCCTCACCAACGTATCCCGCTTCGGTCAATACAGTTGCATCAACAATAGTAAAAGGCACGCGCAACAATTTAGCTATAGTACGCGCAAGCAAAGTCTTACCGGTACCCGTTGCACCAACCATTATAATATTCGATTTCTCAATCTCCACATCATCATTATTTACCGTTTGCAGAATGCGTTTGTAGTGATTATATACCGAAACCGACAAGTATCTTTTTGCGTCATCCTGTCCGATGATATAGAGGTCCAAAAACTCTTTAATTTGTTTTGGTTTAGGAAGCGATTCTAACTTTATTTCCTGAGTATTCTTATTCACAGGCTTCAATGATTCTTTCACAATGTCATTCGCCTTGTTAGAGCACGAATCACAAATAAAGCCTGAAACTCCGGAAATAAGCAAGTTTACATCCTTCTCATTTCTTCCACAAAAACTACACTTATTGCTATTGCTAATCTTTTTACCCATTAGGAACTATTAAATTCAATCACGGAGTTGAAAAATCCAACCCCGCAATCAAAATTTTATTTTATTTTTTTGTTAAAATATCGTCAATCATACCATACTCCTTAGCATCTGCCGCACTCATCCAAAAATCCCTGTCCGAATCACGTGCCACCACCTCAAGCGGTTTGCCGGTGTGATTTGAAATAATTGTATTAAGCTCTTGTTTCACTTTTGCAATTTCTCTTGCAGTGATTTCAATGTCAGATGCCTGTCCCTGCACACCACCAAGCGGTTGATGTATCATGACACGTGAATGCGTAAGTGCAAAACGTTTCTTTGGAGCTCCTGCCACCAACAACACAGCTGCCATAGATGCCGCCACGCCTGTACAAATTGTAGTAACATCACTTGATATAAACTGCATAGTATCATATATTCCATAGCCGGCATATACCGAACCACCGGGCGAGTTTATATAAATAGAAATATCCTTTCCCTGATCTGCAGAGTCAAGATATAGTAATTGTGCCTGAATAACGTTTGCAGTATAATCATCAACCTGAGTTCCCAAAAAGATGATACGATCCATCATCAATCGTGAGAAAACATCCATCTGAGCAACGTTAAGTTGTCTCTCCTCAATAATAGTTGGCGAAATATAGCTTGAAGATATAGCTTTTGAATATCCATCCAAGCGATTGCCACTCATTCCGAGATGCTTAACTGCATATTTTCTAAAATCGTTTTGCATAAGTTTTTTCTTTTAATTGTACCTCTAATATAAGAGAGATACGAAGTTAATAAATTCTGTCCTATAATATTGTATTGAAGCAAAAAATATGCCATATAATATTTCATAGGACAGAATTTATAACATTGTGTGTGATTCCTAAGATTACTCTTCAGTGCTCACTTCTTCAGCATCTGCCTCAGCATTAGCCTTATCGTTTTCCTGAAGTATATTTTCAAACTCTTTTGAAGAAACTTCTTTCACATCAAGTTTCACTTTTTCTTTCAACAGCTCAGCAACTTTGCTTTCGATAAGTCTGTCGAACATGTTTCTTGAAGTGTTTTCGTCCTGCAACATGCTTTGTGCATAGTTTGCAAGCATATCATTTGTCAGGTTGTTCATGCCATACTGAGCAAATTGTGCGCGAGCCACCTCAATTGCGAACTGTTGCATTTCATCTTCCTCAACCTTAATTTCGTTCTCCTTAACAACCTTTTCTTTTGCAAGGTGAAATTTCAGGTCTTCAACAATTTGCGAATACTCATCCTCAATTTTCTCTTCAGTATTCTTTTCGTTAGCAACTACCAACCATTTTTTCAAGAATGCATCAGGGAACTCAACGTTCTCAAGTTTAGCAACAATCAGTTTTCTAAGCTCAGCAATAAACAAGTTCTCTACAGCAGGCTTAATCTGACCGGTAACGGTCTCAATAATTTTATTTCTGAATTCCTCTTCGCTAGACACTACACCTTCACCCAATACTTTGTCAAAAAGCTCTTGGTTAAGTTCAGCCTCCTCATAGCGAGTCACCTCTTTTATTTCGAATGTAAAGTCAGAGTCGATATTTTCAACCTCTTCTTTTTCCACATTCAATAATGAAGAAATTTCAGCAGCATGATTGTCATATGCCACTTTAGGGTTAAAGGTGATTACGTCACCAGCTTTAGCACCCACAAATTTCTCTTTTATAGCCTCATCTTTAATGTATGAAGGCATGATGATACCATTTTCCACAACGATACCCTCTTCTTTAGCCTCTCCATTCTCAAGCTCAGTAATTATACCCTTGATAAGGTCTGATTCCACAGCACCCTCTTCCACAGTTTTAAATGAACCTGAATTTTGTTTAATGCTGTTTACTTGTTGCTCAATTAAATCCTCTTCCGGTTTAACGTCATAATATGTAACAACGTCATCATCGCCAAATGCAAGCTCAAATTCAGGAGCTAAAGCTATATCAAATTTGAATTCGAAATCCACATCCTTATCGAAATCGATTTCTTTTTGCTCATTTTCGTTTGGTAGAGGTTCTCCCAATATATTCAAATCATTATCTTTGATATATTTAAACAGTTCATTGCCAACAATCTTGTTGATTTCTTCAGCAAGAACCGATTTGCCATACATTTTTTGAATAACTCCTTTAGGCACTTTACCTTTTCTAAATCCTGGAATTTCTGCTCTGTTACGGAATTGATTCAGTGACTTCTCCACGCTTGCCTGATAATCAGCCTGTTCTAGTTCGATGGTGATAACACCATTTACATTGTCTGTTTTGTTGAATGATACCTTCATTTAAACTTATTGTTTTGACTTATTTCTATGTTATTGTAATGAAAATCAGCTATTTCAAATGTTAAAACCGATTTTGGAAAATTGCATGCAAAAATACAGTATATATATTAAA
>CAZHWC010000108.1:0-5402 GCA_964535975.1 uncultured Proteiniphilum sp. | reverse complement strand
CAGGGATTTAGCTCTTATGATGCAATACCTACTTTTGTTTATTATAGCAATTCGTCATACAATGGTTTTATAGGTTCGTATGTTAAAGGATTGGCAAATGAATCATTACATTGGCAGGAACAGTATGATACAAACTTTGGTTTGGACTTTAATCTTTTTAGAAATCGATTGTCAGGACGTTTTGATTATTATATAGCTGATACTCAGGGTATGATAACTAACGTAACTGTTCCAACAGCAAGTGGGTTTTCAACTTATGTTGCCAATTTGGGGGAAACTGAAAATAAAGGGTATGAAATAAACCTGAATTATAAAGTTTTTGATCGAAAGAATGACTATATCAATGTTTTTGGTAGTCTTGCTCATAACAAAAATAAGCTTAAGAAAATATCTAATGGATTGCGTTCTTGGAACAATGAAGCTGATAAGAACTTAAGTTCAACACCATCTGTAAAGTATTATGAAGGACAATCAATGAGTGCAATTTGGGCTGTTAGATCGCTTGGTATTGATCCTCAAACCGGTAATGAGATTTTTATGAAAAATGATGGTTCTGTAACATTTGAATATGATGTTGCAGACCAGGTGGTGTGTGGTGATACCCAGCCATTATTTAATGGAAATATTGGTGTGAATGGTGAGATAAGCAATTTTGGTATTTCTGTAATTGGTGGTTTTCGTTTTGGAGGTCAGATATATAATCAGACTCTCGTGGATAAGGTGGAAAATGCAGCGCTTGAATATAATGTTGACAGAAGAGTATTTACTGATAGGTGGCAAAAGCCGGGAGATATGGCTTTGTATAAATCAATACAGAATCAGTCTGTGACATATCCTACATCTCGTTTTGTGGAAGATTACAACACTTTTTCTTTGAGTTCGGTGAGTTTGTATTATGATTTTCGTGATGCAAGTTTCTTGAAGAAAACTTTTATAGAAAGGTTAAAGGTATCTGCATTTACAAATGACCTTTTTATTATTTCTTCGGTAAAGACAGAAAGGGGAACAGATTATCCGTTTGCACGTAACTTCTCATTATCTGTACAGGCTACATTTTAATCAATAATAAAAAAAACAAAGTATGAAACATCATATATTAATAGTTTTATCTATTGCAACAATAATAGTTTTGGGACTCTCTTCATGTAATGATTGGCTTGAGGTAAGTCCAAAGTCTCAAATTATATTGAATGACCATTTTGAATCTGAAGGAGGATTTAAAGATCAGCTAACAGGTGTTTACACTGCTATGACTTCTTCCTCGATGTACGGACTTCATATGGGGATAGGTTTTACTGAAGTGCTATCACAGAATTACGATGTAAATAGTGATGGGATATGGCGTTATGCGTCTACATATGATTATACTAACACAGCAAGTAAGAGTATAATTGATGGTATTTGGAGTAAGACTTACAACAGTATTACAAATCTGAACCTGGTGATTGAAAATATTGACAAGGTAGATAAAAATATCTTTTCAAATAATAATTACTACATATACAAAGGTGAAGCATTGGGATTACGAGCTTTCTTCCACTTAGAAATGATGAGACTTTTTGCAGAAAGTCCTGCATCAAATAAAAATGCAAATGGAGTGCCATATTATACTAAATATTCATCTGATGTGGTTGAGCAAAAGACTGTTGAGGAAACTATGAACTTAATCATTGATGACTTAAAAGAAGCTAGAGGGTATTTGGAGCACGATTCTTTAAAGATCGCAACAGATCAATATCTACAACGCAGCTCACGTACTTGCTATTTTAATTATTATGCAACGGTGGCAACTTTGGCAAGGGCTTATCTTTGGAAAGGTGATCTTGACAATGCTCTAGTGTATGCTCAAGAAATTATTGATGAATTGAATAGTGATAAATTAAATAAGCCTTTTAATTGGGTACATGTTACATCAATTGAGACTAGTCAACCAGGAGAGACAGACAGGGCATTCACAACTGAGCATCTGTTTAACTTGAAAATTAACAACTGGGAGGATATAGGAAATTATTATTTTAAGGAGGCCGGTGGTACTTCGTCATTAAGTCCTTCGGAACTTAAGGCACAGAATATTTATGAGCAAAATCAGGGATTAGGTCTTGATTACAGATTCTCAAAAGCTTTTGAGGTAGATGGTTCAAATAGATATGTATCTAAGTTTTGGTATATAGAGGGAGGAAGATATAATAACCTGTATCCCATTATAAGAATGACAGAATCATTTTATATTGCTGCAGAGGTTTATTTGAAAAAAGGTGATAAAGTAAAAGCTATTGAGTTGCTAAATGAGGTGAGATCTAATAGGCACTTGTCTGATAATCCTCTTTCTTATGATTTGACGGAAGTAAATGTGCAACGTGAAATATGGAAAGAATACAGAAAGGAATTTCTTGCAGAAGGGGGGCAGTTGTTTTACTACTACAAGCGTTTGAATGCTTCGGAAATAATAGGTGCAGGCGTAACTCCCGGCAAGAACACATATGTACTGCCGATTCCTTCTACAGATATCGAGTTTGGAGGTTATTCTAATTAAATATAAAACATTAAGTTATGAAATTTAGTAGATACATATTTTTGTTTGTAATATCTATCTTTAGTATTACAAGCTGCCAAAATGAAGGGTTTTATTATAATGATGATGCTCGAATTAGGCTTGAGGGACCTTACAATTGGACATTGGGAAGTGACTCTTTAATGTTCTCATTTATTACATTACCTGTTGATAGTACTGTAAAGCAGATGGATATTGAAGTTTGTGTAATAGGCAACACTGCAAACTATGCCCGTGTTGCTAAAGTTGATGTTATTGCAGATAAGACAACTGCTCCAAAGGAGTTGTATGAATTGCCTAGTGAAGTTGTGGTTAAAGCAGGTGAGAATAAAGCTGTTTTGCCTGTTATTTTGAGACGTGATTTATTGTTACAAGAAAAATCGGTTCGTTTGTTTATTTCTGTTGTAGAGTCTGAAGATTTTAAAGTTGGAAACAACGAACAGAACCAAATCACTATAATTTGGAATGATGTTTTGTCCAGACCAACTAATTGGAGTGATTTACAAGAGTTCTTTGGCACCTTTAGTCTTGCAAAATATAGATTTATGCTAAATTACTCAGGTGTTACTGAATTTGATACTGATAAAATGAGTTGGGCAGAGCTTCAGAATTATAAAATTAAGCTTACAACTGCTCTTTATACGTATAATAAGGAAAACCCAGAGAATCCTTTGACTGATGAAAATGGCAGATTAGTGGACTTTGAAAATTAAAATGAATTTAGTTATGAAAAATATTAAATATATAATATCCTCAATAATTGTATCATTGTTAATCCTGTCATGCTATAATGATAAGGGTAACTACGATTATCTGACAGAAGAGGAGGTTGGAGTAATTAAGATTGATACAATAGGTATTGATAATAGGCTTGTGTTGAGGCAAAGACTAACTCCGGGACAGCATATTGAGTTTGAGCCCAACGTTACTTATAAAAACTTGGAGCGATTACGTTATAGGTGGTTTGTGTTACCAATGATAAATGGAGAGTATAGACCTGTGCAGGTAGGAAATGCCTTGGTATATCCTCCTGCAGACACTATAGCTTATACTAAAAAATTAGATTGGGTGGTGGATTTGGCTCCCGGAACGTATAGATTTTATATGATGGCTGAAGATAGTATTAACGGTCAAAGAGCTTATTACCAGGCTCAAGAAGTTTATACTACAGTTGAGGCTTCGGGAATTCAAAGTGGATTATATTTGCTGTCAGAATATAATGGTGAAACCGATATTGATGTATATACATCTGATTTAATGCTTATTGTGGGAAAGGATTCTCAAAAATTCAGATATTACAGTGAAACTACCGGTCGGACTATTCCTGGAAAACCCAGATTTATTAAAGGTACACACACCGGTTCTGTTGTAAAAGATGGATATTTGGTGTTTACTGACGAGGTGATGTATAGATTGAATAGTGTTGGTTTGCAGTTTATGAATGACTGGAATTCAAGTTTTTATGATGTGCCGTCTGTTTTTAATCCTCAACAACACTTTTTTATTAATAATGCAGATTTTCTGGTTAATGATGGGAAGTTATATGTCTTATATACTAATCAAAGCAATGACAGAAAGTTTTCAGCAGCAATTTCTGGTGAGTATAATGCCAGTGGTTGGTTGGCACACCAGACTAAAGCTGAGTGGGGAGCAGTGTCCGGCGCTATTGCAGCCGATCAGATTATCTTTGATTCTGATAACCTGAGATTCCGCCCTTACTACACTTATGGCTCTAGTATTAGTGGTTTTAAATCAACAGTAGGAGGTGCATATTTAGATGCGAATAAACTACCTGCTCACCCTATAGCAATTTTTAATGGATATGGCGAGAAGACGTATGCAATAGTAAAAGAAGAAAATACACATTATTTATATCGTTTCAACTTTTATAATCGCGTTGATAATGGTGATTTGTCTTCTGATGGAATACGTTCGAAACTAGACTTGTCTGGTTGTAAGGATATTTCTGAAGCTAAACTATTTGCTTCCAACGATGCAGGCCATGCTTTTTATTATGCAACTAATGACGCAGTTTATTCTTTTAGTCCTCAATCGGGACAAACAGACTCATATACAGTCTATACATGTGAGCCAAATGAAGAGGTAACAGCAATTTATTCATGGAATTCATCCGGATGGCCTACTGCAGGATATATATTATGGGTTGCTGTATGGGATAATGTGAAAGGAGAAGGAAAACTAATTGAGTATGAAGTTGACCCTGATGCCGGAAAACCAATGTGGATGTGGGGTGAGTTTTTTGCTCCAACCCATTCAAATCCATATATAACGACAGGATATGGAAAGATTAAAAGTATGGTTCAATTAAACGCAGAGTAATAATAATTAAAAAAAGAAATAAAATGAAGAAAAGTATTTATTCAATAATATTACTGTTGTTAGCAGTTGTATTTGGATCTTGCACAAGTAAATCGGATGGTAGTAGTTATGTTATAGCTGGTAATGTAGATGGATTTGCTGACGGTACAATAATTGACTTGATTCCCATAAGTCATGATAAAATGGAGCCTTTGGTTGAAGCTGTTGTAACTAATTCAACTTTCGAGTTCAGAGGTTCCGTTGACCAACCCACGGCTGTTTTCTTAAAGGCCAGGGATGGTTATGGCCTGTTGTATTTAATGGTAGAAAATAAACAAATAAGTATAGAAGGTGAGGTTAAATCTTCTACTCCTCATCAAAATAAAGTTTATGATTTTTCTGAGGTTACGATAAAAGGTTCTCCACTTACAGATTTATACCATGAAAAAATTAGTATACGAGATAAAATGGATGAACTATATCAGGCTATGACATTAAAATACCAAGATGTTACGAATAAAGTGATTCAGGC
>CAZHWC010000107.1:3143-5444 GCA_964535975.1 uncultured Proteiniphilum sp. | reverse complement strand
GAGACCGGAAATAAGACCGGAACTTGTAAAACGACTGAAGGTTATTGGTCAAATGGCCAGAAAGAGCGGAGTCACAATTGGTATCGAAACATCATTGGATGCAAAAGGAGATATTGAATTATTGAATGAAGTGAATTCGCCCGCAATAAAAATCTATTATAAATTTCAAAATCCTCTTGAAAATGGATGGAATATATATGAAGAAATAGAACTTTTGGGAAAAGACAGAATTTGCCAGATTCATTGCACAGATACAGATGACGTGACACTGCCATATAACACTCGATTAGACATGAAGAAGATTAAACAAACACTTGATAAAATTGGATGGGAAGGATGGTTGGTAGTGGAACGTTCGCGAGATAAAAATGAACCACACAACGTAAAGAAAAATTTTGGAACTAATATTGAATATTTAAAAAAAGTGTTTCAATAGAAACATAGATAAACAATTTAACATCAAAAATATAATACTTATGAGTACATTATTCGTTAAGGCTCGTCTTAAGGATAATTAATGTTATATTGCTCAAAAACGACTTAACATTTAATAAAACAAACCTATTTTAAAACAAAGATTATATGAAAGGAAAACATTTATTTTTACAAAAGATGAGCCTTATCTTGCTGATGGGAGCTTTCATCTTTGGTTCTTGCACAGATATAGGAGTCTATAAGGACACCCTATATTCATCTGATGTGAAGAACGCCAACTTGACATCCCCAAATGAGGATGAAATTCAGTTCACACCAAGTCCTGACGGTTCAACAGTTAGCGTAACCTGGCCCGTTGTTCATGGTGCAGGTGGCTATGAGTTTTCTTTATTCATCAATGACGACCCAGACAACCCGGTAGCTGTTGGTGAAGAAAACCAAGTTATAGACGGTTGTGTTGCACAGCGCCCACTTAGAGATGACACAAAGTATAAAGTGGTGGTTAGAGCTCTAGGCAATCAATTGTATAACAATAAGGAAGCAGAAGTAGCTTCCAATAAGGAATTTACAACATTAGTTCCAACTTATGCAACAATCCCAAGCGGCACCAATATCTCCGAATGGTTTGACGCAAACCCACTACCCGAAGACATGAGTGACGAAGAGCTGGCATATGTTTTAGAACCTAATGGGAATTACACAATGACGTCAATCGTTAACTTTGGAAAACAGCAAGTTACCTTTAGAGGAGACAAAGTGAGAAGACCCAAAGTAACTATGACCGACAATGCAAGAATATCAACTACAGCCGGATTGAAAGTTAAGTTTATTGACTTTGATTGTAGCACTATTGCCGGTTCATCTTCAACTGCAGCATTCTTGTTGCTAAGCTCTACTCCCGATGATGCAATCAAGGGAACTGGGGATCATTTTATAATTAGAGATCCTATAGTTATTCAATCATGTGATATAACTGGACTTCAACGTCATTTAATCTATGATAACAATAAAAAATATTGTACTGTTACAGTATTGATTGATGATTGTATAGTTAAACTTGAAACTACGGAAGAACAGCCGATAATTAGATATCAAGCTGGATTTGCCAATGACCTTACTGTTAGGAACTCAACATTCTGGCACACCGGATCAAAAAACAACAACTATTTCATTCAGTATAATAACTCAGGTCGTCCCGACAGAGCAGGATTGGTAACTGCTTCAGTAAACTATCTGAACAGCACTTTCTACCACGTTTGCTACAACAAACAGTGGGGAAATTATAATAGTTTTGCCGGTCGTAGCAGTGTTTATTGGAATATGAAAGATAATATTTTTGTTGACTGCGGAAAAGGTGAAGTGGCAAGACGTTTTCTTGGCGGTAGAGCAAATCAGCCAACCGCTACATTTGCAAATAACTCATATTGGTATGATGGTGCTTTTGCTTCGGGAGAATCAAGCTGGGATAATGGAAGAATAATTGAAACAGACCCTCAATTAAAGGATCCTGCTAACGGAGATTTCACAGTATTGGGCTCACAGCAACTGGAAGACAGAACGGGAGATCCAAGATGGTTGCCGGAGATAGAAATTACTGAATAATTGAAAGAATAAATATAACGACATGAAGAATAAATATTTCATTTTTAGTTTATGCATTAGCATATTCATGGCACTTTCTATTTTACCTGCTATGGCACAAACCAAAACTGTGAAAGGCACAATAGTAGATGAAGGTGGAGAGGCAATTATTGGAGCTTCTATTGTAGTATCAGGAACTACCACAGGTACAGTTACTGATATTGATGGAAACTTCACAATTAATGTTCCTGAAAAAGGAAAACTTACAATATCATATATAGGATA
>CAZHWC010000107.1:0-3043 GCA_964535975.1 uncultured Proteiniphilum sp. | reverse complement strand
GATGAAGTAGGACGAGCAAAAATGCTTAATTCATATGATTACGGTAAAATTTGGAATGCTGTTAGAGCAACAACCAATCCGGGTTCTGCAAATGTGGACGTGCAAAGAGACTTGTTCCAATATGACGAACTTGAAGCAATGAAATCGCTTAACTTTGACATATTAGATCAGGAATGGAGTGCAGCACTTACTCAAAAACATAGTGTTAACATGAGTGGAGCAAATGAAAATGCCAATTATTTTGCTGGCATAGCATACAATACTCAAGATGGTAACTTAGGAAAAATAGATTATGATCGCTGGAACTACCGTGCCGGTGTTGATTTGAAAATCAACAAATGGATTAAGACAACACTACAGGTTTCGGGTGATTATGGTAAAAATAGAAAAGCTTACAACAAAGTAGGTGGATCAAATGCCGAATCTGATTATAATAACCTGCTAACAAGACCAAGATATATTCCACTTTATGTTGACGGAAGACCTATTTCAGCATTTGGTCCAAGCAACACATCAATAAATGCAACCCAAGATTATCACTTTGGATTAATTCAGGATTCTGATAACTTTACTCAGAATATGAATCAGAATATGACTATCAACTCATCGGTTGAATATGATTTAGGATGGAATGAAATCACAAAAGGTCTAAAACTAAGATTATCATATTCTAAAAATATTGGAACTTCAAAGAATAATGAGAAAGGAACCAAGTATGTTCTTTATCAAATGATTGAAAGAGGAGGTAGCGGAAGTCACCTTTACACCGGCAGCGATTTAAACTTAGATGAGTCTAACTTTGTAACCAGAAACGTAACAAATGGAGATCAGCTAAGAAGATCAATGAGCAGAAGTGACGGATATCAGGTTAACTTTACTGCAGCCTACAACAGAACTTTTGGAGATCACGATGTTAGTGGAGTATTCTCTATTGAGAAATCAGAATCAGAATATGAAGATTTATTAGGCTCTATAACTGACCCATATCCATTTACAAATGGACAGTCAAACACTGCTACAGGAGATAAAAACACCGATTTTGGACGTTCAGAATCAGGTCACCTTTCATACATTGGGAGAGTAAACTATGCATTCCAAAGTAAATATCTTTTCGAATTCTTGGTACGTTCGGATGCATCTACAAAGTTTGCTCCTAGAAATTACTGGGGAGTATTCCCTTCTGTGTCTGCAGGATGGGTTATGTCAGAAGAAGATTGGTTTAGAGACAATGTTAACTTTGTCAACAATCTTAAGCTAAGAGGTTCTTTTGGTTTATTAGGTAGAGACAACATTCAACCTTGGGCATGGTTGAGAACATATAGTTTGAATCCAGACAAAGGACCTATTTTTGGTTCGGCTAACAATATTGTTTCCGGCACTCATATCGGAGTACCTGATACAGATATCAATCCAAATGCACATTGGGACAAGAGTTACAAGTCAAACATAGGGCTTGACTTTAGCATGTTGAGAAACAGACTTAACTTCGTAGTAGACGGATACTATGAATGGAACCGTGAAATTTTTGCTACTCGCTCGGGCGACTTAATTCCAAGTACTGTTGGAACACAAGCAGCTGCAGAGAACTATGCATCAATGGATAATTATGGTATTGAAGTGTCTGTTGGATGGAGCGATAAAATAAATAACGACTTTAAATATTCGGTAAGAGCTAATCTTGGATATAGCGACAACAAGAATATTAAGAGATTCTGGAAAACTCAAATTGGACTTGACGAAGTACATCCGGGTCAGAGAAGCGATACAGGTGTATGGGGCTATGCTGCAATGGGTATGTTCAGAAACTATCAGGATATTGAAGAATATTTCGATAAATACAATATCACCAACTATATGGGTATGACTAAAGATAACGTAAGACCCGGTATGTTGATTTATAAAGACGTTAGAAGCAAACAAAAACCTGACGGAACTTATGACGGACCTGATGGCATTGTAGATGAAAACGACTTGGTGCCAATTCAAAAAAGAAGTGGTAGTATTTTTGGAACAACTCTAAATATGAAAGCCGAATGGAAAGGAGTATCTTTGAGTACTCAAATTGGAGTTAGCCTTGGAGGATATAACATGATGCCTAGATATGCACGTTCAATTTCAAGCTTAACAACAACTGCAACTGGTGCAAATGTGATGCAATATGTAAATCTTCCATCTTTCTGGGCAAACAATATGTTTGTATACGAAGATGTGGAAGATGCAACAGGTAAGATTATAGCAGAACAGAATAGAGACGCTAAGTATCCAAATCTTCAATATGCACTTAATGGACAGCAATCAACATTCTGGAAAGTAAATGCAACAAATGTAACAATCAGAAACATTACTGCTGCTTATTCAATTCCAAAGGTAGCTACCGAAAAAATAGGTATTGAAAGTTTAAGATTCAATCTTACAGTTCAAAACGTGTTAAGCTTATTCAACCACTATCCGGACAACTTCATTAGTCCATTAGCTGGTTCATACGGAAGCTATCCTAACTTAAGAAGAGTTACACTAGGTGTTAACGTTTCATTTTAAAAAGAACCATTATGAATAAAAATATAATTAATAAAGTACTTCTTTTAGCAATTAGCTCCACCCTATTGCTATACGGTTGTAGTGATATGTTTCTGCAGGAGAAGCAAGACTATAACAAGACAACCGAGTTTGTATATGACAACTTTCACGGTGCCGAGTCGAGAGTTGATAACCTATATGCTCTTATTTTGCCTTCGGCAACTGCAAGTGTGAACTGGGAATATCCCAGTGCCGGATCAGCTGATGATTTGTCAAAAAATACCGAAGAGTATGGTGGTTTTACAAATTTTATTGACCCCAATATAATTCTTACAAATACTAATGTTCCGGGATATTTTCATGAAGAGTTAAAAACATCTCGTAATCCGTTTGGACGTATAAGAAACTGTAATGACGTTATCCAGGGTGTTACAGACTCAAAACTTTCAGATGAAGAAAAGGAATTATTATTAGGACAGGCATATTTCCTAAGAGCATGGGTTAATTTGAGACTGGTTAGATTTTA
>CAZHWC010000106.1:0-5719 GCA_964535975.1 uncultured Proteiniphilum sp. | reverse complement strand
ATTTTTTATTTGCCCACCTCCCTTTTTCCTCCTATATTCGCACTTCAAAAAATAAAAGAACAAAAACTATGCAATTAACAGCCAGACTAATTCAGATTCTGCCATTGCAATCGGGAATGGGGAGAAATGGGGAGTGGAAAAAACAAGATATAATAGTGGAAACGCAGGATCAGTATCCAAAAAAGATATGCGTGTCGCTATGGGGTGATAAGTTTAGCAGTGTGCAGCTTAAGGAGAATGAGCTTTACGTTATTGATTTTGATGTGGAGAGCCGCGAGTATAACGGCAGATGGTATACTGACGTGAAGGCGTGGAAGATGGTGGCGCAGAGTTCTGCACCACAACAGTCGCAACAACCACAACAGCCTAATGATTATCCTCCTGCAGCAAATCCCTTTGCCGGTGGTCAGGAAGAATTTGATGATGATATGCCTTTCTAAGCGGGGCAACCAGACTAATAATAAAGCGGCAGACTAAAGTAATGCTTTGTCTGCCGCTTTTGCTTTATATCCTACCCAACAGTGGGTTTTTAATATCTTAGTTCAATTCTTAGCTCAACTTGTGGATTACGAGTCCAGAGCGCAACTTTGGCTCAAACCATGTGGTTTTAGGTGGCATAATATTGCCTGTGTCTGCAATATCCATCAACTGCTTCATCGACACAGGGTATAGTGCAAAAGCTACCTGCATTTCACCACTGTCAACTCTTCTCTCCAGCTCTTCCAAACCGCGGATGCCGCCTACGAAATCTATGCGCTGGTCGGTGCGGAGGTCTTTAATGCCAAGCACATTGTCGAGAACAAGGTTAGACAACACGGTTACGTCAAGAACACCGATTGGGTCGTTGTCATCATATGTTCCCTCCTTTGCGGTCATCGAATACCATTTGCCGGACAGATACATCGAGAAGTTGTGTAGCTTGTTGGGCTTGTATATCTCTGCTCCCTTTTCTTCCACGTCGAAGTTTTCTTTCACTTTTGCAATAAACTCCTCATCGGTGAGTCCGTTAAGGTCTTTAACCACACGGTTATAGTCGATGATGGTGAGCTGATTGTCGGGGAAGCATACTGCCATAAAGTAGTTATACTCTTCGTCGCCCTTATGATTGGGGTTGTTTTTTGCTTTTTCGGCTCCTACCAGTGCTGCTGCTGCCGAGCGGTGGTGACCATCGGCTATATACATGGCTGGGAAGGTTGAGAATATTTCGGTAATTCTTGCCACATCATCACTGTTGGGTACTAACCAGAAGTGGTGCCCCACTCCATCCACAGATGTGAAGTCGTATTCGGCTGTGCCGCTTATTACTTTCGACACTATATTGTCTAACTCTTCATTAAACTGATATGCAAAGAATACGGGTTCGATGTTGGCATCGTTCACACGAACGTGTTTCATTCTGTCCTCTTCTTTATCTTTGCGGGTTAGCTCGTGTTTTTTAATTTTACCGCTCATGTAGTCTTCCACATATGCACAAACCACAAGTCCATACTGTGTTTTGCCATTCATAGTCTGACCATACACGTAATACATCTCCTGCTCATCTTGCACCAGCCAGCCATTATCCTGAAAGAGCTTGAAGTTTTCGGCTGCTTTTGTGTAAACGTCCTCGTCATGCTCGTCTTTTCCAACAGGGAAATCAATCTCGGGTTTGATGATTCGGTAAAGTGATTTTTCATTACCGGCAGCTTCTGCTCTTGCTTCCTCGGAGTTTAAAACATCGTAGGGGCGAGAAGCCACCTCTTGTACAAATTGTTTGGGTGGGCGCACACCCTTAAAAGGTTTAATAATTGCCATAATGTAAACTTACTGTTAAATAAATTATTGTTCTTTTGCAAAAATAATCTTTTTATCACAACATCTGCATACGATGTATGTTTATTTAGGAATAAAGTGAGTACTTTTACATCTAAATATCAAATAAATAAATTGCTGAAATGATAAAAGTTGAAGAGAAGGATATAATAGCCGCTGCCGAAAAGGGTATGGATGAGTTCTTAAGGGTGTTTACCGATGCTTATATTGCGGTGATGGAGGATGGAATGACATCTGAAAACATGGATAAGCTAAATGGTTACCAACACACTTTGCTTGCATTCAGATATTTTGCGGACGAGATTAATGAAGGTGGTTTTGTTCAGCTGATTCAGAACGGATATGGCGGATATATCTTTGATAACCCCACGGCAAAGGCTTTGAGGATGATGGGGGCAAGAGACTTGTCGAAAATTATTTATAAGGCTAAGGAGATATACGATGCCAACAGGGAGGACCTTGAAAAGGAGACTACCGATGATGAGTTTATGGCAATGTATGAGCAGTACGAGGCCTTTGATGAGCTTGAAGAGAAGTATATGGAGATTGAGGAGGAGCAAACCCTTATCATTGCTCAATATGTGGATGAGAATTTGGATGATTTCGCTGAAATCATAAAGTAGGCTTGCTCTGCCAGTCTCGGGAAGCTATAATTATATGTCTCGGTTATAGCTTCTTGAGTTCGTCAATCAGAAAACTTTTTGTTTTAATGCCTACATATCTTGCCACTTCTTTGCCATTTCTGAAAACCACAAGTGTGGGTATGCTTCGTATCTGAAGCTTTTGTGCCAATGCCTGATTTTTATCAATATCTACTTTTCCCACCAAATAGCTGCCATCGCTGCTTGCCGCCACGTCATTAAGCGTGGGCAACATCACACGACAGGGTGCACACCATGCAGCCCAAAAGTCTACAAGCACTAATTTGTTTTTTAATCGCTGGTTGAAGTTTTTTTCATTGAGGATTATAATGTCTTCGTGCGGGTCGGCTATAGGCATGTTTTTGAACTTATAGCGGGCTAATGCCACCAAGACAATTACAATAATAATGATGGATGCAATAATTATCAGTACTGTGTTCATTTTTTCTTTTTATTTTATATGACTTGTTCTACTAAAACAAATATGAATAGTTTTTGTTTTGTTCTTTTCTATGTTTAGACAAACTCATTTGCAAACAATATAGTACATTCTTTTGTTGAGAAAGAGATACTTAACAAATCACCCAAAACCTTAGAATATGCTTACAGTGACAAAAAGAGACTCATACTTGGATGGAATAAAATTCATGCTGATTGTGCTTGTGATATTTGTGCACTCTTTGGAGTCGAATCTCTCTCCGGGCAAAAATGAGTTTGCAATTTATCATTTCAATGTGCTGTTTTTGATGCCTTTCTTTATTATGTTGTCGGGAATGTTTTTGAAAAACCTTGATCTTGCTAAAATCAAGAAGTCATCGCTTAAGATATTTGAGAGTTATGTTGTGTTTCAGCTTATACATGTTGCTTTTAATATTTTTCTGTATCGTAAGATACCAAGCATAATAGATGTGGTGGTGTATCAGGAGTGGACTCTCTGGTTTTTGGTTAGCCTTATCTGCTGGAAGTTTATGCTTTACTTTTCTATTAAGTATATCAAAAACAAGATGGTTATTCTTGTTGGTTCAATCATTCTTTCATTGACTATAGGATTTGTTAATATTGATGGGGATGTGTTTTCGATTTACAGAACTATTGGCAACTTTCCTTTTTTTGTTATTGGTTATATGATGCCGCATAAGCGTGTGGTTGAGATTTACTCAAATAAGAACTATACCTATCTTTTGGTGCCTCTTTTCTTTTTGGCTGTTTGTTTTTTGCCTATCATCAAGGATTACGAGTTTTTTAGATTTATTCTCTACAAGAACTATCCTTATGCCAGCACACCTGCACCCAACTATCTTGATTTTTGGGCAAATGTGTTCAGCTTTGTTGCAGGAATTTCAATATCATATTCTATTCTGAAGTTTTTTCCATCGGTGAAGGCTTTTGAGAAAATGGGTTCTCAGACTTTGTTCTTTTATCTGTATCACCCTGTGGTGCTTAGGGTGCTTGATCCTATATTATTTAGCAAAAACAAGCTGGGGTTTGAGCCTACTCCTTTTATGATTGTTGTGATATTTGTGCTGACGGTGGGTGTGATATATTTATTCAGCAGATTTAAGTTTTTTCATCTTGTTCTTAACCCGGTGAGCAGACGAAAAGAATTTATATAAAAAAAGGAGATGTTACTCTCCTCTTTTTTCTTGTTCCAGAAGTGTTGCTGCTTCGCAAACTTCCTGATACCACTCTTCGCCATAGGCACGAATGAGGGGTTCTTTTAAGAATTGATATATCTTGACGCCCTGCGACTTGCCTAAGGCAATGGCGGGTTTGCATATAGACCAGCGTGAATAGTTGAGTGCGGTGTAGCCTTTGTATTTCATTACCCTTATTGGATACAGATGGCATGATATTGGCTTGCGCACGTCTATCCTACCCTCGCGATGTGCTTTTTCTATTGCACATTTCACAATTCCGTCTTCATCTGTGTATGTGAATACGCACTCGCGACCGTTGATTATTGATGTTACTTGCTCGCCATCATAATCGGTATATGATATACCTTGAGTATTTATTAGGGATTGAGCAAGGGGTGACAGGTCGTTCCATATCTCGGGCAGTATTGAGTTTATTTTTTCAATCTCGTCTGCTTCCAGTGGTGCGCCGGCATCACCCTCAACACAACAAGAGCCTTTGCATTTTGATAAATCGCATATGAAATGCTCTTCGAATATATCATCTGATAAAATTACATCTCCTACTTGAATCATTGTCTTAATATTTTTATATATGATATGTGTATTAATAATTAGTGTTTTACTTCTCTGCTAAAGCGTGAGAACAGAAAGTAAGTCAATATTAAACTGATTGCGAGCCCTATCCATGAATACCACTCCAAAGAGCTTTCTTCCATTTGCTTCATAATGTTTGAGTCGCCCCCAAAGTAGCTCATAATCACCACCGATGCATTGTTTATAAAGTGATAGAATATTGGCACCCACAAATTGCGCGAATAGAGGAACAGATAGCCCAACACTGCACCCATAAACAACCTTGGCACAAAGCCATAAAACTGGAGGTGGATGGCACTGAAGATGAAGGCTGTGACCCAAACTGCGGCGTGTCCGTTGTTGAACCACTTTTCAAAAAGTTGCTGTAGTGCTCCTCTAAATAGCACCTCTTCAACAAATGCTGCTGCTACTCCCACAATGGCAACATTGATGAGCAGGTCTAGCAGATTGTTGCTTGCAAGAAATGTGTCGGTGACGGCTTTTGCCGATTCTTCCATTTCTCTAAATTTTGCCTCGAGGCCTGATAATGCTTCGGGAAACATAATACCGGCATTCCATTGTGCCATGACGGATGCTGCAGGCAGTGTCACAAGAAATATGACGAATGTGCGAAACAGCATATCTTTCATTTTATTATCTTTGGTGAGTTTGAGCGCATATAGTGGTTTATGGCTGCTTAGCTTAAACACTAAATATGCAGGGAGAAACATCACAAATGTATCTTGCAAAAGGATGGAGAGCCTGAGCACCCAAAGGTTTTCGGTATGATTGGGAACTAAAAACGATAACAGAAGAATTATCGTGCCCGTAAATACGGAGCCAATCAACGAAAACAGAATGACATGAAAAACAAGTGATTTGCTGGAACTATTTTGAAGCATATATTTCGACTGTTTAAAGTGCAAAGATAGCATTTTGAAATCATGCAATTGTCTTATTTTGCAATGTTTAAACAATTATCAATCAAATATCTTTTGTCGTTTAATATATATACTGTATTTTTGCATGCAATTTTCCAAAATCGGTTTTAACATT
>CAZHWC010000105.1:0-5809 GCA_964535975.1 uncultured Proteiniphilum sp. | reverse complement strand
CGATGCATGGGAAGATGCTTTTGGGTTGGATAAAAACTCAGCAGCAGACGGAAACTATAAGACACTCGACCCAAAAGGTCGCTATACCAACCTCGAAATGTACCTGCATTATTTGGTAAAGCACATAGTGGCTGATCAAAACAACGGAGGAACATACATCTCGTTCTAAATAAATCAATAACGTAAAAAGCAAGTAATATATAAATACAAACATTATGTATATACGATACAAACATATAGCTTATTTCATCCTTGCAGCACTGCTGATGATAGCCTGCAACGAAAATGAAATAGAAAATGTAACTCAAGACAAAGTAGCTTTTGCCGCAGGTGTGGATAAGTATTCCACACGCTTAAGCCAAGACGGCAGTCAGTGGACAGAGGGCGACCAGATTGGTGTGTACAGTTTTCCAACGGGAGCTACCACCACAGCTCACTTCTCAAATGTAATATATGCGGCAGGATCTACAGCAGCAGCCACAGTATTCAATCCCGTAAACGAACCGATAACTTACCCCAAAGATGGCTCAGCAGTCGATTTTATAGCATACTATCCATATCACTCAGCAATGAGCAGCGATATATATCCTATAGACTTGTCCGACCAGACAGCCAGCCTTGTGGCACACGATCTGATGTATGCCAAGAGCAACAATGGCGGTAGCGGTCACACCGAAGAGGCTGTAGTTTCACTTGGCTTTACACACCAGCTTACTAAAATCATTATCAACTTGGTTAACAACGAAGATGGAGAGCCAGTCACACCCGATGAAGACGGAGTTGCGATCAAAGGGATGAACACCACCGCCAACTTCAACCTCAAAACAGGAGTTTTGAGCGGTGCAACAACGTCAACCGATATCTTACCCTACATGAATGAAAACAGCATAGAAGCTATTCTGCTGCCATTTACCGTAGCCGATGGTCACGAATTTGCAATCACAGTAAGTGGCAACAAGTTCTTATGGAAGATAAGCGACAAGTTTAGCACCCTAGATATGAAGGCAGGATACTCATACACCTTCAAAGTTACCGTCAACACATCTGACATTGTAGACGTAGAGCTTGTTCAGTTCGATGGCAGTTCTATCAGCCCTTGGGGTGATGGAGGTGGTGATGCTCAAGAACCAACTGAGCCCGAAGAGCCTAACGAACCAGAAGAGATAGAAGATTTTAACATTCCTGCAGATTATACAGTTATAACACCTTCATCGGAAACCGCAGGCAGCATCCGCACTGCAATTCAGGGAGCTACAGACGCAAAAGTTGCGATTAAACTGGCGGCAGGCAACTACACAGAGTCGGGTAAAATTACGGTACCAGCTACAGTTAAATCACTACTCATTGTTGGTGAAGTAGGAGCTACAAAACCCGTTATCATCACAAAAGAACTTCTCGCTTTATCCGAAGGCGACATTGATTTAGTTCATCTATATAATGTAGAGCTTGCAGGAACCGACGTAGCAGGCGGATACTTCAGCAATCACAACAGCGCCACAAAGATGGGTACTATCACTTTTGAACACTGTATAGTTCATGATTTCCGAGGAGTGATGCGTGTGCGCACAAATGCAGAAATAGGCAAGTATCAGATAGTTAACAGTATTTTCTATCGTATAGGCGGGTATAACTTACTAACCCTAGAGGACACTTCCAAAGCATCGGTTGTTGAGCTGTCTAAGTCCACCTTCTATCATTTAGGTTCAAGAGGTCTTTACTTGCGCACTGACTTTCCAACTGCAGTTACTGTCGATCAGTGCACATTCCACCAAGGACCTTATTATGCAATAGCTCAATTCACTCATGCAGACTGTACGCTAGAATTTACCAAAAATCTTATCGGTGCAGAGTTTGATATTACAGATACTTCTGTATCAAGCAACGGTTCTGAAAGAGGAATATCTATTAGATCGGGTGGAAAACTAGTTGCCGAAAGTGATAACTACTACGCCACTAACACCAAATGGTTAACTGATCCAATAGGTACAGATTGTGGTTTCACCACCGGCGAGCTCTTTAAGAACCCTGTGGGAATAGACTTTACTCAATCTAAAGTAAAAGCAGGTGATCCACGTTGGTACTAATTCCACCGATTGGAAATAATTGTAACATGAATGAAAAAACAAATAAACTAAGAAACTAAGAAACATATGAAGTACAATAATATATATATTTTCACCCTGTTGGCGCTACTATTTATAGCTTGTAGCAACGATGATGAGAAAATAAGTGAAACAGAATCCATTACGTTCCTATCAATGACAGGATCGTTTGGTGGCAGCAGTGATTTGGCAAAATGGCAACCCGGTGACCAGATAGGCGTGTATATGTTCGAAAGCGGAACAACAACCCCCTTAAATGAAGCATCTAATGTAAGCTATACAGTTGGTTCTACAGGAGCAATAGCTACATTTTCATCTGTGACTCCGTTAAAATTCCCTGCAAACAAATCATCAGTCTCATTTGCAGCATACTATCCGTACTCATCTGAGAAGAGCAACGTTGTACACTCCATTTCTTTGGCCAATCAAGCCAACGGAACATCAGAGCACGACCTGATGACAGCTACTGCAGAAGGACAATTTACGTCAAACAAAGTATCCATAAACTTCCGCCATCAATTATCCAAGGTAATATTCAAATTTATTGATAATGACGGCAATACACTTTCTCCTACCGCATTAACGGTAGAGGGAATGAACACAACAGCCAGTTTTAACATAGCAACAAGTGAGTTACAGAACACCTCAGGCATCTCATCCATTGCTGCATACCAACCCGGCAATGGAGAATACGAGGCTATACTACTTCCGGTCACCTTAAATGATGATACACATTTGGTGAAATATGCCTTGGGCGGCGAAAGCTTTGAGTGGAGCCTAACACATGTTCAAGGTGGTCTTTCAGCTCTACAGGCAGGATATAAATACACATTCACCCTAAATCAGGATGATCTCACTGCCCCTGCTATCGTAGAGATAGAGAGTGGCTCGATTACCCCGTGGAATAATCAAATCTTCGAAGATGGCGGCAGCGCCGGCATTATAACAAATTATACAGTGTTTCCGGCAAATGCTTCAACAGGTGTATTTAAGGATGGATATTTGAAAATAACATTCAACAGTGGTACGCCGGAAATAGGCACAGCCGGAAGCATTAAGGTATATAAAGCTGCTGACAACACATTGGTTGACGAAATCAATATGGCCGACAAGCAGCCCCGTTTTGAAAAAGGCGGAACGCTAAATACAAAAATGGATATTCTGGGTACAGTGGGCAACAACGATAAGCGCCACCGTGTGGTAAACTACAACCCCGTTACCATAAAAGGCAATGATGCAATCATCAAATTACATTACGACTGCTTGGATTACAACACCAAATACTACGTGGTAGTTGATAAAGGAGTTATCGATCATCCCGAATTCGGTGGCATATCCGGCTCGTCAAGATGGACATTTACCACCAAGACCGAACCTGCAGTGCCAACAGACAATGCACATACCGTTACGGTAGGAGGCGACAACTCATCAGCCGACTTCCGCACAATTCAGGCAGCCATTGATTTCCTTGCTTCCAAGGTAGCCAAAAACGATCAAAAGACTGTATATATACAAAATGGCATCTACGAAGAATTACTCTTTATGCGAAGCGTGAACAATATGACCATTAAGGGCGAAAGTCGAGATGGCGTAATCATCCGTTACACCAACTACGACGGCTTCAATGGAGGAGTTGGCGGCTCAGGAGCGATCACCGACCGCACAATGGGTGCTATAATGGGCTCGGGTGGCGGCAGAGCCCTGATGTTGGTAGAACGTGCAGACAAACTGCGTCTAGAAAATCTAACAATTCAGAATACACACGTAAAGAATAACGTGGGCGACCAGGCAGAGGTTCTCTATGCCAACAACGATACCAACCAGGGACTAAGTTTCGTCAATTGCAACGTATTGAGTTTCCAAGATACACTAAACCTCAAAGGTTTCTGCTGGTTCTATAACAGCACCATCGCAGGCGATGTTGACTTTATATGGGGCTCTCCGATAGCTGCATTATTCGAAGGTTGCGAAATTCGCTCGCTTGGAGACGGATGTGTGCTGCAGGCACGCGTTGCCGAAAACAACAAAGGCTTTGTTTTCCTCAACTGCGACCTCACCACCAACGGCACTGCAACACAAATGTACCTAAGTCGTACAGCAGGCGGTGCCACTTATTTCGACAACATCACATTTGCCAACTGCAAAATGGCTGATATCTACGGCACATATGGATGGGGATACAGCGGAGGCGGAAGCGGCAAAGATCCCAACCCGGCTGTAGCTACACTGGCAAACGGTTACAAGACTTACAAATGCACCAACGCAACAGGCGGCGCCTTAACTATAAACAATTCTGATCTTGCTTATGAGCTAACAGAAAGCGAATTTAATGATGGCTTCAGCACCACTGCAAAAGTGTTATCCGGATATGCAGATGTAAGCTGGTTTAAGCAATAATTAGTTGCAACAACTAATTAAACTCTTTTGATAAAATATAAGAACACCAACTTATAATAAGTAGAACAAACTATTATCAATGAGATAACAAACAACATAAATAGCCAATACACAAAAGAGAGTGAATCATAGCAAATGTGATTCACTCTCTTTATAAAATAACGTTCAATTATCAGAGTGCTGTTTCAATAAATTGTTAACTTTGTTCCACTATCATTAATTAAAGTATGGCAACAAAAAAGCAAATATTCAGAGTGATGTGGATAATTATAGCAATCATTTTTATTGCTTCATTGGCGTGTATAGCACTTTTTCCCGGCATTAAGGGACTATTCTTGGCCGGTGGAGGTGGTTTTCTAATTCTGAACATCTTTATATCAATGTTCTTTATCAACAACAACTATGGTAATAAAAAATAGAGCACGTCTCCTCTCTCTCTATCGATAAATACCTCGTTCATTTAGTGCCCTCTGATAGCGCTGCGCATTGCGTGAATGCTCGGCATGAGTTGTGGCAAAATTGTGTCTGCCCGACAAATCCTCCTTTGCACACATAAACAAATACTCATGATAAGCAGGAGAAAGTGTGGCATCAATAGCCGCCATTGATGGCATTCGTATAGGACCGGGAGGCAACCCGCTTACTTTATAAGTATTATATGGAGACTCAATCTCTAAGTGCCTAAACAATATACGGCGCAAACCAAAATCACCCACTGCAAACTTCACTGTTGGATCTGCCTCCAAGCGCATACCCTTTTTCAATCTATTCAGATATAAACCTGCCACAATGGGATATTCATCAGCATAGGTAGCCTCTTCCTCAACAATAGATGCCAAAACAGACACCTGAACAGGCGTAAGCCCTACCCCCTCAGCCTTTTGCTTTCGATCATTATTCCAAAAGCGTGTATATTCTTTCTTCATTCTTTCCAGCAACGCCAGCGGCTCCACATCCCAAAACACCTGATATGTATTCGGTATAAACATGGCGATAAATGTATCCTCATCAAATCCCAAATTATTTATCACATTGGTATCTCTGAGAACAGTGACCAGATTCAGACTATCAAGCATCAACTGAGATGAGATACGACCTGCTAAGTTTTCAACAGTTCTAATATTATTGAATGTGAGATTTATTGCCGATTGATTTCCCGAACGAAGGCTGCGCACTACATCAATCATAGTCATGCCATTCTTCAGTTCATATCTGCCCGACTTCACCGATTGCGGATACCTCATCCGCTCGGCGATGATTCTAAAAATCTTTTCCGAAGGCAGATTGTTTTTCTTTAATTGATCTACCAC
>CAZHWC010000104.1:0-5950 GCA_964535975.1 uncultured Proteiniphilum sp. | reverse complement strand
TTGCCTCTAAAGTCCTCAATGCTGTTATATCCTTTGCTCTCCATCCACTCGGATATTTCTTTCTTGATTTCACCAATTCTTTCTAATCCGTGTTTGTAAACAGCACTTACTACCTGTACGGTAGTTGCACCTGAAAGGAATAACTTGATTGCATCTTCGCCGGTGAATATTCCGCGGCTGCTGCAAATATCTGCTTTGATATTGCCATATAGCATACCTGCATATCTGAGTGATTGTTTGTAGCTGCCTTTATTTGACAGGTTGAAAGCTTTGGTATGTTTCTCCCTATTAATGTCAATATCGGGCTGGAAGAATGAATTGAACAGCACGAATGAGTCAACATCCAGTTTGTCCATTTTATTCACAAAGTTGAGCACATTAGTGTATTCTGAGCTTAACTTCACACTTACAGGAATTGAGACTTGTGACTTGATTTCTTTAACAATATCCAATTGTCTCTGCTCAATTCTGTCTCCATCTATATCAAAGTTTGTCGGTGTTTGATATAGATTAACTTCGATTCCGTCAACACCTGTTTGTTCAATCATTTTTGCATATCTGACCCACGATTCTTTATTCACCGCGTTTAGGCTTGCAAAAACAGGAACTGTAAGTGTTTCTTTAGTTTTTTGTAGTCTTGACAAATGGTAATCGATATCAGAATACTCAATCTGTGGCTCGATTCTTGTCATTTCTGCATGTATGTCGTCATACATGCCAAGTTGTTCGTCAAGCTGAAGGCTTTCTAGTTGCACTTGCTCTTCAAACAGTGTTTTGTAAACAACAGCGCCCACTCCGTTGAGTTCGGCTTTTTGTAGTTGTTCGATACTTGAGGACATGCTGCTTGCTCCAAGAATAATTGGATTGCTCAGCTTGACTCCCATAAAAGTTGTTTCAAGATTTTTCATAGAATGTTTTTTTATTATTTAGTAATGTCGATATATGCTTTTGTATATGATATTTACCTCAAAGATGAGAAAAATATTTCAGAAACAGGTATATATCATCAATTTACTTTCTCTTTGTTATTATTGTTTCGATTGTTAGTGTGCAAAAAGCCAGTTTGGGCCAACGCCTATGTCTACCTTTAGTGGCACTAATAGCTTGATTGCATTTTCCATTTCTGTTGATACTATTTTTTTTACCTCGTCTATCTCGTTCATGGGTACACTAAAGTTTAATTCGTCATGTACCTGCAAAATCATTTTTGTTTTTAGATTCTTGTTTTTCAGGACTTCAAAGATTCTTATCATTGCCACTTTTATGATGTCGGCAGCACTTCCCTGAATTGGTGCATTTATTGCATTTCGCTCGGCGTATCCTCTCACTATTGCATTTCGTGAGTTGATGTCGGATAATACACGCTTGCGTCCATAGATAGTCTCTACGTATCCTTTTTCTTTGGCAATGTTTATGCTGTCGTCCATATATTTTTTTACGTCCGGAAACATTGCAAAATACTCATCAATGAGATCTCTTGCTTCTCCTCTGGGGATGTTGAGCCGTTCTGACAAGCCAAATGGGGTAATGCCGTAGATAATGCCAAAGTTGGCTGTTTTGGCTTTATTCCTCATATCGGATGTGACTTCGTCTATTGATATTTTGAATATTTTGGCTGCTGTGGCTGCGTGAATATCCTGATCGTTATTGAATGCTTCAATCATGTTGGCATCTTTGCTCAGGTGTGCCATTATTCTTAACTCAATCTGAGAATAGTCGGCAGAAACGAACATCGAATCTTCATCGGCAATAAATACTTGTCGGAGTTCTTTGCCTCGCTCGTCTCTAATTGGGATATTCTGCAAGTTGGGGTTGGTGCTGCTTAGGCGACCTGTTGCTGCTACAGTTTGATTGAAAGATGTGTGTACCTTGCCTGTGTCTTTGTTTACTAACAACGGGAAGGCATCAATGTAGGTGCTGAGAAGCTTTTTAAGACCTCGTTGCTCCAGTATTTTTTCAATTATTGGGTGACTGTTTTTTAGCTTTTGAAGTTCTTCTTCGTTTGTGCTGTACTGTCCGGTTTTGGTTTTCTTGGGTTTATCAGAAATTTTTAGTCTGTCAAACAACACTTCGCCAATTTGCTTTGGTGAGTTTACGTTGAACTCAAAGCCTGCCATATCTGTTATTTCTTGCTCAATGGAGTATAATTCAGCATTAAGCTCTTTTGAGAGGTTTGAAAGTGCGCCAAGATCTAATCTTACTCCGTTCCATTCCATTTCGGCAAGCACATATATCAGTGGGGCCTCCACCTCGTTGTATAGCTTGTCTAAATTGTTCTCAGCAAGCTCTTTTGCCAGTATATTCTTTAGCTTTAAAGTTATATCTGCATCTTCGCAGGCATAATCTGATACAATACCGGGTTCGATATCTCTCATAGATTTCTGATTCTTGCCTCTAGGGCCTATCAAGTCCTCTATGGGAATGGTTTTGTAATTGAGATAATTTTCGGCCATATAGTCCATGCCGTGTCTCAATTCGGGGTTTATAAGGTAGTGGGCAACCATTGTGTCAAATAGATTTCCTTTGATGCTCACGCCATAATTTCTTAGTACAAGAAGATCGTACTTAATGTTTTGACCAACCTTCTCAATTTTTTCGTTTTCAAATAGTGGTTTGAATATCTCTATTTGCTTTAATGCTTTGTCCTTCTCAGGTGATACGGGTATGTAGTACGCATCATTTTCTTTGAACGCAAATGAAAAGCCAACCAGCTCGCATGTTAATGGATCTACACCTGTGGTTTCGGTGTCAAAGCATATTGATTTTTTATATTCCAGTATTTTTGCTAGTTCTATCATACCTTCTTCGGTGTCTACCATCTTATATGTATGCTCCGTTGTGCTTAGATCTTTTTTATCTTCATCAATATTGATGTCGGAGGTGGTGTTGTCAAACATTGAGAACAGATCGCCCTGAAGAGGAACATTATTGCTGGCGGCGGGAGAGTCTGTGATGTTTAATACTCGTTTTAGAAGTGTTCTAAACTCCAGCTCATCAAAGATTGATTTTAGGTTGTCTTCGTTTATGGTTTTAACTTCCAGCTCTTTTTCATCAACATCAAATGGAACATCGGTTTTTATTGTTGCTAGGTATTTGGATAGAATAATTTGCTCTTTGCTTTCTTCTACCTTTTTCTTTAGTGCACCCTTTAGCTGTTCGGTATTGTTTAGGAGATTGTCTATTGAGCCAAATTCGTTTAATAGTTTTGCTGCGGTCTTTTCACCCACGCCGGGACATCCGGGTATATTGTCGGATGCGTCTCCCATTAATCCCAGCAGGTCAATCATCTGTTCTGGACTAGATAGTCCAAACTTATCCATTACTGATTGGTCGTTCATAATATCGAAGCCGTTGCTTCCATATTTGGGTTTGTACATATAAATGTTTGACTCCGTAAGCTGTCCATAGTCCTTGTCGGGGGTCATCATGTACACATCAAACTTGCTTTTATCTATTTTTTTTGCAATTGTTCCAATTACATCATCAGCCTCATATCCTTCCACTTCAATTACGGGGATGTTGTATGCTTCTATAATGCTTTTTATAATTGGGACAGAGAATTTAATATCTTCGGGTGTTGCCTCTCTTTGTGCTTTATACTCTTCATACTCAACATGTCTGAATGTGGGTCCCGGAGGATCAAAGACAACTGCAATATGTGAGGGAGATTCTTTCTTTAGTACTTCTTCAAGGGTATTTACAAATCCAAATATTGCCGATGTATTCTGTCCTTTTGAGTTGATTCGCGGGTTTCTGATAAATGCATAGTATGCTCTGTAAATTAATGCGTATGCATCTAATAAAAATAATTTGTTTTTAGACATAATAAGTATGATAATCTGTTTAAAGTGTAAAGTTACAAATATTTGATTGCTTTGCAGTAAATTATTTTTAAATTTGCAATTCAATAATAGACAGTGATGGATCAGAGTTTGATGTTTAAGGAGGTAATTAAAGACGAATTAGTCCAATTTGATGCTTATTTGAATAAGGCATTGAAGAATGACAAGAGTCATGTGACTGAGATTGTTGAGTATGCCTTTAAAAGAGATGGTAAGCGTATTAGGCCAATGTTGGTGTTTCTTGTTGCTAAAGCGTGCGGTGAGGTTAGTTCGGCTACATATCATGGTGCTGTCACCGTGGAGCTGTTGCACTCTGCAACATTAATACATGATGATGTGGTTGATGAATCTTTGATGCGTCGTGGTCGACAGTCTGTAAATGCTATTTTTGATAATAAGCGAGCTGTTCTGGCAGGAGACTATGTGTTGTCCTCCTCACTTGTTGAGAGTGCAAAGACCGAGAACCTGGAGGTGATTGGTTTGATTGCCGAGCTTGGAAAGAATTTGGCTGAAGGTGAACTTAATCAATATGCTCTTGCTGATCAAGTGTTGATTGATGAGGATAGGTATTTTGATGTTATAGATAAAAAAACTGCCTCGCTTTTGTATGCATGTACAAAAATAGGTGCTATCACTGCCGGTGCAAGTAGAGATGTGATTGAGGCTTTTGGTGAGGTGGGACGAAGTATCGGCATAGCATTTCAGATTCAGGATGATATATTTGATTATTTTCCTGCAGATGTGGGTAAGCCTACGGGCAATGATATCAGAGAGGGTAAAATAACTCTTCCTCTGATTTATGCTCTTGAAAATGCATCGGAAGAGAAGCGTGAGCAGATGATGTCTATTATTGGATCTAAAAACTATACTACTGATAATATTGAATTGCTTCTTGATTTTGCCAAAGAGTTCGGCGGAATTGAGCATGCAGAAAAAGTAAAAAACGAATATCTTATTAAGTCTGAATCAATACTAAACAAGCTTCCTCTTAATCAGGATTATAAAGAAGCATTGGAACTTTTGCTGTTTTATTTAAAGAATAGGAGATACTAGAAAGGGACCTCCTCAAATTTCATTAATGTGATTCCTGTTTTGTCTAAAACAGCATATGAGAAATGGTTTATCCAGTCTCCCAGATGGATAACGCGGGCTTTGTTGGGTAGCTCAAATTCGTGTAAAATATGTCTGTGCCCAAATATAAAGTAATCAATATCGGGCTGCCTGATGATTTCTTCTTTGGCAAACTGAATAAGAAACTCTTTATCTTCACCGAGATAGTCGGCGATTTCTCCGCTTTCTCTGCTGTGTGCCGACCAAATGTGAGCAAGTCCTACTGTCCATCGTGGATGAACTGATGCAAATATAAATCGGAGGAACTTGCTGTGAAACATTTTGCGCAATAACCGAAAGGAGAGGGATTTGTCGCCTAGACCATCGCCATGTGCGATAAAGAGTTTCTTGTCAAAAATATTTGTAATTAGTGGTATTCTGTGGACAATTACTCCACACTCTTTCTGCAGATAGTCTCTTAGCCAAATATCATGATTGCCAATAAAGAAATGAACTTCAATACCTGAGTCGGTTATTTCGGATATCTTGCCAAGTGTGCGTGTGAATCCTTGAGGAATCACATTTTTATACTCGAACCAGTAATCGAAAATATCGCCTACCAAATATATAGCTTTGGCATCTTGCTTTGCTTTGTCCAAAAAGCGACACAATTTACGTTCTGTTTCGTGAGAATTGATGTGAGATTTGGCTCCTAGATGTGCATCAGAGAGAAAATATACTTTTTTGTCCACGCTAGCTCTTTTACATAAAACCTAATTCTAATAACGCTTCCTCACTCATCATGGATTTATCCCATGGTGGATCAAAAGTGAGGTTGAGGTCAACATTATTTACCTCTTCAATAGATTCTACCTTCATCTGAACATCCATTAATATGAAGTCGGCAGCGGGGCAGCTTGGTGAAGTGAAAGTCATTTCTATTACAACGTTGTTTGCTTCGTCAATATCTACATCGTAAACCAGTCCCAGGTCATAAATATTTACCGGAATTTCAGGGTCGTAGCATGTTTTCAACATTTCTACTACCTTATCTTGTA
>CAZHWC010000103.1:2784-6099 GCA_964535975.1 uncultured Proteiniphilum sp. | reverse complement strand
CTACTTCAGATGAAACACAATGTTCTTAGCTTTAGCTAAATCACTGTGAGAAATTCTAAATCCTTTTATTTGTTTTCCATCAATCACAATTTTGTCGATAAGCTTT
Source organism: uncultured Proteiniphilum sp. (assembly GCA_964535975.1). Taxonomy (GTDB): domain Bacteria; phylum Bacteroidota; class Bacteroidia; order Bacteroidales; family Dysgonomonadaceae; genus Petrimonas. Next base: position 5,993 of record CAZHWC010000103.1, on the reverse strand, counting down.
GAGTTATCGCTTCTTCGAACCACCTCAATATTCAGCTCGCCATTAGGATAGTATTCCGAATCCAGGTTCAATTTCACCTTATCAAATATTGGTGTTGTGAATGTATATGAAGGATCAGTAGGATTGTCAGGATATAGACCAATCATAGAGAAGATAGCCCATGCCGACATAGTACCCGTATCGTCATTTCCGGGAAGACCATCAGGTGAGTTTTTGAAATACTTCTCCAATAACTCTTGAGTAAGCTTTTGTGTACGCCACTCTTCGCCCTTGATATAGCTAAACAAGAATGGATACCCAATATTAGGCTCGTTTGTTGGGTCGTAGTGACCATCATCAAACACCTCTTGCAATTTGTTCACAAACTTCTTTTTGCCACCATGCATCTTGATAAGACCGTCAACATCATGTGGCACCATGAATGAATAGTTCCATGAGCTACCTTCGTGAAATCCGGGAACATCCTCAAAGTTCTCACCCTGCTTTGGATTAAATGGAGAGTAGAAAGTACCGTCAGGCAATATTGGTCTGAAAACACCATACTCTTTAGAGTAAAAATGAGGATATTTTAGCGACTGCTTCATAAACTTTTCCGCATCATCCTTTTTGCCAAGTGCCGATGCAAACTTAGATAAAGCATTGTCAGCAATATAATATTCCAATGAGTGCGAAACAGAGTTATCATACTTCTCTCTCAAAGGCACATACCCGCGACCCCAATAATCATCATTGTCGTCACGTATAAAGTTGTTTGCACCCGGAGTAGTAGCCGACTTAATCATAGCTTCATAGGCAGTTTCCACATCAAAGTCACGCAGTCCCTTCATCCATGTATCCACAATAACAGGTATTGCAGGGTCGCCCTCCATTGTCAAAGTCTCGCGGCTATAAAGCTCCCATCGAGGCAGCCAGCCACCCTCTTTATACATATCAATCATCGAGCGAACCATATCCAATTGCTTCTTAGGATACAAAAGAGTATGCAACTGATGTAGGTTTCTGTACGTATCCCAAAGCGAAAACACAGTATATCTGCTCGTCAATGTAGTAGGATTGTTGTCGCTCTCCATTGCAGGATATTCACCATTCACATCATTTAAAATGTTAGGATGAATTTGAGCATGATAAAGCCCGGTATACAATACAACCTTTTGGTCGTGTGTTCCACCTTCCACTTCTATGCTCGATAAAGCCTTCTCCCAGCTTCCTCTTGCATTTGCATGAACCTTCTCAAAGTCAAAACCACCTTGCTCAGAGTCTAAGTTTTCACGTGCATTTTCGGTGCTCACAAACGAAACACCAACCTGCACCTCAATAGTCTCACCCTCGTCCACATTATATGTAAAGTATGCACCTATATCATCACCTGCAATCTCACGATTATATCTTGTGTATAATTTTCGTATACCGCTTGTATCGTCCCATTGAGCTTCCACACCCATTTCACGTTGCTGCTTCCAGTAGCCTGTGGTTTCGGGCGATTTATTCACTCTCATCACAAAGTATATTGGAAACACAGCTTGTGAATGGTAGCAAAAAGTGCCAAGCACTTTCATTCCCTCAACTTCTGTTTCGCTTACACGGCGCATCCAGGCACCACTCTCGTTTGTCAATCCCTCGCCAAGATTCATCAATATATTAGCTTCACCCTTTGGGAAAGTATATCTGTGAATAGCTGTGCGTGTGGTTGCCGACACCTCTGTTTTAATGTTATACTTTGTAAGAATATTCGAGTAATATCCGGGAGATGCCTTCTGATCAGAATACTCACTGCCATACTCCTCATAGTTTACATTAAGCTCACCTGCAGTAGGCATAAGTAGCAGAGAACCCAACTCAGGGCAACCCACACCACTAAGGTTAACATGAGCGTAACCTGTGAAAAACTTATTATCATAAGAATATGGTGTTGACCACCACTGTTTATCCTTATCATATCTGTTGATTGATGAGCCCATCACATTAAATGGTGCAACCGACATCATACCATTAGGCACAATTGGACCGGGGTTGGTAGTGCCAAAGTTTGTTGACCCAATAAATGGATTCACATAGTCAACAACACTTTGGGAAAATGCGTTTAGTGAGAAAATCACAATTGCCAATAAATAAATTCTTAACCTCATATACTTTGTATTCTAAATTTATATTCCGAAAGATATATTTTAAGATAGCCAACCTAAGATTGTCTTAATAATTAATATTATTACTATTGATGACAAAAATAACCATATTAAGCCGATAAGTAAACATTTATCTATCTAATTTATTTTTAATCTAAAACAGTTAGTCTATTTTTGTTGTTTAAGCATGTATATAATTAAAATAATCAAAAATATTATGAACGATGATTTAAGAAGGTATATAGAGACAATTCCTAAAGCCGAACTACATTTGCATATTGAAGGAACTTTTGAGCCTGAGTTGATGTTTGAAATCGCAGCCAGAAATAATATAAAGCTCAAATATGAATCAATAGAGGATGTAAAAAAGGCTTATGAATTTAGCAACCTACAAGAGTTTTTAGATTTATACTACGAAGGTGCTAATGTACTGTTGCATGAACAAGACTTTTATGATCTTGCAATGGCATATCTAAAGAGAGTTCATAAAGATAATGTAGTGCATGCCGAAATATTCTTCGACCCACAGACCCATACAGCCCGCGGAGTATCCTTTGATACAGTTATCAATGGCTTGGTGCGTGCCCAAAAAGACGCTGAAGAGCAATTTGGCATTTCAACTAAGTTGATAATGTGCTTTTTAAAGCATTTAAGTGAAGAGTCAGCGTTCGAGACATTGGAAATGGCAATGCCTCATAAAGACAAGATAATTGGTGTTGGTTTAGATTCTAGTGAAATTGGCAATCCTCCAAGTAAGTTCTTCAACGTATTTGGTAAAGCCAGAGACGAGGGCTTCTTTGTGGTGGCTCATGCCGGTGAGGAAGGTCCTGCCGAAAATGTGTGGGAAGCTTTAGAGTTGTTGGAAGCAGAACGTATAGACCATGGAGTTGCATCTATTGATGATGAGGCATTGATGGAGCGACTTGCTGAAGATGAAATACCACTTACAGTATGTCCGCTTTCAAATGTCAAGCTAAAGGTATTTGATGAGCTTAGCGAAGTGCCCATAAAAGCTTTCTTAGACAATAATATACTTGTAACAATCAATTCCGACGACCCTGCTTATTTTGGAGGATACATAAATGA
>CAZHWC010000103.1:0-2684 GCA_964535975.1 uncultured Proteiniphilum sp. | reverse complement strand
CCCCACGACTTTCCTTTTTCGGTAGCAGGCAGTCCGTTAATCATCCATGATGGAGCAGGTGCACCCTTTAGGTAATGATCAAAAAACTGTTGCAAGCGAATAGACAAGTCTTTGGCATTGCGACGCTGCATCAGGTTGTGCGCCTCGTTATTATACTGAAGCATCCACACTGGCTTTTGCAATCTGCGAAGAGCCATGAAATACTCAATACCCTGATACCAAGGCACAGCACCATCATTGTCGTTGTGCATTATCAGTAGCGGTGTGTTCACCTTATCTGCAAAGAACACGGGCGAGTTTTCGATATATAAATCCAGCGAATCAATCATCGAAGAACCTATTCTGGACTGCGTCTGTTCATACTGAAACTGTCTGCTTCGTCCCGATTCCCAGCGTATGCCGCCAAAAGCACTTGTCATGTTAGACACAGGAGCACCTGCACCTCCGGCTTTAAACATATCGGTTTGTGTAACCAGATATGCAACCTGATATCCACCCCAACTTTGCCCCTGAATAGCCATATTATCTTTGTCCACCCAGCTGTTTTTTGCCAATGCCTCTGCACCCGCCACTATTGCGTTGTAGGCATCATGACCCGGATTGCCAACCGTATAGTGAATATCGGGAGTGAATACTATATAACCACGACTCACAAAGAAAGGAATATTGATTGTTGATCTGCTTGGTGCCGGCGTGAAATAATTGTATAAATTATCAGAGTGTTGCTCATAAAAATATATCATCACAGGATATTTCTTTGCAGGATCAAAGTCTTCAGGTTTATAAACAATCCCCTTAAGAGGCACACCTGCAAATGATGTCCATTCAAACATCTCGGCAGAGCCCCAGTTATAATCCTTCATCTGTGGATTAATGTCAGTATATTTCTTCTCAGTTTTCCAGAAATTGTTTGTGTAGTATAAGTCTGGTGAAGTGCTGAAATTACTCTTCGTGTATAAGAACACATCGGCATCCTTTGCTTTTGTCAGCGATGCAAAGTTATACTTATCCACAACTCTTTTCTCAAGAGGCTTTCTTCCCTTTTGCTTAAGAGTATAAAAACCATTCTCTTTGCTCACGTTATCAAATGCAGACAATAATAAAACATCCTTTGGCTCAATAAACCTCTTCTCGGGGTCTGTCTTTATATATCTAAATGTGATAGAATCTTTTCGACCTACACCCTGAGTAATATTCTCGGGTTTCTTCACACCAAGCGGGTCAATTTTCCATATATCATAAGCATCGTATAGCAACACAAACTCATCATTCTCGCCCCATGCAGCCATTCCATATGCTCCGGGAAGTGATGGCGTGTCATTCTTCTCGTTCCAGAAGTTCACATCAATATCAGCTGTCAGGCTTCGTATAGCTCCCGTTTCGTTGTTATATGCAAACCACTCTCTTGCTTCGCCATCCCACCATGCAGTAAATCTTCCATCGGCAGAAAGAGTTGCTCTTCCTTTCACCGGCTTGCCAATCTCGTTTAGCTTGCCCGTTTCAATATTATATAGCCACACATCCACCTTAGGCGATATATCCCATTGCGTCTCAATCAGGTATGGGCGATCAGTTGAAAGCACCGCATACTTGCCATCCCTAAGATTAGATATTGTGCAGAAAGGCATATCCTCGTTTGCCAAAAGCAAATACTCGTTGGGTTTGTCGGGAGTAATAATTCCCGTGTATGTACGATTCAACTCACTGCGAAGCTCCACAAGTTGCTGAGGCTGAATCACAGGGTCGTTCCAGCTCCACAAGTCAAGGCGAGCCATCTCAAAATCCACAATAGTAGTATCCTTAGGAGCTTGCTTAGGCGCCGAGCCCACAATTATCCTGCTACCATTTTTGCTAAATGAAGGCGCAGAGTTATCAGTGAAAATCCAACCTTTAGGCAATCCCTTACTATTAGTGCCGGCAATAATCTTTGCCGAGTCGGCACCAAGTTTAAAATATCTTATGTCATACGACTTTTGTTCAATCTTTGATGTGTCGCCCGTTGCCATATACACCAGCTGTTGCCCCGCCTCGTCAAACGATAACGACTTATAGTCTAAGCTATCTTTCGAAATATCAATTTTGTTGCCATTTGCAAGGTCAACAAACATCACTCGTTTAAAGTCGGTAGAGTCCTTTTTATCAGGGATAATAGTAGCAGCAAATGAGTTTCCATATTTGTTGAACAATGTCACTGCTGTGTTGCGTATACTATCTTCAACACCCGTTTCCAGATTTCTCAGAATCAGCAAGTCCTTCTCTTTTATTTTCGACTTCTTTGTTGTATCCTTCGGAAATTCAATTACATATGCAATATGCTTTGCAATCTCCTGAGGAGCTTTAAAAGACTTAACATTTGCAATAGTATCAATATTAAAGGTGCTGTTGTTCACAATCACCAAAGAATCCTTTGGCACGCTGTCGCCCTTCTTTTTGTCAATTCGTGCCTGACGCCTCTCTTTAAGCGGAGCTTTTAGTATTCCTACTGTAAACTTGCCATCGGGCGACATCTGATATTGTCTCACCCTCTCCACTTGCAGCAACTTACCGTTCACAGTGTTTTGAATCAGCAGAATGGTGTCGCCCTCTTGTGGACTAATCTGCGCCGTAGCAATCTTGCCATCGTTGCTTATCTTTATGTTGGTAAGACCTTTCCAGCTATCATATACCGAATGGTCTAATTGTTT
>CAZHWC010000102.1:0-6648 GCA_964535975.1 uncultured Proteiniphilum sp. | reverse complement strand
TTATAAATACTTAGTTTGATTAAATACCTTAGAGCATATCTTTTGGATATAATATCTGCCATTAAATTCCGAGAATATTCAGCAGTGTGGATTTTCCACAACCCGAAGGTCCCATAACGGCTACAAATTCACCCTCTTTATTGTTTGTGTTTCTATTTTATTAAGTTCCTCGTTTGTTTTTTAATTGTTCCGAGAAGGAGGTGTATTCGCTACCGTCCATATACTTTGCAAATCCTGTGGAAATGCCTGCATCCATTTTTCTTCAGCAACTAAGCGACAGGTATAATAAAGTTGGAATTGAACTGAGCGACGATGCTATAGCTAAAATGCAGGAATATAGCTGGCCCGGCAATGTTATAAAAGCTTCGGGCTTATTTCTAAGACAGAGAGTGAACGATAAGAACAAAGAACTTGAAAACGTAACGCTTGAAGAGATGGAGCGAACTCTTATTGAACGGTCGATACAGAATAACGAAAACAATATTTCTGATAATACATATGAATTGATACAAAATACTGAGGAGGCTTTGAAAGTAATAAATTCAACTTCCAAAGGTTTGATTGACTTTGTAAACTCCTATCGTAAGTTTACAGGAATCCCTACCCCCCATCTTGCTCCTATTGCATTACAATCTGTAATAAAAAGAAGCATTGCTCTGGAAACAGCTAGCTTTGAAGAAAAAGGGATAGAGGTTTCCATTAATTTGGATATATATAATAATGGTCAGGCAATTGATAAAGACATTTTACCCAACATCTTCGTCCCTTTCTTCACTACCAAACAAACCGGTACAGGAATAGGACTTAGTATTTCACGATATATCATGCGTCTTCACAATGGCACACTTACTCACTTTGTAAAGGACGAATGGACGGTATTCAGAATGACATTTTATACATAACAAAAAAAAACCACCTGTAGAGAATCTACAAGTGGTTTTTGATTTCTGCGTCGGGGTGGTGGGATTCGAACTCACGACCCCCTGGTCCCAAACCAGGTACACTAACCGGACTGTGCTACACCCCGCAGTGGCAATCATTTCTGATTTGCGATTGCAAAGGTAGTACATTTTTTAATTCCTCCAAAACATTTCTGAATTATTTTAGCAAAAAGGTTGCAATTCTTACTCAAACACCCATTTAAGGGCTTTAAACGCATGTTTTTGCAATCACTTTTTTTTCAAAATTATTGCAATAAGCTGTCGAACTCTCCTTTTCCATACCCTTATCTGAAATAATAATTGATTGCGAGATCACACTTTCAAGCTTTTTGATGGCAAAGTGCGTTATAACCATACTTTTTTGTAAATTTGCATCTTTAATAATAGGAAAACAAACATTATATATATGTATAGAAGCAAAACTTGTGGCGAATTGAGAATCGCCGACGTAAATCAAGAGGTAACTCTTTCGGGATGGGTTCACAGAATCCGCAAAATGGGTGGTATGACCTTTATTGATCTGCGAGACAGATATGGCGTAACACAGTTATCTTTTAATCAGGAGGTGAATCACGATTTGGCTGAGCAGGCTAATAAGCTTGGGCGCGAATGGGTGGTGCAGGTTGCCGGAAAGGTGCAGGAGAGATCAAGCAAGAATGCTAACATTGCCACCGGCGACATAGAGATAATTGCTACCGAAATAAAGGTGCTTAACAAATCTAAGAATCCGCCATTTACCATCGAAACTGATACTGACGGAGGTGATGACCTTAGAATGAAGTACAGATATCTGGACTTGAGACGTGATGTGGTTAGACAAAATCTTGAGCTTAGACACAAGATGGCTTTTGAAACACGAAGATATCTTGACGAAAGAAACTTTCTGGAAGTGGAAACTCCAATGATGATTGCTTCTACACCCGAGGGTGCACGCGACTTTGTGGTGCCTTCAAGAATGAATCAGGGTGAGTTTTATGCCCTGCCCCAATCGCCACAATTGTTTAAGCAGCTTTTGATGGTGTCTGGCTTTGACAGATATTTCCAGATTGTGAAATGCTTTAGAGACGAAGACCTGCGCGCCGACCGTCAACCGGAGTTTACACAGATTGACTGCGAGATGTCTTTTGTTGATCAGGAAGATGTAATCTCAACCTTTGAAGGACTTACCAAGCATTTGTTTAAAACGCTGAAGGGCATCGAAATTGAGGGTGATTTTCCTCGTATGAGCTTTGCCGATGCTATGAAATATTATGGTTCGGACAAACCTGATATTCGCTTTGATATGAAGTTTGTGGAAATTAAAGATCTTACTGAGGGGGCTGATTTCGTTGTATTTGATAGTGCCGAGTATGTGGGAGCTATTTGTGCAGAGGGATGTGCTTCTTACACTCGCAAACAGGTTGACGAGCTTACCAACTTTGTGAAGAGACCTCAGATAGGTGCAAAGGGATTGATATATGTAAGATATAACGAGGATGGTTCATTAAAATCGTCGGTTGACAAATTTTATAGTGAGGATGTGTTAAAACAGTGGGCTGAGCGATGCAATGCAAAGCCGGGAGACTTAATTCTGGTGATGGCCGGTGAGACTGTTGAGACTCAGGAGCAACTTTGTGAGTTAAGGCTTGAGATGGGAACTCGCATGGGACTTAGAGACAAGAATGATTATAAATGTTTGTGGGTTGTTGATTTCCCTCTTTTGGAGAAGGACGATGAGCTAAACAGATTTTTTGCAAAGCACCATCCGTTTACTTCGCCAAAGGCTGAAGATATTTCACTTTTGGATACAGACCCGGCTGCTGTGAGAGCCAATGCATATGATATGATTATAAATGGTGTGGAAATTGGCGGTGGTTCAATACGTATTCATGATAGCGAATTGCAAAAGAAGATGTTCTCTGTGCTTGGCTTTTCTGAAGAGAGTGCACAAGAGCAATTTGGTTTCTTAATGGATGCTTTTCAATATGGCGCCCCACCCCATGGCGGCATAGCTTTTGGCTTGGATAGATTTGTTTCAATCTTTGCCGGACTAAGCAGCATTAGAGATTGCATTGCTTTCCCAAAAAATAATTCTGGTCGCGATGTTATGATTGATGCTCCGTCTGTGATTGCGCAAGAGCAGCTTGACGAATTGGGCATTGCGCTGATAAAGAAAGAAAAATAGTATTTGGAAGATTCCAAATTAAAATAAATCCCCCTTATTTTAGTCCGGTTTAATCAAAGTGGACTTAAAATAAGGGGGATAACTTTTATAATTATCTGAGTATGCTATTCTGTGTCTTTGAGTGCATTCACAATGTCTTCAAACAAGCTTTCCACATCTTCTAATCCAACCGAAAGGCGAATGGTGGTTTCTCTGACATCCATCTCTGCCCTTTGATGAGGTGTGAAACCTGCATATATGGTGCTTGCAGGATGCAAAATCAATGATCGGTTGTCAAAAAGATTGGTAGCTCTGCGAATTAGTTTTAGTGCATTTAAAAATCTGAAACACTTGTCTCTGGACTCTAAATCAAATATAAGCATTGCTCCGGGTGTGTTGCCAAACTGCGCTTTGCTTACTTCATAATCAGGGTGGGTATCTAACCCTGGATAGCAAACCGAATCAATACCATCTACTTTCATAAGTTTTATTGCCAGCTCTTTGCATGTAGTGGCTTGTCGCTCGTATCTTACCGGCATCGATTCCAATCCTAATGATTGCATATATGCAGTTTGCGGAGTCATGTATGCTCCAAGATTGCGGTGTATCTCTTTTCGAAGCTTAATATGAAACGATGTCATACTGTCTTCTGAAATATTTTTTAGTTTGGGAGAATTATTCCAATCAAACTTGCCATAATCTATAATTAGTCCACCTAATGATGTGCCTCCCCCGGAAATGTATTTTGTGCTTGAGATAACTTCAATGTCAACACCAAAATCGGAAGAAAGAAACGATGAGAAGGGAATTAATGTTGTGTCTGCAACCACGGGCACACCTTTGTCGCGAGCCAAACCACTCAACAATTTTAAATCTGCAATCTCCATTTGTGGGTTGGAAATAATCTCAACAAAAAGGGCGCATGTATTGGCATCAATTGCTGAGGCTACATCTTCCGCATTTTTTAAATCAACAAATCTAACCTCTACTCCAAAGGATTGAAGCGTATTCACAAAAAATGAATATGTATTTCCAAAAAGTTTGTTTGATGTAACAATATTGCTGCCACTCCATGCCAGGGTGATAAATACATTGCTGATTGCCGCCATTCCCGAATTTAAAGCAGTAACTCCAAATGAATTCGTAACTGCCCTCACTCTATCTTCAAAGTGTTGTACTGTGGGATTGGTGACTCTTGAATAAACATGTTCGTTTGTAGTTCCAAGAAAAGCTGCCGACATCTCCTCGGCAGTATCAAACTCGAATGCCAAACTATTATATACAGGCATAGAAAGGGTTCCGTATACATCATCTTTGGGATAACCTAATGACAATAGTTTTGCTTCATATTCTTTATTATTCATATTAAGTGATTTTTATTACAACAAAGATACAAGAGGATTTTTGATTTAAGCTACTTTATTAAACGAAATAAATATTTTCGGATATTTTTATCCATAAAGATAAAAGAATTATTATCTTTGTCACAAACTAAACAATAGATATGTTTTCAAAAGCATGTGAATACGGTATTAGAGCTATGTTATATATTGCGGAACAATCGCAGTGGGGAAATCGTGTGAATATAAAAGAGATCTCCAAAGCAATTGATTCGCCTGAGGCTTTTACCGCAAAAGTTTTACAGCTTTTGGCTCGCAATGGCATTGTTGACTCGCAAAAGGGTCCTGCCGGTGGGTTTGATATTCCGGCTGACAGACTGTCAAAAGTGCTTTTGAGTGAAATAGTTCAAGCTATTGATGGCGATCAGGTGTTTGTGGGATGTGGATTGGGACTACCCGAGTGCAGCAACGAAAAGCCTTGCCCTCTTCATCACAAGTTTGGAGCAATAAGAGACGACTTGCGTGAGATGCTGGAGACCACAACCGTGCTTGAGCTTGCTAAGGATTTAAATAACGGTTTAACTTTTTTGAAGAGATAAAAAATTTACTCCTATTTAAGACATATCTATCTTAATATAATTAGTGCGCAAAGAAATAATAATATGATGATGTCAAAAAGAAATTCAACTGCAATTGCGTTGACATTTATTTGGATTGGATTAGTATGTGCCATAAGCTTTATGGAGGCTTGGCTAAAGTTTCAGGCTCCCGGCATAACGCTGGAACTTGGATTGGGAATTGGCAAATTGGTTTTTAATACCCTTAATAAGATTGAATGGGCTTTAGCAATTATAATAATGCTAAGCTCAATACTTTCGGGACAGAGCCTAATAAAGGGTAAGCATATATTATTAATTATAACAGTGGTAATTTTGGCTATGCAATCGTTTTGGTTGCTTCCGACACTTTTTGAAAGAGCTAATATGCATATTGAGGCAAAAAGTGTATCATCAAGCTCTATAGCACATTATACATATATAATAGTAGAAGTAATAAAGGTGGTTTCACTTTCGGTATTTGGCGTTTCGCTTCTACGAAAAAGATAATAAAAGTTTACAACTAACACGATTAGTATTAATCGTAACATTTTTAAATTCACAAAATTATGAGTATTACAAAAGACAGCAACATTGGAAAGATTGTAGCAGAAAACTATCGCTACGCAACTGTTTTCAAGACAGCGGGTATTGATTTTTGCTGCAATGGCAACAGATCTATTGAAGATGCTTGTGCAAAAAAGAATATCGACACCAACGAGTTATTACAAAAACTTGAATCTGCCGCAGCTCAGGGCAATTCGGGTGCGGAAGTTGATTATAGAACATGGCCTCTGGACCTTTTGGCAGACTATATAGAGAAAACTCACCACAGATATGTGGAAGCAAAAATTGAGGAGATAACTCCGTATATAACAAAGGTGATGAGAGTGCACGGTGGCAATCATCCCGAACTACTGGAAATTGGTGAACTATTCTTCCAGTCGGCACAGGAACTTACATCACATATGACTAAAGAAGAGGGTGTGTTGTTTCCACATATTCGCAAAATGGTGGAAGCGCAATTAAAAAATGCTCCACTTCCTGAATCAAACTTTGGTGAGGTAAAGAATCCAATAGAGGTTATGCATATGGAGCATGACAACGAGGGTGAGAGATTCCGTCAGATTTCTGATTTGTCTGACAACTACACTCCTCCTGTAGATGCATGTGGAACTTATAGAGTAACTTTCTCACTTCTTCAGGAATTTGAGAACGATTTACATAAACATATCCATTTGGAGAATAATATACTTTTCCCTAAAGCTATAGAGCTTGAGAAAGCTTTTGCGTAAAGCAATAAACTATCTACTTTTAAATTTCACAGTTTTAGATTCAGAGGCTGCCGATTGAGAAATCGACAGCCTCATTTATTTTAGTGCCTCATTGGAGACTGTGATGATTATTCTAAATATAAGCAGGGTTATATTAAACAAAAAAAGAGGCTGTCCTTACGGGCAACCTCTTTTGCTCTTCTTCTTGGACTTGAACCAAGGACCCCCTGATTAACAGTCAGGTGCTCTAACCAACTGAGCTAAAGAAGAATCTTTATAATTAAGAAAGATATATTTTATTTGCTCTTCTTCTTGGACTTGAACCAAGGACCCCCTGATTAACAGTCAGGTGCT
>CAZHWC010000101.1:0-6817 GCA_964535975.1 uncultured Proteiniphilum sp. | reverse complement strand
GGCGTAGCCAGCTGAGTTACAGTCAGCCCCATTTGTCCACTCTGGTAACTGCCCCAAACAGATGCAAAGATAATACTTTTATCTGTATTTATGGTTTATTGCAATCATTTTTAATGCAGTGATTGCTGCTTCATCTCCTTTGTTTCCGTGTTTTCCACCAGCACGGTCTTGAGCTTGCTCAAGGGTATCGGTTGTGAGAACACCAAAAATAACAGGAGTATTGTACTTCATATTAAGATCGGTAATGCCTTGAGTAACACCCTCACATACATAAGTAAAGTGAGGTGTGTCTCCCTGTATTACACAGCCTAAAGTTATAATAGCATCAAAGCTATTGGTTTCAGAAAGCTTTTTTGCTCCAAAAGTAAGCTCAAAGCTTCCGGGTACATGCTCTATTACAATGTCTTCTTCTACTACTCCGTGTTTAAGTAAGCTACTGGTAGCACCTTTTAATAGAGCACCAGTAATAGGGTAGTTCCATTCTGAAATTACTATGCCAATTCTTTTTCCTTCCCCGCTTGGAACACTTTCTGCATCATACGAAGACAGGTTTTGATAAATTGTTGCCATTGTTTTTTATTATTCTCCTTTTTGTTGAATTTTAGCAGCTTCAATATATTTGTCTGCTTCTTGAGCTTGAACACTATTGATATATTTGTCTTTTATCATCTGAAAAGTCTCAATAGCTTTGTTATAGTTCTTAGCAGATAAATGTGCCATTCCAACTTTGTTATAGTAAATTGGACTTAACAAATCATCATTTGCTTTTTTTGCAGCACTGGTGAATGTGGAAATAGCTTTCTCTGTATTTCCCATATTCATGTAGATATCACCAACAGCTCCTGCAATAGCCGGAGTAATCAACAAGTCGCCACCTCTAAATTTATTAAGATGTTTTAGTGCCTCCTCGTTCTTACCTAGTCTGCTGTAGCAAATGCCCGCGTATGCGTGTGCTAAGTCAGCAGCTTTGCTTCCATGAAATTCTTTTGTAATATTTTCAAATCCAATGTAATCATTTCCATTTCCGAAAATGGCCAATGAGTCTTCCTGATTCTGGAAGTATCTTTCACCTTTATAAAGAGCTGCAAGAGCCTTTTCGTTTCTTGGGTGTTTATGCAGGTAGTTGTAGGCAATAACACCTCCAACGATTACTACAATTGCTAAAAGAGCAATAAGGATTTTCTGTTGATTTTTCTCAATAAAACGTTCCGACGCAGATAATACCTCTTCAATATTTTCTAAACCTGTTTCGGTTTGTGCTGCATTTTTTTTCTTTGACATTTTGATTGTATAAAAAAGTTATGTTATCAAATTTCGAGTTGCAAAAGTAATGTTTTTCAAATGATAAATAAAATATAATTGAATCTTTTTTACATTCTGTTGGCAGCGATTAATCTTTTCCGTAAATTTGTAGTCATATTCTTATACAATTGGTATAATAATTATGAAAGAATTGAAATTGAAAGAAATGAGAAAAGTTATTTTTATATTGGTTATGGTTATGTCTTTTATGCTCCAAGCTAAAAGTCAATCAGTATTCACATCTGTTCCTGTTGTTAATGGTAAAGTTGTTTTTCAACAGTTTATTCATTCAGATCAGACATTGTCAACTGATCAGCGCTACTCATTATTATATAAGTGGGGGAAAGATAACTATACAGGAAATCCTTTGTTGTCAGGAATAAGATTTGATGAAAAAAATAATTCGATAACAGTTAGCTCTAAGGTTGAGCTTCTTTTGCCGCAAAGTAGCCAAGGTGTCAGAGAAAAAGTTATAATGAATTATAGATTCGATGCTTCTGTAGCCAGTGCCGGATGTGCATTGGTTATTAGAGATATAAGCTACCAAAACCCTCAGTCGCGTGGTTCGTTATTTCCTAAAACTTTTTCTGCTGAAGAAACCATCACCCCGTCAGCCATATCATCTTCATCTGAATCCGAGAAGGAATTCAAAATAAATACACAGAAAAGTACTCTATACTTTTTTAATGAGTTGTATCAGGATTTAAGCCAGATTTTTCAAACTAATAAATAATTTTATAATTGCGTAGATATAAATTTATTAGCTATATTCTTGCACGTTATAAATATTATGGTTAATTTTGCGCCCTGATTTGTGGAATATCTCATCACGTATACAGAAAATCAATAAAATACAATATAGCAATGTCTAAAATTTGTCAAATAACAGGAAAGAGAGCCATGGTTGGTAACAATGTCTCTCACTCTAACAGAAAAACGAAACGTAAATTCAATGTGAATCTGTTTACAAAGAAGTTCTTTTGGGTTGAAGAGAATGTATGGATAAGCCTGAATGTATCTGCAGCAGGTTTACGCACAATTAATAAGGTTGGCCTAGATGCAGCTCTTAAAACTGCTGCCTCAAAAGGGTATTTAAATGCATAAATAGGAGGTAGAAGTTATGTCAAAAAAAGCAAAAGGAAATAGAGTTCAGATTATTTTAGAATGCACTGAACACAAAGAAAGCGGAATGCCCGGTACTTCAAGATATATTAGTACCAAGAATAAAAAGAATACTACAGAAAGATTAGAGTTGAAAAAATACAATCCTATTCTTAAGAAAATGACAGTTCATAAAGAAATTAGATAAAGAAATTATATTATGGCAAAAAGAGCAGTCGCAGGATATCGCGACAAAACATCAACAACAGGACGTAGCCACACTAAGGTTATTAAAATGGTTAAGTCAGAAAAAACAGGTGCTTATAGCTTTGTTGAAGAAATGGTATTAAATGACCACGTACAGGATTTTTTCAAAAAGTAAAAAGGTTAAAGATATGTAAAAACTTCTCTGCAGTAATTGTAGAGAAGTTTTTTTATGCCTTGGTTTGTACACTATTTTGTAGATTTGTACTATATTAGTGCAGTTGCTTAGTAAATCATTTCTTTCATCGAATAATTGAATTTAATATTATAATATGGCATTTTTCAATCTTTTCTCAAAGAAAAAAAAGGAGACACTTAATGAAGGTTTAGAAAAAACAAAGACAAATATTTTTTCTAAACTAACAAGAGCTGTTGCTGGCAAATCAAAAGTTGACGACGAGGTCTTGGACGAACTTGAAGAGGTTCTTGTTACCTCAGATGTTGGAGTCGATACAACTTTAAAGATTATTGAACGAATTGAAGAACGTGTTTCCCGCGATAAGTATGTTGGTACAGATGAATTAACATCTATTTTACGTGAAGAAATTGCTAATCTTCTAACAGAAAATAATTCTGATGATGTTACAGAATTCTCAATTCCTGAAGGGAAAAAGCCATATGTTATAATGGTTGTGGGAGTTAATGGCGTTGGTAAAACTACTACTATTGGTAAGCTTGCACACCAGTTCAAGCAAAATAGCTTATCTGTGTATTTAGGTGCTGCCGATACATTTAGAGCTGCTGCTGTGGAGCAACTTGATATTTGGGGAGAACGTGTGGGTGTTCCTGTTATCAAGCAAAAGATGGGTGCCGATCCAGCATCAGTTGCTTTCGATACGCTTAGCTCTGCCAAAGCAAACAATGCGGATGTTGTAATTATTGATACAGCAGGTCGCCTTCACAACAAGATTAATTTAATGAACGAGCTAACAAAAATAAAGAATGTAATGAGTAAGGTCGTTCCTGATACTCCAGATGAAGTTTTGTTAGTGTTAGATGGTTCCACAGGGCAGAATGCTTTTGAACAGGCCAAGCATTTCACTGCTGCTACGGAAGTTACATCTCTTGCAATTACCAAGCTGGATGGTACGGCTAAAGGTGGCGTAGTAATTGGAATATCAGATCAATTTAAAATTCCCGTTAAATATATCGGTTTAGGCGAAGGGATTGATGATTTACAAGTGTTCCGTCGTCGAGAGTTTGTTGATTCTCTGTTTGGCGAGTAGAAATAACTTCAAGCAATTAATTATTATTTAATTTAGGAACAATAGCTTAAATAGGCAATTTCAGGTTTAGGATAGCTCCTCCCTGAGATTGTTTGTTGGCATTATACTACAGAGTATAAGCTCGTATTAATATTTATGAAAAGAAATAAGATAGACGTTATAACACTTGGTTGCTCAAAGAATCTGGTTGACTCTGAAACTCTGATGAGGCAGTTTGTTGCCAATGGATATACGGTAGAACATGACCCCTCTGTTGCAGATGGTGAGATCGCAGTAATTAATACTTGTGGATTTATTGGAGATGCTAAGGAAGAGTCTATAAATATGATTTTGCAATTTGTTGAGGCAAAGAAACAGAATAAGATTAAAAAGCTATTTGTAATGGGTTGCTTATCACAAAGATATGTTGAAGAGTTGAGAGACGAGATACCCGAAGTTGATAAGTTTTATGGCAAATTTGATTGGCGTAATCTGATAAATGATTTAGGGAAGTCTTATTATAAGGATCTTGAATTTGACAGGTCACTAACTACTCCTCCACATTATGCATATATAAAGATATCAGAAGGCTGTGACCGTACTTGCGCCTATTGTTCTATACCAATTATCACTGGTAGATATGTGTCTCGTCCAATAGAAGATATAGTTGAAGAGGTGCGCTTATTGGTAAGCAAGGGGGTTAAGGAATTTCATTTTATTGCTCAGGACCTTACCTATTATGGACTTGATATATACAAAAAAATGAGATTACCCGAACTTGTTGAGCGTGTTTCTGATATCGAAGGTGTTGAATGGATACGCCTTCATTATGCATATCCTCTTCATTTTCCAATGGATCTCTTGCGTGTGATGAGAGAGAGAGATAATGTTTGTAAATATCTGGATATTGCACTTCAACATATTAGTGATAATATGTTGCGCAAGATGAAACGCAATATTACCAAGCAACAGACTATAGATTTAATTGAAGAATTTAGAAGACAAGTGCCTGGTATTCATATACGCACAACTATGATGGTTGGGCATCCAGGTGAAACTGAACAGGACTTTCAGGAGATGCTGTCTTTTGTGAAGGAAACCAGGTTTGAGCGGCTTGGTGCATTCCCTTATTCACACGAAGACGATACATATTGCGATAAAAACTATACGGATGATGTTCCTTCTTCTGTAAAACAAGAAAGAATGAATCAACTGATGGAAATACAGGAGGTTATTTCTCAGTCTGTTAACGACGAGAAAGTTGGTCATGTCTTCAAAGTTGTTATTGACCGTGAGGAGGAAGATTACTTTATTGGTCGTACTGAATATGATTCTCCTGAAGTAGATGGAGAAGTTCTAATTAGCAAAAATAAAGAGCTTGTTATTGGAGAAATGTATGATGTGAAAATTAATTCTGCATTTCCATTTGATTTGTTTGGAGAAGTTGTAACCCTATAGTTTGTTGTATATGACCCACAATGGTTTGATAGAAGAGTTGGCTCAGAGATTAAATTGGACACAAGAAAGAGTTGGAGAGGTTCTAGAGTCGACAGTCCAAATAATTAATGAAAAAATCAACGATGGAGATTCTGTTTCATTGCAAGGCCTTGGAGTATTTAACACTATTATGGAACATGAGTATATATATACTGAAAATGATGATAGATATCTTGTTCCTCCCGAAATAAAAGTTACATTTAAGCCATCATCTTCAATTAAAAAGCATTTTCAGGACTTTAAGGAATAGTGGATATGGACACAAAAGAATCAACTAATATAAAAGATATTTCTCTTCTTCTATCAACAGGTTTGGATTTAAGTAAAGCGGACTCAGATTTATTTTTGAAAGAGTTACTTGATATTATTTCAGACAGACTAATAAAAGAGGGTAGGGTGGAGATTGAAAATCTTGGTGTCTTTAATATTAATAATGTGACTCTGGCCAATGAAGATGAAGTTGAAGAATTAGCCGTAGGTGATATTATATCATATTATTGCGCTGAGTTTGAGCCTGATTCTTCTCTTAAAAACTTGGTTAATAAGCCGTTTATAAACTTTGAGACTACTATGTTAAACAAAGATGTTGCTTTTGATGGTGTCAGAGTTTTAGAATTTGACTCAGAAAAAGGCAATGTTCTAATTGAAGAGTCTATATTATATACCTTAGTCAAAGAAAAAGAAGAAGAGCCAATAGAGGAAATTGTTAATGAGGATGCTATAGTAGAAGACAATTATTTGCTTGAAGAAACAGGTGATCAAACAGTAGAGGAGGTTGTTGAAGAAGAGATTATCGATGCACATATTTTAATATCAGAGCCTCCGGCTGATGTGTCAATAGGTACAAGTAAAAGAAGTATTAGAAACTCTAGAAGACGACATAGTAAGTCCAAGAGTTTGATTATGATTGCCACTATTGGGGTAGTGGTAATGCTTACTGCCTCTGCTTTTTTTTTGCGAACGAAAACCATCTCTAATAAGCCTGAGATACTAGATACTAGAAATGAAATTGTCAATAATGTTGTTAAAGAGCAATCAAACTCAATAATTATTGATACCTTATTAGATATTAATAATAATTCAAACTTAGAAGATAGTCTGGTTGATGAACCTAAGCTAGAGATTCAGATTCAGTCACAACCAGTTGTTAGAAAGCATGAAATAATAACCCTTCCAATGGGTAAGACTCTTCGTCAGATAGCGCTCGAAAAATATGGACACAAAGAGTTTTGGGTCTATATATATCTAAAAAACAAACATAAAATTGAAAATCCAAATAATGTTCCTGTAGGAGTAAAGCTAACTCTTCCTTTTAAAGATGAATACGGAATTGACGCTAGTGACTCCAGGTCAATTCGCAAGGCATCAGAAGCCGGGGCAAGAGAAATGAATAGATTGAACTAGAGTGTGGATATTGAAAGAAATAAAATAATAATAAACATAAATAG
>CAZHWC010000100.1:0-7063 GCA_964535975.1 uncultured Proteiniphilum sp. | reverse complement strand
AGAGAGAATTTCGGAAATAGCAAGAATGCTGAGCGGTGCCGAAACCACATCTCAGGCAATAGATAATGCACGAGTGATGCTTGGCACAAACATATAAACAAGAATAATCCAGAAATATAAGAATATATAAATGAAAGAGAAAGATATGATTTTCGGCATCCGTGCCGTCATTGAAGCGGCAGAAGCCGGGAAGGATATCGACAAAGTATTGGTAAAACGCGAACTGTCTGGCGAACTATTCAGAGAGTTGCAAGATGTGTTGCGTCATTACGACATTCCTATGCAGAAAGTACCTGTGGAGCGTATTGATCGTATAACACGAAAAAATCATCAAGGTGTTATTGCATTCACTTCAGCAGTAACCTATCATAAATTAGAGCAGATAATTCCATTCCTCTACGAGCAGGGTAAAAACCCCTTTATCCTTGTTCTTGATGGGCTTACTGATGTTAGAAACTTTGGAGCAATAGCGCGCACATGTGAGGTGGCTGGCGTTGACGCCATTGTTATCCCTGCACGAGGAAGCGTATCGGTAAACGCAGATGCTGTTAAAACATCTGCCGGTGCTTTGCACACAATTCCTGTTTGTCGCGAAAATAGCTTGAAAGAGGCTGTCACCTTTTTAAAGAATAGTGGCGTTAAAGTGGTAACAGCCACCGAAAAAGCAGCCAAATTTCATACCGAAACAGAATATACAGATCCTGTTGCAATAGTTATGGGAGCCGAAGACGTAGGTGTATCCAACGAGATAATTCGGATTTGTGATGAGCTGGTAAAAATACCGCAGTTTGGAACCATTCAGTCACTAAATGTTTCAGTTGCAGCCGGAGTTATGATATACGAAGTTGTAAGGCAAAGAGGACTGGCTTAATTTGTATTTTAATGTTGAATAAACGTATATACTTAAATTATAAAAACTACATAAAATGAAAAAAGTAATTTCTACAACCAATGCCCCAGCTGCCATTGGCCCATATAGCCAGGCAGTAGAAGTAAACGGAATGATATTTATTTCCGGCCAAACACCAATGGACCCGTCAACAGGACAATTGGCACCGGGTGGAGTAAAAGAGCAGGCAGAGCAATGCTTCAAAAATATAAAAGCTATTTTAACCGAGGCAGGTTTGACCACTGACAATATTGTTAAGACCACCGTATTCTTGGGTGATATGTCATACTTTGCAGATATGAATGAGGTATATGCAAAGCAATTTGAAGGCTCATTCCCTGCACGCTCTGCTATAGCTGCCAAAGGCTTGCCATTGAATTGCATGGTCGAAATTGAGGTGATTGCTGTAAGATGAGAACTCTCGGAAGCATAATATGGGTAGTATTCGGTGGCGCAGTTGTTGCCATAGAATACTTTCTTTCTAGCATCGCTATGATGGTTACAATTATAGGGATACCCTTCGGACTTCAGTCACTTAAGCTGGCGGAAGTTGCACTATTTCCCTTCAATAAGCGAGTAGTCAAAAGTCAATCAGCCTCAGGCTGTATATCATTTATAATGAATGTTATTTGGTTTTTTGTGGGCGGAGTACCCATTGCATTAACTCATCTTCTGTTTGGACTTCTTTTTTATATTACCATAATAGGTATCCCATTTGGCAATCAACACTTTAAGTTAATGAAGCTTGCATTTTCACCCTTTGGTAAGACAATTATCAATCGCTGATAAATACTGAGATTATTCCATTACAGCAGGCAAATCATCCTCTTCAGGTGGATCTTTCTTCACAACTATTGCACTTAGTTCCCAAAGCATATAAATAGGAATTGTTACCACAAAGAGTGAGAACGGGTCGCCCGATGGCGTAATCAGAGCCGCAAGCACCAGAGAAGCAACTATGGCATGTCGTCTGAATTTTTTGAAGAATGATTTGTATATAAGTCCCAGATTAGATAAAAGCCAAAACACCAGAGGCAGTTCAAACACTATGCCCATAATCAGAATCAGAGTGTAGAAGTTACTCATATATGAGTCCAGCGATATACTATTTTCTATAGCATCGCTCAATTCAAATGTAATAAGGAATCTAAAGATTAAAGGGAACACAATAAAGTACCCAACCATGCATCCAATAATAAACATTACACCACCAAATCCAAAAGCTCTTTTCACACCTCTGGCCTCATTCTCATAAAGTGCGGGGCTTACAAACTTCCAAAGTTCATACAGTATGTAAGGGATGCATAAAAGCAATGCAAATGAAAAGGATGTGGATATATACGTCATAAACTGCGTAGTCATGTTAATGTTTAGCAGTTTAATATCAAATGCGTCAGCAGAAAAATCGGGTAGGAAAGGAAGGTACTCACCTGCCTTCTCAAAAATGCGATATGTAATAAAATCAGATGTTCGAGGTGCAAGAATTATTGAATCAAAAATATATGGGATTACAATAAATCCTGCCACTGACAAAACCAAAAGCGCAATAATAATACGTATTAAGGTCCATCTAAACTCTTCAAGATGGTCCCAAAACGACATTTCTTTTTCCTTCATGCGTAGTCTAATCTAGATAACAACTTCGAAAATACCCTACACCATACGGAAGAGTGTTTTCGAAGTAATATGTGTTGCTAGTTTTAAGAACTGAATCTGATTATTTGTTAGAATTAGATGACTTGCTGTCGTTAGGGTCTGATTTAATTTCGTCTTCGATATCATTCAGTCCTTTTTTAAAACTATTGATGCCTTTTCCTAATCCCTTCATAAACTCAGGAATTTTTTTTCCTCCAAAAAGAATTAAGATAACCAATACAATAATTGGGATTTCCCAACCATTCAAGTTAAAGAGTAATACGTCGTAGTTCATAAGATCTCCCTTTTTCGTTTGTTTTTATTTCATTCGCTATATTATTGCAAAAATAGAATTAATAATTTAGGCTTACAATTAAACGAGTATAAACTTTCAATAAATTGATTGGTCGTATTTTTCAATACACCATATTACACTTATCGTTCATGGTCTGATAAACTTTCTATACCTTTAAATGCAGAATTATAAGTGTTAAGTTTTAGGAAAAGGCAAAATGAACACTTATTTTGTTTTAAATTTGTAACCTAAAGTATAGAGTCGTCATAATAAATGAGTAAAATATATCTCTTTGTATTTATTCTGCTTTTTGCGTGGATTGTTCCTGCAACCCCCAATACTCCGGCCGTAGAAGTTAGGGCCGTATGGTTAACTACAAACTATGGGCTAGATTGGCCACATAACAGAAACAGTGTATCTGCTCAGAAAAAAGAGCTTATTGATATATTAGACAATCTCAAAAAGCACAACTTCAACACAATACTTTTTCAGGTAAGAGGCAGGGGCGAAGTCTTGTATAAATCTAATATTGAACCCATGTCATCACTAATTGTTAGTGACAGGCAGGGCAATCCTCTTTTTGATCCATTGGAGTTTATTGTTGATGAGGCGCACAAGAGGGGCTTGTCATGTCATGCCTGGGTGGTTACTTATCCATTGGGCGGAGACATGCACGTAAAGGGTTTGGGAACAAGGTCAGTTACCAAAAAGAATCCGACCATAGTCAAGAAGTTTAAGAACGAATGGTTTTTAGATCCCGGCGTTCCGGCCACTGATGACTATCTGTTGTCAATAGTAAAAGAAATTGTTGAGAAATATGATGTAGACGGAGTTCATTTTGATTATATCAGGTATCCGGACAACAGAGGATTGTTTCCTGACAATGATACCTACAAAAAGTATGGTAAAGGCAAAGACAAATCAGAGTGGAGACGTGACAACATTACTCGCTTTGTAAATAAAGTATATGACCTAGTGAAAGAGCAAAAACCGTGGGTACAGGTTAGCAGCTCGCCATTGGGCAGATATCGTGCATTGGGCAATAATGGTCACGGATGGACAGCTTTTGAAACCGTATATCAGGATGCAGGCAAATGGATGAAAATGGGAAAACACGACGCGCTCTATCCAATGATGTATTACAAAGAACATCTTTTTTATCCTTTTGTTGATGACTGGATGTTGAATTCTAATGACAGAATATTGGTTCCCGGACTGGCTCCCTACCAAATGGTGGAATTGGGATGGAGTCAAAAAGATATATTAAATCAAATAGATTATACAAGAAATAAAGAGGTGCAGGGACAATCATATTTTAGAGCAGAGAATGTGTTGTCAAATACAAAGGGCATACTAGACTCATTGAATGTGTACTATAAAAAACCTGCAAAACTGCCGGCAATGAAATGGTTAAACGACAAGGCACCGTCCGAACCGTCCGATCTGAGAGCAGAGATCTCCGACCTCAATATCTTTCAATTAAGTTGGCTCAAACCTGACAATAGCGACAGAGTAACATACAATGTTTACAGAAGCGACAGCAGCAATTTTTGCACCAATGATGGAGACTTGCTTTTGGCAACCGGACTTAGGGATACCATCTTCGAGTATATCCCCGAAGAGAGAGAGAAAGCCTATTATTATTATGTTACTACTTCAGACTCATATAATAATGAAAGTGTGATTTGCTTTCCGGCCTTCTTTTTTCATTCAGATGATATTATAAAATAATCTTTAAAAATAATCTTTAGGATAAGTCATCTAAAAGAACTAATTTTGCTCAAATGGATAACAACCAAAAGCTTAGGGAACAAGTTAAGGAAGAATTTTCTAATTATCTTGAGGTAAGAAATTATCGAAAGACTAAGGAGAGATTTGCCATTCTTGATCAAATCTATAGCAATAATGAGCATTTTGATATGGAGTCTTTGCTGGAAGCTATGAGCAAAACAAGCATGCGTGTCAGCAGGGCCACATTATACAATACAATTGACTTGTTGCTGGATAGCGGGCTTGTGGTAAAACATCAGTTTGGAACAAATACCG
This sequence comes from uncultured Proteiniphilum sp., assembly GCA_964535975.1. Classification (GTDB taxonomy): domain Bacteria; phylum Bacteroidota; class Bacteroidia; order Bacteroidales; family Dysgonomonadaceae; genus Petrimonas. Next base: position 2,198 of record CAZHWC010000100.1, on the reverse strand, counting down.
CCAAATATGAGTGTGCTTATGGCAATGACAATCACAATCATCTAATCTGCACAACCTGCGGAAAAGTGTGGGAGTCGGACAGTGGCAACCTCTTTACACCTGCCATGCGCAGGAAGATAAGAAAGTTTACCATCAGCTATTACAGTATGTATATTTATGGTACATGCAGCAAGTGCAGTTACGAAAAAAGAGTTGCACTTTACAAGCTTAGGAGAGAGCAGGAGAAAGCTCAAAAGAATAAATCAAAATTGAATAAAAAATAAACTTATAATAAACATTCTGCCATGTATTGTAGTCTTTGTCGGAGTATAAACGAAAGGACAGGTATTTGGTGTTAACAATCAAAAGAAATGAAAGTAGATGTTATTTTAGGCCTTCAGTGGGGTGACGAGGGTAAGGGTAAAATTGTGGATGTGCTTACACCCAATTATGATATTGTAGCTCGTTTTCAGGGTGGACCAAATGCGGGTCATACACTAGAGTTCGAAAATCAAAAATATGTTTTAAGATCTATACCTTCAGGAATCTTTCAGCCTAACAAAACTAACGTTATTGGGAATGGTGTTGTTCTTGACCCGGCTTTGTTTAAAGCAGAAGTAGAGGGCTTGGAGGCATCAGGTCACCCACTTACCGACAGATTGCTTATTTCTAAAAAAGCTCATCTTATATTGCCTACGCACAGGTTTCTTGATGCGGCAATGGAGGAGTCTATGGGTAGCGGAAAAATAGGAACTACCGGAAAAGGAATCGGCCCTACATATACCGATAAAGTGAGCCGTCATGGCTTAAGGGTTGGTGATTTGCTTCATAACTTTGATGAGAAATATCAACAAGCTGTTTCCAGACATATCGAAATGTTGTCTCAGTATGACTATGAATATGACCTTGAATTTGCCGAAAAAGAGTGGTTTGAAGGTGTTGAGAAACTAAAAGAATTCAAATTTATCGACTCCGAAAACTATATCAATAATGCTATTGTCGATGAGAAGAGTGTTCTTGCAGAAGGAGCACAAGGCTCTTTGCTGGATATTGATTTTGGAACATATCCGTTTGTCACCTCTTCAAATACTGTTTGCGCAGGTGCCTGCACCGGTTTGGGTGTGGCACCCAGCAGGATAGGCGAGGTTTTTGGAATCTTCAAAGCATACTGCACACGCGTTGGCAGTGGACCTTTCCCCACAGAGTTGTTTGATGATAATGCAGCTCAAATGCAAAAGATTGGCAGGGAGTTTGGTTCTGTCACCGGTCGCCCGCGTCGTTGCGGGTGGATTGACTTGGTGGCATTGCGTCATACAGTCATGATAAATGGAGTTACCAAACTGGTGATGATGAAAAGTGATGTTCTTGATGGGTTTGATGTTATCAAAGCAGCTGTGGCATATAAGATTGACGGAGAAGAGGTTACTCAGTTCCCATTCGAAGTTTTAGACGGAATAGAGCCTGTGTATGTGGATATCCCGGGTTGGCAAACTGATATGACACAAATGCAGTCAGAAGATGAATTCCCTGAAGAGTTCAATAATTATTTGTCATTCCTTGAAGAATATCTTGGAGTTCCTATCGCGATTGTGTCGGTGGGACCAAACAGAGCGCAAACTATAATGAGATAGTCCGCTTAAGAAGAATTTTCTTATAATAAATATAAGCAGTGTCAGAGGGTGAGTCACAAAAGTGATTTCACCCTCTTTATATATATATACGCCCCTTTCAAAGAGGTTAATCCCCAATATACAATTTCCAGAGTCTAGCCTTTTTGTTTGTGTGATAGGAGTTTCTATTCATACATGGTTGAGGGATTAAAATGCAGTAATTGTAAATATGTATTTGGTTTTGTGAATAAATGTGTTTTGAGGTGCTTTGTTTTATTAAGGTAGCTGATTACCAGTGTTATTTGCTTATTGTTAATTTGTGTTTGACTGAAAAAAGTGATGGGAAATTCCAATTCACGACTATGAATGGCACAAAAACATTTGCTTTGGTATAATTCATGACTGTGAAACACAGTTTTGGACTTGTTTTAGCAGTAGTCACGTCCATGAGCGTGACATTATAAAGATGTTTGGTATACTTACTACTCGTGAATGCTATGTTTTTTAATATCTATTTGCGATATTAGGGCGTTATTGTTAATCAAATTTGCATAATTAATAATTCACAGTCGTGAAGAGTACCAAAAGGTTTCATTATGCACCGTTCAC
>CAZHWC010000099.1:0-7174 GCA_964535975.1 uncultured Proteiniphilum sp. | reverse complement strand
AGTTTTATTGGCACCTTTATCATTCGGGCAGTAAAATCAAGAGCTGTAATATCTTCAAAGAAAGCAGCCAGCTCAAAAGCCAACCTACCTGTGTCAGCATTTAAATCCAACACCCTCTTTATCGACTTCTCCTTCATTAAATCCACCAAAACACTTGCCAAACGCTTAGCAAACACCTCATCAACAGAATAAGTATCGCCCCAGTTATTCTCACACGAGATTGTAACCTCCTCATCAGTCTCATAATCCGAGCTTTGAATATTAAGCGGAGCATCAGACATTATATATCTAAAACCGGCATGCTGGTAGAAATGACGTCTAAATGCATATCTAGAATGCAATGTAGCCTCATTTCCGGTTGAAATCCACGAACCACCTTTAATAAGATTATGCTTACCATCAAAGGTGGGAGTAGAAAAATCATCATACAACGGATGAACCTTAAATCCCGGAAAACCTGTAATTGGAGTTTCAGTCCATTGCCACACATTGCCTATTACATCATAAAACTCACCATGCTTAAACTTATCAACAGGACATGGCGAAGCAAAATACTCAAGATTAATATTTCCGGGTGCACCATCACTCCACCCCATCACATCCTTAAGCCCGGACGAAGCATGCAACTTATACCACTCGGCCTCCGTAGGCAATCTATACGACTCGCCGGTTTTCTCGCTCTTCCAGTTACAAAAAGCCTTAGCCTCTAGATAATTCACCTCCACAGGCCAGTTCCACGGCATATCAATTTCTTCGGCAACCAATCTTAGCTTGAAGTCATCTCCTGATTTTCGCCAGAACAAAGGCATCTCAGCCTTTTGAAATGATCGCCAATTCCAGCCCTCTTCAGTCCAATAATGCTCAGTGTTATATCCTCCATCATTTATAAACTCCAGATACTCACCATTTGAAGCAAGAAACTTTGCAGCCTTAAAGTCGGCAACTTCCTCTTTATAGTGTCCATACTCATTATCCCAGCCATAAAAAGGATGATCCATATCTTTACCAAGCACCATTACTCCCCCCTCCACATCTATCAGTTCATTAGCGGGAGCATCTCCACTCTCACTACACCTCTCTCCAAACAGATTAGGCACAACATCCTCAAGAGGAAGCTGACGGATAAGTACAGAAGATGTTTCAAGATGAATACGCTCATGCTCTATACCCATCATAATAATCCAAAAAGGATTATCCCAGCCAATTGGCACAGTAAGTGGCAAGGTATCAATTAGATTAAGAATTGCCTTTTTTGCATCATCTCGATACTTCCTAACCTCAGACACAGGAGGCCAGTCATAGTGATTATTATCCAAATCATCCCAACTCATCTCGTCAACCCCAATAGCAAATATCGATTCAAACTTAGGATTTATTCTCTTATCAATAATCTTACCCAAATAAAGCTTATTTACAAAAAACACAGCAGTATGCCCAAGATAAAACAGAATTATATGTCTCAAAGGATCTCCGCGATGATAAAACACCTCACTCGACTTAAGCTGAGAGTATAATTGCTCATGGATTGTCCATGTTTTTAAAAAGTAATCTCTGATTTCTTTACGTTTCTCCTCAATGTTCTCACCATTACGTAAATCTATAGTATTTGCAATAAGTTCTTTCATTTTATCTCTTTATAAAATAGTTATAGTTTTCTTAAACATAATATATTATTACCAGCCACCTGTTCGGCCACCACCGCCACCGCCGCCAACCGAGCCGCCGCCAAAAGAACCGCTGCCCCAATTATTGCCACCCGTACTGCGCGGATTTACAGAACTATGTATAATATTGCTGGCCAACGACTGCCGCAAGTTACTGCCCAGACTAACAGGGCGCATTGCAGCCCCTCCATACCACACAGGCACATAGGCATCGCGCGTTTGCATAGACTTAATAAGCATATTCTCAAATTTATCCCCCCATATCTTATCAACCTTCAATGCAATTGCATAAGGCAACAACCTCTCAAACACCTCAGGGGTAATTTCGGGTGGATTAAAATATTGCAGTTGTTTCTCCTCCGCAAGACTTATATACATTTTCAGCCCCTCAATATCTGCTTGCATCTGCAGCTTCTTTTCGCTTGGTCTCACAATTATACGAGAGTATACCATATGACCTATCAGCACCAAGGGCATACCAATAAGAAGAGATATTGCATTACTTGACAATCTGTTGATAGGAAAATAAATAAAAGCACCCACAACTCCCGCCACAATGGCAATGCTCAATGATATTGAAATTAACCGTTTGGGCTTCTTTTTCACAATGGCAGAATACAACATATATACTGTGACAATCCCCATAAAAACGGGCAACATAATTCCAAACAAAAACACAAAGAACTCCATTGGCTCATTGCGACCATAAAAGAACAACAACACAATATATACAATAAGCACAAACCATGGCAGTACTCTATATTTCAAATTCCTACCCTCTTTCAAAGTAGCATCATGTTGCAGCTCCAAATTAGATTTATAGCTTGACACCATGCTCTCGACATTACTATTATATTTATTGTCAAGAACAAACTCATCATTATCAGCAAAGAGATGCCTTAAAATAACCTTCTCCTCAGATGGCAAGCTGTCTGACGAATCTTTCAGCTTTATCAGTCTATACTGCTTCTTGTCAAACTTAAATATTCCCTTTCTTTCAATTTCCTCAATACGTAAAAAACCCTTTACGGCAAGGTTGATTATGGATGTTGTGGCTAGTCCCGGATCATACCACTCATCACTGATTACACCAACACTGGCAGGTGATAGATTGTGAGGAGGCTCAAACTGAGGAATGACAACCGGCTTTGGAGGATTTACACCATGCTTGCGCCATGTAGAATAATAGTAAAAAAACAATGGCACAATAAGAATTACATTCATCAGCTGCAAGCCTATCCTGTCGAGCAATGATATAAACTTCGACAAAAGAGTCTCTTTTATCACCGGTTCATGCACAAAGCCCTTTTCAAACCCCACATACACAGTCATCATTTCATATGGTTCAAGATGTGTGGCAGATGCCTTCAACACACCATCCGAAATACTCTCAGAGTTGCAATTCTCTTCCGAATCCCTATAAGCACCAGAGTAACACCTGTGACTAAGAATAGTAGCACCATCAGGCAATCGTATTTCACAACTCACCAAGTCAACGGGCTTCTCAGACTCACCATTTACATTCCAGCCAAGCTCATCAAAATCTTCATAAAAACCTATCTGCCCTGCAGACTTATAAACAATCTCATAGTCATAAAAACCCGGGGGCAACAACTTATCCTTGCTGCCAACATATATAACTAAAAACCCTCCTTCAGTCTCAGTAAAAAAACTCTCTGAATCGCCGTTTTTGGAAACACCTACAATATCGTATCTGATTTTCACCTTCTTGCCCTCAGCATCGGTTCGCGTGAGAGGCAAGGAGCGGGTTATACCTCGTTTAAACAAATCACCATCTGCATATACTCTTATCTTTTCACTCACCTGAATCACTCCGGATGTATCAACCAGTATATCCGAATGATGAGAATATATTCTCTCTTCCTGCGACATCATCATCACAGGAAACGAAAACACCAACAACAGCACTAATGCAAATCTGCGCATTTAAAACTTAATTTGCGGAACAGCTTTCTCAGCTTCATTTTCAAGCTCAAAGAAAGTAGACTTTGTAAAATTAAACATCCCTGCAATTATATTGCTGGGAAATGTATCTATAAGAATATTCTTTTGACGAACCGAACCATTATAATACCTGCGAGACTTTTCGATATCACCCTCTATAGAGCTAAGCTGCCCTTGCAGCTGCATAAAGTTCTCATTTGCCTTTAGCTCCGGATAACTCTCGGCAACCGCCATAAGACGCATCAAAGCACCACTCAGCTGATTTTCAGCCGCCTCCTGGGCCTTCACATCATGAGCCTGCATAGCTGTGGTTCTTGCTTGAGTCACACTCTCAAATGTTTCTCGTTCGTGAGTAGCATATCCTTTCACAGTCTCTACAAGATTAGGAATAAGATCGTGTCTCTTTTTCAACTGAACACTAATTCCGCTCCATGCCTCTTCCACCAAAGTTCTAAATCTTACAAGCTTGTTGTATACGGAAACTCCATATAATAAAACCAAAGCAACGACCGCTATTACAATTATAATTCCCATAGCTAAAATTATTATTTATTATCTATATAGACGTAATTCAACAATCAAAAGTTCACACAAAGGCAACATTTATACAAAATCATTATCTTTGCTACAAACAATTTATAAAAGGAGATAATATGAAAAACTTTACTTTTCAAAATACAACCAAGTTGGTGTTCGGCAAAGGTCGCATATCAAAGCTTGGGGAACTAATTCCCAAAGAAGCCAAACTACTTATTACTTATGGCTTTGGCAGCGTTAAGAAAAACGGAGTATATGACCAGGTGGTAGAAGCACTAAAGGGAAGAGAATATATAGAATTTTGGGGAATAGAAGCCAATCCCCATGTTGAGACACTTAGAAAAGCAATAGAGCTTGGCAAAGAAAACAACATAGATTTTGTATTGGCAGTTGGCGGAGGCTCGGTATTGGATGGAACAAAACTGATAGCAGCAGGAATAGCATCAGAAGAAGACGCATGGGATATAGTGCTGAGCGGATATGCAAAAAAACAGATTGATTATGCCTCAATAATGACAGTTCCTGCCACCGGCTCGGAAATGAACTCAGGAGCAGTAATCACACGCGCCGAGACACACGAAAAATACTCTTTTGGCGGAGCAAAATATCCATACTTCTCAATTTTAGATCCGGAGGTTACATATTCATTATCCGAACATCAGGTTGCATGCGGTCTTGCAGATGCTTTCACCCACGTTCTGGAGCAGTATCTTACCACCCCCAACCAGTCGAGACTAATGGACAGGTGGTCTGAAGGTATTTTGATTTCTGTAATAGAGATTGCACCAAAAATCAAGGAAAATCCTAAAGACTATGATCTAATGGCCGACTATATGCTTGCAGCCACATTGGCTCTAAACGATTTTATAAGAATGGGCGTGACAGAGGACTGGTCAACACACCTAATTGGGCACGAGCTGACAGCGCTGCATGGCACTACTCACGGACACTCACTAGCCATAGTGATGCCGGGAACCATGAGAGTGATGAAAGAACAAAAATGGGATAAGATTCTTCAATATGGAGAAAGAGTATTCGATATTAAAGAGGGCACAGAATCTGAAAGAGTGGACAAAGCAATTGAAATGACAGAGCAGTTTTATCGCTCGCTAGGACTCACCACCAGACTATCTGAAGAGAATATAGGCAGCGAAACAATTCAAATTATTGCAGACAGATTCAACGAAAGAGGATTTGCACTGGGCGAAAACAAAAACATTACGGGCGACGTGGCAAAAGAAATACTACTAAGCTCACTATAGTATATTTATGGTAGTGTTGATTCTAAAGCTTTATCAACACTACCATACTTAAACTCATAACCTGCTTCTTTTATCTTTTGGCATGAAACTCTACTTCCTCCCAAAACCATATCGGCAGCCTCACCCATCACCAACCGCAAAACAAACGATGGCACGTTGGGCATAAAGAAAGGACGCCTCATCTTTCTCGCAAGGCGTCTCATAAATCTTGCATTAGTTGTCTTTTCGGGTGCCACGGCATTATACACACCTTTCATCTCAACATCCTCAATGGCTTTAAGATAGATGTTGCACAAATCGTCGATATGAATCCACGACAAGAACTGCCTGCCCTTTCCCAATGGCGAACCAATTCCCATCCTGATTGGCATCATCATTTTTTTAAGAGCCTCACTTTTCTTTGAAAGAACAACACCCGTACGCACAATCACTGTGCGCACATCAAGTTCTTGTTCAAATCTGTGTGCTGCCGCCTCCCATTGTTGACAAGTGGTACTAAGAAAGTCATCACCATCCAATATATCCTCTTCAGTAAAAACTCTCTTAGATATATCAAGACCATAATACCCCACGGCGGAAGCCGAAATAAAAGCCTCAGGCTTTTTATCCATTCCCTTTAAGGTATCAGTAAGCAAATCAGCAGTCTTAACTCTGCTGTCAACAATTGTTTGCTTACGTTTATTGCTCCACCTGTCATCACCCAAATTGGCGCCTGCCAGGTGCACAATATAATCAGCTCTCACAAGTGCCTCCTCATCAATATATCCATGTCGGTAGTCCCACTTATATCGCGGAATCTTTCCTTTGACATACCGCTCACGGCTATACCAAATCACCTCATAACCATTCTTCTTCAGAAGTTTGGTTAATCTACGACCTACCATGCCGGAGCCACCTGTAATAAGAACTGTTTTCATTATATCTTTTATCTTCTGTTTCCGCTCATTGCTATCATCACATAGTATAGCAAAGTAGCCAAAGAGCTAAGAGCAGCAACCACGTATGTATATCCGGCCCATCTCAAAGCATCGGTTGCCTGTCTGTGATTACTTGAATCTGTAACGCCGGCACTGCTAAGCCATCTCAAAGCTCTTGCCGAGGCATTTACTTCCACGGGAAGAGTGACAAAGCTAAAGAGTGTAGTTAAAGCAAACAAAGCAATTCCAAACCACAACAAAGCGGGAAAGCTGTTTACCATAACAATACCCAGTAGCAGAATCCATGTTACCCATCGTGACGAAGCACTAACTGCCGGAACCAATGCCGAACGCAATTTTAGCGGAGCATAACCAAACGCATGCTGAATGGCATGACCAGTCTCATGAGCCGCAACAGCCGCCGCAGCCACGCTATTGCTTCCATATACAGGTTCGCTAAGATTAATAGTTTTGTTGGCAGGATTATAATGGTCTGTCAGTTGACCGCGCACAGAAATTATCTGTACATCATATATACCATTATCGTGAAGCATTTTTTCTGCAACATCACGCCCCGTCATTCCATTTCGCAATGGGATTCGCGAGTATTTTTTAAACCTGCTCTGCAACATGCCCTGAACCACAAAGCCCAAGACAGCAATTAAAATCATTAGTATCCAAACTCCAGCCATAAAAATGTAATTTTATATTTTTAAATTTCTAATTCAGTGATATAATCCTCCAAAACTATCTGAAAAAAATGAGACAGAAGATATATCTGATGTTATATCTTCAAAAATTGTACCACAAATCAGCAACACATGACAAA
>CAZHWC010000098.1:2104-7509 GCA_964535975.1 uncultured Proteiniphilum sp. | reverse complement strand
TATTTAATCACTGTTTAATTAGTCTTTTAAAAGCTCCAGAATTTTCAGGCGGAATGCATATTCAAATTTAGCCTGAGCTTTATCTGCCAATGTCTTGGTTAGATTGCTCTTTGCCTGGAAGAGCTCAAATGAATTAGCACGTCCGTTGTCAAACTTTTCTTGCGAGAAGCGAAATGATTCAATACTTGCAGCCTCGGCTTTTTGTGCAGCCATCCATTTGCTGTGAGCACCCAGTGCATTTTGATAGGCCTGCTCCACACGTTTGCGCAACTCAATTCTCACTTTGTCAATCTCTATGCGATTATTCTCAGCAGTAAGCTGTGCCGTTTTAATACTGCTTCGTGTTTGAAACTTATTAAATATGGGTATCTGCAGATTAAACCCTAATGAGTTGCTCATATTATTCTTAATCTGATTAGAGAATCTGTCGTTTACACCTCCACCCATATTATAATAACCAGTTCCCATGTTTGCACCAAATGATAGAGTGGGGTAAAGGCTTGACTTTGCAATCTTTACTTCGGTCAGACTACTTTCAAGTCTATATTGTGCGGCACTTATCTCAGGGCGCACCATTAGTGCACTTTGCAAAATATCATTTGACGATAAAAGAATGGCATCATCAATTATTGATTCAACTGGCGGTGCCACCACATCCATATTTTCGAAATCGTCCAACTCCATTATCTGTGCCAAGTCCAGCAAAGCGAGTTTTAGATTGCTTTCTGCCTGCACCAAGTTTTGTTCTTCTCGTGCATACTGTGCCTCCAGTTCATATATCTCGCCCTTTGCCATCTTGCCCCCGGCAATCAGATCGTTTTGACGATTCATATTTTCTTTTGTCAACTCAATTTGTTCGTTGGCAATCACCACCAGCTCTTTTTGCAGAAGCACTTGAAGAAAGGCAGTGGCAACACTCATCTCTATGTCGTCTTTAAACTTCTCTAAGTCTGCCTCGCTGGCATTCAACTCAGATCGGCGTGCATCAATGTTATGTTTCATCCTTAGCCCATCAAAAAGAGTGATACTTGCATTAACCCCTATAGATGTTTGAGAAGAGTTGGTGTTTTGATAAGTATTGTCCAATCCAATTGAACGCCCAAACACAAAGCTTTGTCCTGCCGAAGCACTGAGAGATGGCAATAAATCATTTTTTGCCTGTGCATATGCTATCTCGCGCTGCTGTTTTCCAATTAGCTGCTGCTTTATGCTTCTGTTGTTTTGCAAAGCTATATCAATGCACTGTTCCAGTGTGTATTGCTGTGCCGAAACAGAAACAAAGCAAACAGACAACAATGATAGTATGTATATTTTTAGTTTAGTCATAGCTCTCTTTTATTTCTTAGTTTCTATTATCAGGTTGCCTCGAACCTTATCGTTGAGCACTAGTCCTTCTGTTATTTCAATGTTTATGCCATCAGAAATGCCCACTTTCACATGTTTCTTGTCAAATACCTGTGGTGTTTCGCTTTTTACGACATAGACGAATGCTGAATCATCTTCGAATTCAATACAGCTCTCGGGGATTGAAACCACATCTTCACGCTTATCTAAAATAATATCAGCATTGGCACTATATCCTGCTCTGATAAAGATATCCTCAGGCATTTCTATTGCAGCCTTCATTTCAAATAATATTGCTCCGCTCTCTTCGCTCCCTTTGGGGGCAACATACTCTAATACAGCATTTATCTTTTTGTCTTGAATGGCACCAATACTTATTTCCATTGGCATTCCCACGGTAAGCTTGCCAACTTCGGTTTCGTCTATTTTCCCTTCAAACAGCATATCCGATAGGTTTGCTACCGAAGCAATTGTGGTGCCATCGTTGAAGTTGTTGGACTGAATAACGGAGTTTCCCACCTTAATAGGTATGTCAAGTATTGTTCCGCTTACGGTGCTTCTTACAAGCGTATTGCTATATTGCGCTGAACTCTTGGTTATTCCGGTTCGCACCAAGCTCAAATTGTCGGTAGCGGCTTGTAGTTCCTCAAGATCATTGTTGTACTGAAGTTGAACCTTTTCGAATTCCTCTTTTGATATCACACTGCTTTCGAAGAGCTTTCTGTCACGCTCAAAGTTTGTCTTGCTTTGGTCGGCTGCCAGCTTGGCACGCGATACTCTTGATTCGGCACTGCTAAGGTTTACCATGTCAGGCACAACCTGTATTTTTGCAATTATATCACCCGACTGTACTAAATCTCCTGCCTCCTTATAAACCTCAGAAATGATACCCGACATTTGTGGTTTTATCAAAATTTCATTTCGTGGTTGCACTTTGCCTGTGGCAACTGTTCTTTTCTCAATCTTTTTTATGGTTGCGGTTTCAATTTGATAAGAATCCTTTTGGGGTTTCGACTTTTGATAGAGAAACACAAAGGTCCAAATAACCAATATCCCTAATAGAGCCAGGGCCGCAATTTTTAATACCTTCTTCATTGTTGTATGATTTAAACTGTTTGTTTTATATTCAATTTTGTAATTTATTCTTCTGCTATTGCTTCAACCGGCTTTATCATCATAGCTCGCTTTGCAGGGATAAATCCGGCAATTGTGCCGATGATGGTTAAGATAAACAGAGCGCCAATTGCCATTGAGAAGCTAATTTGTGGGTTTTTAAAAAACTGGTCTCCCTGCTCAAGTGCTATGCCCGCAACTGAGAGAATGCCTACCCCAAGAACTATGCCTCCCACGCCGGCAAGTATGGTAAGAACGGCGCTTTCTGTCAATATTTGGCTTATTATATTTTGTGGTGTTGCTCCAAGTGCGCGTCTTATTCCAATCTCCTTGGTTCGCTCTCTAACTGTCACCAACATAATATTGCTCACACCCACAGCTCCTGCCAGCAGAGTGCCTATCCCTACAATCCATATAAGGGCAGCAATTCCAATAAATAGATTATTGAACATATTAAACTGCTCTTCAACGTTCACAGATCCAACGGCATCTTTATCATCGGGACTTATGTGGTGTATCTCCTTTAGAATTGCAGATACCTTGTCTTGCACAACTTTCATTTTTACTCCCGGCTTGGAAGTAACCCCAAGAAAATGAATTGCATTTCCCTGATTGAATGTTTTTTGCATGGTGCTGAATGGCAAAACCACAGATTCCGCTAAAGGACCACCAATGTTTATAGAGGATTTTTCTTTTATAACTCCAATTACACGAAAATATATTCCGTTAACTTTGATGAGGGTCCCCAAGGGAGTTGTGCCGTTTGTAAACAGAACCTCTGCCACGCGGTCTCCTATAACACATACTTTGCGCTGTTCTGCAATATCAATATCATTAATAAATCTTCCTGCAACTATATTGCTGCTTTCAATTTGGTTGTATTCCGGATAGCATCCTCTAACTTGATAACTGCCACCCTTTTCTCCATAAAATATGTTTTGGTCAGCATGTCCTGCAAACAGCATTGGAGATATAAATTCAATCTCAGGAACCTTGTTCACTAAAATAGGTATGTCACTGTTTTGCATATTCCAACTTCTTCCTTTTCTAAATCCTTTATATGCCTCTGTTGTATTATCACTCCAGAAGAAACTTGAGTTGCTGGCAAATCCATCAACCTGTGAACTTATTCCTTGGTTTAGTGCATTGCCTGCTCCCACCATCAGCACTAGCATGAATATTCCCCAGAATACTCCGAATGCTGTCAGAAAGCTTCGTGATTTATTATGAGTTATGGTTATCCATATCTCATACCATCTGTCTATGTCAAAAAATGATTTCATATTTTTATCCTCTCATAGCCTCGATGGGCTTAATTTTTACTGCCTTCCTTGCAGGCATGTATCCCGCAATTACACCTGCCACAATTAGCACCAACGTTGCAAACAGTGCATATCCAATATTCACTGTGGGGTTTTTAAATACCGACATTTGCACCTCACTGTCACTTGCATTTGCTGATTGTTCCATCACAAAGTTTATCAACTCTGTTAGCCCGATACCCATTATCATCCCTATATATCCAAATATGGCTGTAATGATTAGCGACTCCATTATAATTGATATAAGAATTGAAGAGGGTGGTGCGCCAATTGCTTTGCGGATGCCAATTTCCTTTGTTCGTTCTTTCACCGACACAAGCATTATATTGCTCACTCCCACAATTCCTGCAATTAGTGTGAGAAGTCCAATGATGGTGACGAAAATGCTTATACCTCCAAATATTTTCTGAGACTCTATATATTCAGCCTGTGAGTTTTTGACCCACAATGCTTGTGCGTCATCAGCGTTAAAGTTCAGCAATCCACCCAATAGTGTGCGAACTTTATTATCGAAATTGTCATTTTCTGCTTTCGTGTCTAATCCTTCTACAGTGAAGGCTATGCGATTAAACTTCTTGCTTGGGTTGTAAATAATCTGTGCAGTAGAGAAAGGAATGTATGCCGAGGGACTTCCCCATTGTGCTTTTTTAGTGTTTATTCCAACTACTTTAAACATAAGATTTCCCACCTTTACATCTTTTCCCAGAGCATTGGCGTTTTTAAAAAGAAGATCAGCTATTTTCTTGTCGATAACAATCACTTTATTATTGTTTTTCAAATCAAGCTGATTAATAAAGCGTCCATCTTCGGGTCTTATTATTAAGTTTTCAATATGCATGTAATCGGGCATAACTCCTTCTATATTATAAGATCCATATTCCGTTCCGTAAGTAATGGTTTGATTGTTTGATATGTTTGCAGTAACCATTCTGCTCTCGCTAAGTTGTGTTTCAATTGCAGTAATCTCCCTTTCTGTGAATTTTAAATCCCTTCCCGACTTTAGCCCTTTATGCGGCATGGATGTTCTTCCCGAATTCACAGTTACTCTGTTGGTTGCCCTATCTCTGAAGTTAGATGATACTCCATTCATCAAGCCATTGCCCGAGCCCATCAGCACGATTAGGATAAATATTCCCCAAGAAACAGAAAGCCCCGTAAGCGTTGTGCGCAATTTGTTTTTACGCAGGGTTTGAAATATTTCCTGTAAAATATCAATCATAACGTTTGCTCATGGCTTATTAGGCCATCCTTAAGATTAATAATTCTATTAGTCTGCTCGGCAACCGATTGCTCGTGAGTGACTATTATAGTAGTGATTCCCTCTTTGTTTAGGTTTGTCAGCACATTCATCACATCCACAGATGTTTTGCTGTCCAGTGCACCTGTTGGCTCGTCTGCAAGAATGATTTTGGGGTTTGATATAATTGCGCGTGCAATTGCCACCCTTTGCCTTTGTCCCCCCGACAGTTCGTTTGGGAGATGATGCGCCCAATCTTTCAGACCCATTTTATCTAAATGCTCCATTGCAATTATGTTGCGCTGTTTGCGACTCACATTCTTATAATAGAGTGGGAGAGCTACATTTTCCAAAGCATTTTTGAAGTTTATAAGATTGAATGATTGAAA
>CAZHWC010000098.1:0-2004 GCA_964535975.1 uncultured Proteiniphilum sp. | reverse complement strand
AACAGCCTCATCTTTTTTATAATCTCAGGAAGCTCGTTGTTCAAAAACTCCTTCTTGTACATCTTTTTCACTTCTCTCTTTGCATTTTTGGAAATAAAGAACCCAACGCCTCGCTTATCGTATATAATTTCCATTGACTTCAGATACTCATAGCTGCGCATTACTGTGTTGGGATTCACTCCCAGCACACCACCCAATTCCCTTATAGACGGTATCCTTTCCTCTTCCTGATACTCATCGTTGAGAATTTTCTCACAGATGGTGTCAGATATCTGTAAGTAAATAGGTTTATGTTCGTCAAATTTCATATTCGTAATTAATATCTCTTTGTTTTAAGCATAAAGTATGAACCAGTAACCAGGCTGACCGGCATCACTATGTCTACAAATATTCTTAGTAGTTGCACTATTATCACTGATGGATGATCTCCTGATTCTATTATAAGTGATTGCCCCCTGCCTTCATACACATTAAACTCTAAATTGCTCATATGCGGCATCTCTTCAATAAACATGAAGAATAGTCCTATTACCAAGCTTATTAGAGTAATGTGGAATAGTATAAATATACCAAATGTCTTTAGTTGTTTGTTTTTTACGAACCATAGGTTGCAAAACAAAGTAAACTGATACACTGTGAAAATGATTAATATTTTCTCCCAGTTTATATCTAAAGAGGTGATGAATTCCACTACAGCAAAACCATTCATTTTGCCCGGAAACAATAATGATAAAAGCGTATCAGTCAGTCCATACATAATGAAAATGAGTATTGGCGAGAACAAAATCCCGGTTAGCTGCATCACCATATATTTCTCAAATATAGATGCAGGTAATAAAATATCTGTTATTCCTTTTTTGGGATGATTGTAATTATTGAAATATATAAATGGAGCAAATACTATAGATATTACAATGAGCAGACCAAAAACAGAGGCTCTACTATCTAGCGAAACTGTGTTGCCGCCTCCCCATAAGTTGAGTAATAAGAATAATACCGGCAGTGCCATAAACGGGTATATATTGCGCCAAGCGAAGTTTGTAGGGTGAAACCATTTTCTGTAAATAAGCTTTCCGAAACGTTTTATGTCAAATATATTGTTGTTCATAATCTCTTAAATATTAAATAGTTGGTTGATTCTTTCTTTGTGCTTCATGCTGGCATTAAACAATGCCTCAAGGTTCACCTTGCTTTCATATCCATCATTGTTTTCGCTAACGCACAGGTTGCCACCCAGTGTCGGCTCATGATAAAGTGCATGCTCAGGAATAATGGTCTCAAGGCTAAAGTAGAGTTTTTGAGATATTGACTCAAGACTTGCATTCAGGAGCACTGCACGATTATCAAGAATTATTATAGGGTCTATCAGGTTTTCCAAATCTCTTACCTGATGAGTTGATATTACTGCACAAGTGTTGTCGTGGCAATATTCGGCCATCACCTTTCGGAACAATGACTTCGATGGAATATCCAATCCATTACTTGGCTCGTCCATTAGCAACAGGCTTGCATTAGTGCTAAGAGCAAATGTGATGGCGGCCTTTTTGGTCTGACCATGAGATAGCTTGTTTAGCTTTTTGTCGGCATCCACCTCAAAGTCCTTTACAATTGATTTATATTTATCGTGATCAAATTGTGGATAAAAAGGAGCATTCAGTTCCACAAATTGATTTAATGTTATGTCAAGTTGTATAAACTCTAAATCTTCGGGCAAGTAAAACAGATTACTCAAAAGCGAAGGAGTGCGGCTGAAAGGATTCTCTCCATTAACAATACATTTTCCCTCGTTTGGCTTTTGCAAACCGCTTATTATTTTCAGAAGAGTAGTCTTTCCTACGCCATTTTCACCAAGCAGTCCATATATTTTTCCTGCTTCAAGTTTCATTGTAATATTGCTTAGTATCAGCTTTTTGCCATACTTAAATGATAAGTTTTGTATATCTATCATAACTATAAGTTTTATTCTGCACAGGTGTATTGGTGAAGTAGTGCACTGCAAAAGTA
>CAZHWC010000097.1:0-7592 GCA_964535975.1 uncultured Proteiniphilum sp. | reverse complement strand
TTTATTACTATACGATTTATTTTGCCATTAGTCCAACTTGCATCAATCTCTGCACTTCCTCTGGCTCGAAGTCCTTTAAAACTACCTGTATTCCATATATCGGGTATGGCGGGAAGTATTTCTATAAAGTCGTCATGACTTTGTATAAGCATTTCTGCAATGCCTGCAGTGCCTCCAAAGTTTCCGTCAATCTGAAATGGGGGGTGAGCACAAAATAGATTTGGGTATGTTCCTCCTCCTGTTGTTTCCATTTTTTCATTCATTGCCGGCTCCAAAAGGCTCTTTAGTAATTTGTATGCACGATTGCCATCCTGAAGTCGCGCCCAGAAATTTACTTTCCATGCTCTTGACCATCCTGTACCAGCATCTCCTCGTCTGTTAAGGGTCTCATGTGCTGCTTTTGCTAAATCAGGTGTTGAATGAGGTGTTATTTGATTTGATGGGTATAATCCATATAGGTGAGATACATGTCTGTGTTGTGGCTCAGCCTCTTCATAATCCTCCAGCCATTCTTGTAAATATCCCTTTTCACTTATTTGCATCGGGGGGATATATGGCAATGCTTCTCTAATTTTTTCAGTAGTATTATTTTCGACTTCCAAAATTGCAGAAGCATTTAGTATGTTGTTAAACAACTCTCTAATAAGTTGTGTATCCATAGTTGGCCCCATACAGACAAAAATAGGGTTCTTATCACCTTTAAGATAAAATCCATTTTCTGGTGAAGACGATGGAGCTGTAACTAGCCAGCCGTTTTTGGGTTCCTTTATCATACTGCTTAAAAAGAAGTCTGCTGCTCCTGATAGAATTGGATAAATTGAGCTTAGGTACTCTTTATCTTGAGTAAATGCATAGTGTTCCCATAAGTGTGAACATAACCATGCACCACCGGTGTTGGTAGCTCCCCATGATGCATGCTCACCAGGTGCTGTGTAATCCCATGGGTTACTCATCATATGTGCTACCCAGCCATCTGCATTATAGAATGATTTTGCTGTTTTTTTCCCTGCTTTGGAAAGTGATTCTGTAAAACGAATTAGAGGAGCATGAAGTTCGGATAAATTACAAACTTCTGTCGGCCAATAATTCATTTGAACATTAATATTAAGATGATAATCTCCGTTCCAAGGAGTTTGCACTTCATTTGCCCACAATCCTTGAAGATTAAGTGGTAGGCTATGCTCATTGGTGCCACTAATCATAAGATATCGCCCATATTGAAAATAAAGTGCTGCAAAAGTTGGGTCATTGTCTTGTTGAAAACTAGACAATCTTTCGTCTGTTGTTTTGGAATTATCTTGTATCCCTAGATTAAGCTCTACTCGATCAAATTTGGATTTATATTGTTTGATGTGAGCGCTTCTGATTTCATTATATGACTTTTCTTTTGTTTTTGCAAGTAAATTATCTACTGTTACATGATAGTCATCGTCTATCATATTTGTAGATGTTGACACATAGATTATTACTTCATCAGCATCGCTGATGCTAAGTGATGTGTTGTTTTTGATTACTTTGCCTGATTTGTTTTTGACTTCGAGTTTTGTGATATATTTTACACCTTTCTCTCCATTATATCCATCATTTAGCTGACCCTCCATTACTATAGTATTTCCTTCTGTATATATTTCTGCTCTTTCTGGTCTGTTTAGTTTGACTTCAAAGGATATACTGTTCTTTTTATCTGCAGTTAATCGCAATACAAGTACATCAGCATTGTGAGATGCAAAATACTCTCTAGAGTATTTTACATCTCCTTTGCTGAACTCTGTACATGCTGTTGCATTATTGAGAAATAGCCTGCGCTGATAGTTATTTACATCACTATTTTTTGATTCTTCAGGGAACAGATATTTGATTTCCATATCTCCAAGCATCTGAAAGCAACCGTATGGTGCATCTTTTCCATTTCCGAATGCTGAGCCTTGACCCCCGCATCTAAAGTGTTGATACATCAATTTCTGGGCTTCTAGATTATTACCTTCTAATAAAAGTTTCTGAATAGTTGGAAGATAATTAATTGCTTCAGGATTGTTTGCCCTTTCATCTTCACTTCCTGACCACATGGTGATATCATTGAGTACAATTTTTTCATATTCAACTCCTCCGTCAGGCATCATGCCTATTCGTCCATTACCTAATGGAAATGTAGATTCCCAAACTGTGGCAGGTGTGTTGAAAAATAATTGTAGATCGTTATCTCCGTCAGGTTGTTGAGATGCGCAACTAATACCAAAAAATAGAGTTAAAATAAAATGCAGAGCTAAATTTCTCATAATTTACTTATTTGTTTATATAAAATAGTATTATTACTTACCATTAAATCTCTACTGCTCTTAGTTCTGCAAGGCTTAGATTATAGTCTTTCTCTGCCTCTAGGGTTTTATTCATTACATCGTAATAAAACTCTGTTTCTAATAAGTATTCAAGAAGTGAGATTTGTCCGGAATCTAAAGCCTTCTTCAAAAGAGATTCGTTGCTATACTCAGACATCGATGAACGATAAGACTGTGCATTTTCTTGCAATCCGGATGTTTTAGTATACAGATGCTGCAGATGAGTATAAAACTGCATTTTGCTATCTTCTAGGAATAGCTCTGATGATTTTACCTGAGCTTTTGCCTTTTTGATTTTATTTCTGTTTTCCCACAAAGGTATAGAAATACCTACAGATATTCCTTTGAATTCTTCACCAATTACCTTTTCACTGGCATATCCTGCACTAAACTTTGGAAGTGCCAGTGCTGTATTTAATTTTACCTCTTGGTTCTCAATATCAATTCTCTTGCCTAAGTATTGTAGCGATGGGCTTTTAGTCTCGGCCTCAGCATACCAGCTATGAAAATCGGATGGGAGCGGAGTGCTGAAAATTACCGTTTCGTCAAATACAATGTCTATTCCGCCGTTCAGGGCTTTGAGTTCCGAAAGTAGAGATTTGCGTTCTAAATCAATCATCTTATTTTCATTCTCAACTGTTGTGAGATTGATTAAAGCTTTATTTTTTTCTAAAACAGAAGTATCTCCATGATCAAATTTAGACTTATAAGATGATGCGATTTGTCTTGCATTGTCAAGTCTTGATTCATATTCTCTACTCAAAGCGTTATAGTATGCAAGTTCGATGCATATTTGTTTGGCTCTAAGCAGTAGTTCCATTCTTTCGGATTTGTACTGCAGTTCTAAACTGCTGTTTTGCATTTTAGAAATCTTTTTACGATGTCCGTATGCTGTGGGAAAATCAAAGTCCTGCATCACAGAGAATTCCTTTTGAACACCTATATCTGAAGGTTTTCCCCACAGGTAGCTAAATTCAACCTCTGGATCATGTAAAAATATATCAGTACGGTTTTCAAGCTTCTGTGCCTCTATTTGTTGTCTGATTGCTTTTAATGTTTTGCTGTTTGATTCAATCTCATTTACTACTGATGATAAGTTGTCCTGAGAAAATAATGGAATCGTAATAACTGCAAGAACAATACTAAATATTATTTTTTTCATTTTTCAATCTTCTCTTTTGAATTATTTCATATACTATTGGTACAATGTAGATGTTTAGTAGTGTGGAGGTTAATAGTCCACCCAGAACAACTACTGCCATAGGGCTTTGAATCTCGTTCCCGGGTTTGTCGCCATTGAATACTAATGGGATTAATGCTAGTGCTGCGGTAAGGGCAGTCATTAGTATTGGGCTTAGTCTGTCTACAGATCCATGAAGAACAGTATCGTATAGAGGTTCTCCATCTTCCTGCAAATGTTTGTATCTTGAAATTAGCAAGATTCCATTTCTGGTGGCAATTCCAAATAGTGTGATAAATCCAATAATTGAAGGAATGCTTATTATTCCGGAAGTAAAGAATATTGCCAAGACACCCCCTATGAGAGCAAGTGGCAAGTTCAATAATACAATTGCAGAAAGTGTGGTATCTTTAAATTCTCCATATAAAAGAAGAAAGATAATGAATATTGCCAAAATTGAAGTGAGCAATAGAGTTCGTGATGCTTTTTCAGCGCTTTCAAACTGACCTCCATATTCTACTCTGTACCCTTCAGGCATTTTGATATCAGATTCTATTTTAGCTTTTATATCTGAAACCGCACCTCTAAGGTCTCTGCCCGTAACGTTGGCTGATATTACAATTTTACGCTGAACATTTTCGCGACTTATGGAGTTTGGACCCCCTACAGAAACAATTTCGGCAACTTCTTCAAGTGGAATTTTTCCACCACTTTCGGTGTCTATTAATGCAGATTTAATTTGCTCGATGCTTTCTGTGTAGTTTTTGTTTAATCGCAAAACTAAATCAAAGCTTCGTTGTCCTTCATATATTTCAGATAGTTTTTCACCTGCAAATGCAAGCTCTACAAACCTATTGAATTCCTCTATTGAAATTCCATGTCGGGCTAGCATACCTCTATTGGCTCTTATTTGTAATTGAGGTGTTTCTGTTTGTTGCTCTACAGCCACATCCACAAGTCCATCAATATTTTCAATGGATGATTTTATCTGATTACCCATCATAAATAATTTGCTCAAATCGGTTCCGAATAGCTTAATCGCAATATTTGCATCAGTACCCGAAAGCATATGGTCAATTCTGTGACCAAGTGGTTGCCCAACTGTTGTTGCAATTCCGGGTATTCCGGCTAATGTTTCTCTGACGTCAGCTAAAAAATCATTACTCTTCCTTTTTTTAAGAGTGTAGTTTACATCTATCTCGGCACTGTTTGTTGCTTGAGAGTGCTCGTCAAGTTCACCTCTACCGGTTCTTCTTGCAGTACTTGTCACCTCTGGGATCTTTAGGAGTTCTTTTTCAATTATTGCCCCCAATTCGTGTGACACTTCTAGTGATGCATCTGGATTGGTTACAGATGTAACTGTGAGTGCCCCTTCGTTAAATTCAGGAAGGAAGCTTTGCCCCATAGTGAAGAACAAAGCAACTGTAACTATGAATGCAGCGATTGTAGGATAAATTACCACTTTCTCATTTCGTAATACCCATTTTAATGATTTCTGATATCCTTTGAGCAGAAAAATAGTTAGCTTGCTATCCTTCTCATTTTTTGTCAAATATCTGTCACCTGAAATCATTATCTTGCACATCAGAGGAGTAACAGTCATTGCTACGATAAGCGACATAAATAATGAAATAATGTATGCTATACCAAGGGGCTTAAGCATACGTCCTTCCATACCTGATAGGAAGAATAGTGGCGTGAAAGCTGCAATAATAATGAAAGTTGCGTTAAGAATAGATGCCCTAATTTCCTTTGAGGCTTCATAAACTACTGTTAGTACAGGTGTTCTTTCTTCTTTTGGTTTATGGTGATTTTGCTTTAGTCGTTTGTATACATTTTCAACATCGATAATAGCATCATCTACCAGTGACCCTATTGCAATTGCCATGCCGCCAAGTGTCATCGTATTTATATTCATTCCTAATAAATACAGCACAATCATTGTTCCCAACAAAGAAAGAGGGATGGCAATAACTGAAATAATTGTAGTTCTGAAACTTGCTAAAAACAGGAACAGAATAACTATTACGAAAATAGCACCTTCTATTAGTGCGCGCCCTACGTTATTAACTGAGGCTTCAATAAAATCTGCTTGTCTGAATATTTTACTATCAATTTTTACATCTTCGGGAAGAGAAATCATTATATCATTTAGATTTCGCTCAATGTTTTCTGTAACTTTTAGTGTATTAATATTAGGTTGCTTTGATACTGATAGAATTACTGCTGGAGTGCCATTTCTGGAGGCATAACCCATTTTTTGCGCACTGCCTATGACTACATCCGCGACATCAGAAACTACTACAGGTTTGCCGTTTACAGTCTTTACAAATGTGCCTCCCAGTTCTTCCAGATTATTTGTTCGAGCAATACCTCGCAATGAAAACTCATTGCCAAAATCACGAACTACACCACCTGAAGAGTTATTACTGATAGTTGAGCCCACATTCTCAAGATCGGACATACTAACACCGTATGCTTCCATTCTTTGTGGATCAGCCAATAATTGATATTGCTTGTAATCACCTCCGATGATTGTTACTTGTGAAACTCCTCCAGTGCCTAAAATTGCGGGTTTAATTATCCAATCAGCAAGTGTTCTCAATTCCATCATGGATGTGGAATCGGCTTGAAGGCCTATAAGCATTATTTCACCCATCACGCTCGACTGAGGTGCCAGTTCCGGTACCACGTTTGGTGGTAATACTCCATTAAGAGTGACCATCTTTTCGCTTACTACTTGTCTGGCTTTATAAATGTCGGCTCCCCAATCAAATTCTACCCAAACAAATGAAAAGCCTTGTGAAGAAGCAGAACGCACTCTTCTAACATTTGTTGCGCCATTAACAGCTGTTTCAATAGGAAATGTTACTAACCTTTCAACCTCTTCTACTGCCATCCCATGGGCATCAGTCATTACAACTACAGTAGGTGCGGTAAGATCAGGGAAGACATCTATGTCCATTTGCTTGCCTGTGTAAAAACCCCCAACTGTTAATAGAATAGCTCCTAACAACACAAAGAGCTTATTGTGAAGAGAAAACTTTATTATCTTATTAATCATATTGTTACCTCCATTAATGCACGTGTCCTGAGTGAGCATCTAGTGCCCCTGCATCTTGCGCTAGTTTAACAAAAATAGCTCCCTTACTTACTACCCGCTCATTTTCTGAAAGACCGCTTATGATTTGGGTATTAAAGCCATCTGTGGCACCTTTTTCAATAGCACGTTTCTCGAAATATTCAGGATTCAACTGAACCATTACAAAGAAGGCACCCATTTCTTCAACTATGGCACTATTGGGCACTGTAATGATTTGATTATCTGATTTTAATCTAATATACATTTCTACAAAACTACCCGGTATAAGATTAATATTATTATTTACCTGAAATACCACAGGAATCAATGGATTGCTCATATCACTGGATTTGCCATATGAAACAACCTTGCCACCCAATTCATCAAGAGAATAAGTTGCATCAACAGAAAGTGTTTTGATATTTGCTGTACTTATATTGGAAAGCAGGTTGTAGTATTTTGGTTGCAGGTCGGCTTTGATAAATAAACTCTTATTTTGTGATACTCTTAAAATAGATTGACCTGCTGAAACATATTCTCCATTCTTCACCAAGACATCATTTACAAATCCGGATATTGGTGAACTTACAGATTGTTTGCCTTCAGTAAAGTTGCGTTTTAGATTGTCGATGTTTGCTTTAGCATTTGCAAGCTCTGTTTTTGCCATAAGTAGTTCACTTTGAGATACTATATTATCTTTTGATAGTTCCTCTTTTCTTTCAAACTCTTCTTTTGCTCTTGCATATTCATTCTCTGCTTCTAGTAGTCTTACCGATAGATTATTATCTGCCATCTCGCTGGCGTCAATATAGAAAAGTTTTTGTCCTGCACCTACTTGTTTGCCAGGCACTATTTGATTGTTCTGAAATATAACAACACCATCAGTTTTAGAGCTTATTATTCTCTCATCACCGGATGATGGTTGTACTTGTGCGGTGGTTCTGATAACCTGACCAAACTCTGACTTTTTTACAACTTCTGTTGCAAATCCTAC
>CAZHWC010000096.1:0-7783 GCA_964535975.1 uncultured Proteiniphilum sp. | reverse complement strand
GAGGAGAGGAATACGCAACAAGGAGCCTTGTGGAGTGAGGGGAAAGTGATTTAGAAGATTATATAAGAAGAAATGATAGAGTATAAAATCATTTCTTATAATTCCAACTCCTCTGAATATACTTCTCCTGTTGCAAAGAAGTAATCTGCTCAACATCCTCTTCAGAAAAACTTGAAAGCTCTTTAAGGTTGTAATAGGCCAACATTTTGAGAGCAAACAAATCAAAGAAATCATCCTTATATGGTGCGGCGCCATCTCTCTCGAGAAGGAAGTTGCGAATATTCCTAACAGGACTAGGCACAGAGGCTGTAGCCTTTTGCACAGCATCTCTTCGCTCAGGCGAAAGTGCACTCTGCAAGTTCTCAACCTTAGCATCATACAACAGTGTGCCATGATGAAGCTGTCTACCTCTTGAAATGTGAGCTGCCGTTCCCGATATCTTATACCCATCAAGCCACAAATCCTTTCGTTTACCCACTATCACCGGTATATTCATATTTTGCGAAAGCACATCAACAATAGGAATCAGAAAATCAGCACCCATAGCATTGCGAGTATGTTCTCCAATAAAGGTATAGTTTATATTTCCCAAATCATGATACACAGCTCCCCCACCCGACACCCTGCGATATATCCTTATCTCATTATCAATACAAAAGTCCATATCCACTTCGTTCACCACCGCCTGATTCGAACCAATTATAATACTTGGCTCATTTATATATAGCAGCATATAATTTTCCGACTTGTCTTTAAAAAGATACTCCTCGGCAGCAAGATTGAAGGAGGGTGTGGTTGAGTGTGAAAATATTATTTTCATATTAAAATCTCTTTTCTAATACAAAGATAGAAAATTCACTTATATATTTTACAATTAGCAAAATGCTCAAACGTATATTTAGAAGAACACACCTTAAGAGTTACCTCATCACATCACAAATTTATAAGATGAAAAGAGTTTTGCACAGGTTTAAGTGTTACATAAATGCAAAATAAGCTACATACTTGTAATATAATTAGATAAAATTTTATTTACACATATATCACCATTATGGTCGATATCATAAATAATATACCACATAGTATGTTGATTGCTTTTAAATCTATGAGCATATTTTCCAAAACATTTATGCTTTTGGTATTTTGTAGGAAAATGGTAATTAAGATTTGCAATAGTATAACACTGCTTAAGTAGGTTATCAATATATTGCTCAATAAATTCAAAAGACTATCCCCCACATCACTTGTCTCACTCAATTATTGTATCTTTGCAATCCCAAATCACTTTAACTACAGATGCGGGAAAAGATATGATTAAAGGACTGTTTTACATACTGTTATTTTATTATTTAGGCGAGTTGGTCAGCCTGCTTATTGGTGGATTTATACCGGGAAGCGTCATAGGAATGATACTTTTGTTTCTGGCACTATTCTTTAAGGTGCTCGACCCCGATAATGTGCGTGGAGCATCAACACTGATAGTAAAAAACATGGCCATATTCTTTGTGCCGGCAGCTGTGGGGCTGATGGTATATGGCGACTTGCTAATGAAGTCGATACCAATTATCATTGCAACCATAGGCATCAGCACAATACTCACCATAGCAAGTGTGGCACTAACACAGGAACATCTGGAAAAAAGAAACAATCGCAAAAATGACAATCTTAGCAAATAGCACACTAATAGAGCAATTACGCCCCTATGTATCGGGCGAGTTATTTATGCTCACTCTTGTTTTTGGCACATATCTGCTGGGTGTTTGGCTTTACAAACGCTTTAAACTCTCAATACTGCAACCATTGCTAATTTCAATGGTGATAATAATTCCATTTTTAAGCATTACTGGCATCGACTATCAGACTTTTGCTCAAGACACACGGTTTCTTCACTTCATGCTCGGTCCCAGCGTTGTGGCTTTGGGATATGTGCTGTATGAACAGATTGAGCATATAAGAGGAAATGTAATATCAATGCTCACATCAGTATTTGTGGGAGGTGTTGTGGGAATTGGCTCAATATTACTAATTGCCCACCTAATGGGCGCCGACCAAATAATGACTGCCTCACTAGCACCAAAGTCCGTTACCACGCCCATTGCCATCAGCCTTGCCGAACAAACGGGAGGCGTGCCCGCACTTGCTGCCACTTTTGTGGTGATTTGCGGTTTGTTTGGCGGTTTGGTGTCGCCCTACATCCTACGCAAGATGGGAATTAAAAGTAAAGTGGCAAAGGGATTGGCTATAGGCTCGGCATCGCACGCATTAGGCACCGTCAAAGCAATGGAGATGGGAGCAGTTGAGGGCGCAATCAGCGGACTTGCTATTGGAATAATGGGTGTGATGACCGCTCTGCTGATTCCTATATTTAAGATGTTGATGTTATTCTAGTGTTCGGACTGCTTTATAAGTTGGGAAATTACCGGACGCAACTATTTCCTGAAATTCTTATCTCGGAATGAGATAAAACTCTATTGTTTTTATTGATTCTGATATCAATAAAACACAAAACACAACTAATATCTTAAATCACAAGATGTATATATGTTTAAGCACCAACTTACACCCCATTTCCTGATTTCATAAAAGATGTAGAACCGATTGTTGCTACATTTCTTTAATTACTAAACTGACAAACAAGCAGTTGAATCACCCTTCATAAGTTTAGAAAATCACTTTCACAAACTATTTCTACATTCTACTAAATGTATAAAATGCATTGCATAGTATGCAAAATACTTTATAACTTTGTGCATACTATTTTACATATTAGTAGAATATATCTTAATAATCTAAGAAATTATATACATAGATGTATTATATTTTATAATTATTGAAAGAATATAATACGGAGAAGTAATGTAAATTATAACTTTATAAAAAATATAATATGTATATGAAATATAGTTTATATATTTGTATAAAATATTTTACAGGTATGTATAATAGTTTTTATATTTATAAATAATGATTTGAAGTTATGTATAGTATTTTATAATTTTGTGGAAAGTGTTTTACAGATACGTAAAGTAATTTATACAATATATAATATGTGGTGTAGCATGCTGGTAAATGATTTTCTGACATCAGAATGTGTGGTAGTACCGCTTCGTCATTAAGTTTATAAGTTCGGGAAACGACACTACAACTATATTTAATCATTTATTAATTTTAGAATTTGAAGTATATGCACGAAATATATGTTTTCGCACAATTATAAAGTGTAGTATTAGTAGATTCAAGCCACTTTCACACATCATAATTCTTGGTATATACATCATACTAACAATTATCTGATAACAGAATGTGTGATAGCACCACTTCGTCATTAAGTTTATAAGTTTGGGAAACGACACTACAGCAATGTTTAATCATTTCCTAAAGTATAACAATCACATATTTCTATATAATAAACAGCATCTATGGACAGTACTCCAACAATAAAAAAGATACAATTCAAAACATCTTTTCTACACCATTTAAGAAATGAACATTATTATCATTTACTAAACTTAATAGTGGATACATACAAGGCAGAAGAGATTAATAATGAATACTTTAACTCTATAGCAGCAAATGCGACAGAGTATATAAGTGAGTGTGTGGAGTTGAGCTATACTTCTTTGGCTCACAACAACACTGTCATCATCAATAAGCTAACATCTGATCGAAGACGTTTAATATCATCATTGCGAAAACAAATTGATGGAAAAAAATATACACTTGAAGGAGAGATATGCCAAACAGCCAAGGTATTAATAAAGTGGGCAAAACAGTTTAAAAAGGATTTGATTTCTCGCAATGTAGAGAAAGAATCACAAGCCATAATAAGAATGGAAGGAGTATGTGCCGAAGATCCGGTAATAAAAAGTTCACTGGAAAAGCTGTCTCTTACAGAACTATTCAATAAAATAGTTGACTTAACTACCCGGATTAGTAATATGGATATGATTAGAGATGATGAAAACTATGCTATCAAACTCAACAAAAAAGGCAGACGGCAGCGAAGTTACGAGTCTTTGAGGATGATGCTTGACACGATTAATCATATGATAACAATTGAAGGTTCGGACAAAGAAAAGATTTATAATTTAGGGATGAACATTAATGCACACATAAAAAATAGTCATGCCACGTATAAGTTCCGAAAAACAATGAGGGATAAGAAGAAAGACGAAGAAGAATAGATGCAATTAAGGCATAAAAAAGAGGGGCATCAATTGTCCCTCTCAAATTTTTCATAGTAAAAAGTGATTTTTATTCTGCTTTAAACTTAACTTCATCGTTTACGTATAAAGCTGCTTCCTCTGCATTAAACTTATAAACGTCGTTTTGATAAACTTCGCCTTCAGCTTTTTCAAGGATAACTACTTCGTCAGATTCAACCGGCAAAAACAACTCTACTTTGGATTTGTCTTCGTTGAAAACAGCAAAAGCACTTACAACAGCTTCACCCTCTACGGCTTCAGTAGGGTTTAAGCGAACGCCCACTTCGAATACCTTAACGCAAGATTGCAACAATTCGCTCCAAGTTTCGCCGGCAGCTGTTAAACAGCCATGCTCATCCTTATCGCCACCAATTGCCTGCTCAGTGACTTCTTGTTCTGCTTCTTGTGATTCGCTCTTGTTTTGAGCATTATTGCATGAAATTAATACTGCAATACTCAATAATAAAAATGCTAACTTTCTCATTTTGTTGTTGTTTTAAAAGTTTTTGGTCTTATAGTTAATGATCACGGCACAAAGGTATATTATTTGCGGAATATCAACAATTATTTCCTTATTATATTTGTATTTCACACTAATTTTGAAAGTTATGTCTAAATCAAATTTTGAATTACACACACAATTTACCCCTGATAATATCAGCTCACTGAAGCCTGATGAAGTGTTTGTGTTTGGAATTGAACAATAACATATTGTTTCCGTTCTATTTAGATAACAAAACCACACTATTATATGAACTCGGAATGCTTGTAGGAGGTTTGCTTGTATTGCCTATTGCTCTGCTGCATGGATTGATTAAGATGATTTTTGTTAAGAGATAATTCGCCGGTCTCTACCCAACCGGTAATCCAGCTCAATATTACTTCTACCCAATCATCCCTGTCATTAAGACACGGAATAGTAGTAAACTCCCTCCCACCCGATTCTATAAATAATTCGCGCCCTTCACGGTCTATCTCATCAATAGTCTCTATGCAATCGGCAGTGAATGCAGGAGTGACAACTGCCAACTTTTGCACCCCATCTTTTGCAAACTTCTCTATCGTTTTTGCAGTATATGGTTTCAACCATGGATCTATACCCAATCTGGATTGAAAAGATACGCTGTATGATTCAGGCGTTAACTGAAGTTTTTCGGCAACAAGTCGTGTGGTTTCATAACACTGATGTCTGTAGCAAAAGTTGTGCGCTTCAGAAAGATTTTTGCAACACGAACCATCAATTTTGCAATGACCATTCGTTACGTCGTCCTTTCTAATATGTCGCTCCGGAACGCCGTGATAGCTAAACAGCAAATGGTCGAACTCAACATCTCCCACTGCATCAAGTATGCTTTTGGCAATTACCTCAATATAATCTTTACTATTATAAAATGGTGGAACAACCTCAAGATTCACATGACTGAAATGCTCTTTCTTAACTTCCAAAGTCTTGTTTACCGCCGTGCCGATAGTTGACATGGCATAGTGAGGGAAAAGAGGCAACACCAAAATATCATCTACCTCCTGCTCCACTAGTTGCTGCATACCCGTTTTGATAGAAGGCTCCCCATATCTCATACACAAGCCTACAGGAATATCTGTCTGCTTTGCAATCTTTTCTTTAAGTCGCTCCGAAATCACAATCATGGGCGACCCCTCTTCCAACCAAATTCGTTTATAGTTCTCCGCTGTCTTTCGTGGGCGGGTTTTTAAGATTATTCCTCTGACGAGAAGCGACCTCAACCAATAGGGAAAGTCAATAACATTTGGATCCATCAAAAATTCATCCAAATACTCTTTCACATCTTCAGGGTCATAACTTTTGGTTGAGCCCAAGTTTGCTAACAATACGCCTTTCATCTATTACACATTTTCATTATTCTATCATGCAAAGATAAAAATTGATCCTATATATAAGCTAGAAATGCACAGAACAATATAAATTACATATCTTTGTGTAATATAAATCTATTATATAAAGACAGCAAAAGTGAACAGAATATTGTTTTTAAATATATTGATATTTCTTGCAGGATGCAATGGATATATTTTAGCCACTGATCGGGATACTACTTCCAACAAAATCACACAGATGATTGGAGTTGACATAAAACCAGGTTACCTGTTCCCTACTCATGATTTCTTTAAAGGTAGCAATAATGCCCAAAAGGAGATGAAGTCTACACTTTCGGGACATCTGAAGTATGGTTTCAAGTTCGCCTCCGACAGCTATTTGGGCAAAGCATATCCTGACGCCATACAGGGAATAGGAGTTGGCTATAATACATTCTTCAACTCGTCCGAACTTGGCAATCCTCTGGCGGTTTATGTATTCCAAACATCAAGGATAGCAAACATCACACAGAAACTATCAGTAGATTATGAATGGAACTTTGGGGCTTCATTTGGCTGGAAGAAGTTTGATGAAGAAAATAATCTATACAATAGAGTTGTGGGCTCTGATGCCAACGCCTATATTCATCTTGGTTTTTTGTTGAACTGGCAACTTTCATCAAACGCAAACCTTCGTGGAGGAGTGGGTTTTACACATTTCTCAAATGGCAACACCAGTTATCCCAACGCAGGCGTTAACACGATTGAGGCTTCAATAGGTGTGGCTCGCTTTTTCGGAAACAATGAAAAAAGTACACAGTCTCCCTATAAATCACGAAAACATATATTCAATCCTTATATTAACTATGATCTTATTATCTATGGTTCAACACGAAAAAGAGGCTTCTTTCCTGAGGATTCAAACCCCATGCTCGTTCCGGGTTCCTTTGGCGTTGTAGGACTTAACTTCAATCCTTTGTACAACTTCAGCAAATACTTACGTGGCGGTGTCTCTCTTGATATGCAGTATGACGAAAGTGCCAACATTGGCAAGCATTTGGCTAATGATTATACTCCTAGCAATCCGGCGGATCTTAAATTTTACAGACCCTCATTCAGAGAACAATTTTCGGCAGGTCTCTCACTGCGTGCTGAGATTGTTATGCCTATCTTTTTGATCAATCTTGGCATTGGGAAAAACTTTTTGGGCAAGGGTGAAGACACCAATTCATTTTATCAAACTTTTGTGCTGAAGGCTAATGTTACTGATAATATATTTTTGCATGCCGGGTATCAGCTCTACCGTTTCAAAGATCCAAACAACCTGATGCTGGGACTTGGATATAGATTTAACGCTAAATAAAACAACATATGAAAAAGTTTATCATTATTTATTTGACACTTATTATTTCACTATCTTCTTTTGCACAAACAGTTGGCAGCATATCCGGCACTGTGAAAGACAAGAATACACAGGAAGAGCTGATTGGTGTAGCACTCAAATTTTCGGGAGAAGAGACATTTGTGATTGTGACAGATGAAAATGGAGCTTTTTCATTAAAAATACCGGTTGGTAGGTATAACCTGGAGACATCTCATTTGGGATATTTGCCATACACCACATTTAACATTAATCTAAGTTCGGGAAATGCTCAAATATTTCAGATTGAGTTGGATGAGAAGAAGCAACAACTGCAAGAGGTGGTAATAAGTTCAGGTAAGTCGGCCAGGGCATCAGATATGAT
>CAZHWC010000095.1:3776-7911 GCA_964535975.1 uncultured Proteiniphilum sp. | reverse complement strand
AATCTGAGACCTGACAACTCAGGCATAGTTTTTAACACCAACGACAATATCAAAGTGTGGCGAGTGGGAATACGCTCGAAGGAAGCATACTCATTAAATATATTATTCTCAAAATTTAATATCCCCGAGGGAGCAAAGGTATTTGTGTATAATGCTGATCAATCGGAAATACTGGGGTCTTATACCCACAAGAACAACAGTGATATTAACATGCTCCCCATACAGCCGATAGAGGGAGATGAGATAATTGTAGAATATCTGGAGCCTCTGAACTCAGCCTTTAAGGGCGAAATAGAAATTGGGGAGGTAAATCATGACTTTGTGGGATTATTTCGTGCTGCAGAGCCAAGAGACCCGGGTCAGCAATGCCATCCCAACATAGTTTGCTATCCCGAAGATATAGAACCGGGAAGTGGTGTGGTGGGTATAATAATAAATGGTGCTACATATTGCACTGCTTCACTTATCAACAATACCGAAAGCAATGGAATACCATATCTTATAACTGCAACACACTGTCTGAACAGGGATTATAACGCATCATTTTTAAATAACAGACAATACGACCTAGTTGCAGGAAATATAGTAGCCTTCTTTGGATATCAGTCGCCAAACTGTGAAGAGTACATACGTGGTACTGTGCAAATGTCGATGGCGTCGTTAGACTCTGTGTTTATCAGCGAGCGTCATGATGTTTCACTACTGAAGTTTAAAGAAACTCCACCTGTGGAGTATCAACCCTACTACTTGGGGTGGAATGCCACAAGCAGCAACAACCAAACACCTTATCACGGTATCCACCACCCTAATGGAGGTATCAAGAAAGTTGCAATTGAAAATGATGCTCTGGCTATTGGTTCGTTTGGAAGTGCACCACCCTATAATATGGAGCCAAATGCTCACTGGTTAGTGAAGGCGTGGGATATTGCCGCAACAGAAGTTGGTTCTTCCGGCTCACCGTTATTAGACAATCAAAAACGAATTGTAGGCACGCTAACAGGTGGTGAGTCTTACTGCTCGTCACCAAAAGGTCCCGACTATTATGCATCATTAAACAAAGTGTGGGAATATACTGATGACAACGTTACTCCCGTTTCTCTTAAATCGTTTCTTGACCCACAAGATAGCGGTGTAACAACTATTGAAGGATACAATCCGTATGAGAATCAGCCATACACCAAAAGCTCAAACTATCTTGCAAATGATAAGGTTACCTCAACAATGCACAACTCGGTGCCAATGTTTGCAACTAACAACACATATGGATACAAAGAATTTGCAGAAGAGTTTTATGCCAAAAGCTCGACTCAGCTAAAGGGAGTTTTCATTACATCACCCACTATTTCAGATGCGAAGAATCTTGATGTCAAAATCAGGATATACAGAGACAACGACGGAGTGCCGGGAAGTTTGATTCATCAGCAGGATCTAAAATACTCGTTCAAATATTACGAGAATGGCGGATTTCATGAATCAGACAGAAATATGAATATAAAAAATGTTGAAAACTATCTTAGATTCACTAACCCAATTTCTGTATCGGGAAAGTTCTATATTGCATACTCCGACAACTCACAAAAGACCAATGGATTTAGTGTGATGAATGTGGAACCGAGAAAAGCAGGAACTGCATATCCCACAACTGCATGGATTAAAGATCCTACGGGATGGATTAAGACAAACGAGTCTATTGAGAATCCTATCAACACATCGCTGATGATTGCACCGTACGTAATTGGTGAAGGATTGGAGCCTAATCCCAACCTAAAGCCGACTACTACCACTATAAAGTCTTACTACAATAAAGAGACAGACAGGATATTTATTGAATCAAACAGAGATTTAATTTCATGGCGCATTTATCACTCATCGGGACGATTGGTGATATCAGGAAGTGCTGAAGACAGCATAACTCGTGTTGCCTTTTCAGTGGACACTCTTGCAAAAGGGGTGTATGTGGTGAGAGTGGAAGCAGCAAATAAAACCGAGAATATAAAAGTGTTGGTAAACTAAATCTGCCTACTCATCCTCCTCCGAGTAATGCTCAACCAGCACGTCTCTATAATGATTGAAGACGGTGGATTGTGAAAGTATGCCTTTGTAAACACCATCGGCATCCACAACGGGTAAGTTCCATGCTTTGGTATCTTCAAAGGTGTTCATAACTTTATCCATTGGGTAATCTATTTTGAGTATGGCAGGAGCACCTACCATAAACTTTTTGACCTTGAAACGGTCATAAAGTTCGGGACGGAACATGATATTGCGAATATCATTCAACAACACCAACCCCTGAAGTCTGCCTTCATCATCCACCACCGGAAATATGTTGCGGGTGCTGGTTGAAATAACTTTTACAACATCACCCAGTGTCATATCGGGATGCACTACAGGTATATCAGTCTCCAACATTTCATTTATTTGCAAAAATGTAAGCACAGCTTTATCCTTATGGTGAGTGATAAGCTCGCCTTTTTTGGCAAGACGCATAGCATAAATATTATGCTTCTTAAATAATTTTATGGTGGCATACGAACAAAGAGACACTATCATCAAAGGCAAAAACAACTCATACCCACCCGTAAGCTCTGCTATAAGGAAAGTGCCTGTGAGCGGCGCGTGCATAATTCCAGCCATCATGCCGGCCATTCCCATAAGGGCAAAGTTTTCTTGTGGCAGATGAGCAAAATCAAGTTCATTAATTGAATATGAGTAGGCAAAACCAAGTAAGCTGCCCAAAAACAGTGTAGGCGCAAAAACTCCACCGGTGCCACCTCCGCCATTTGTGGCACTTGTGGCAAACACCTTAAAGACCATAACTAACGCCAGAAACAATATTATCCCCCACCTGCCTTGCAGACTATAAAGCGGCGTTCCGTTGAGCAACTCTCTGAACTTATCTCCACCTGCTAGAAGAGTTTCGATAGAACCATAACCCTCACCATATAATGGAGGGAAAAAGAATATAAGCACACTAAGCGTGATGCCACCAACAACGAACCGAGTCCATGGCTTCATCTTAGCAAGGTAATCCTCATTTTTGCTCATAGTCCACGTAACATACAAAGACAAAAAACCACAAGCTATGCCCAATAGTATAACATAAGGAATGCGTCCCAACAAAAAAGGTTCTACCTGTGAGTAGGCAAACATGGCATTGGTGCCTGTGAGGATGTATGAAATGGTGGTGGCTGTGACAGCAGTAACAAGCAGAGGCAATATTGAAGCCATTGTAAGGTCTAGCAACAGCACCTCAATCACAAACAAAATGCCGGCAATGGGTGCCTTAAAAATACCTGCAATGGCACCTGCAGCACCACAACCTACCAGAAGCATAAGATTTCTCTGATCGAGCTTAAAGAAGCGACCAACATTTGAGCCTATAGCAGAACCAGTGAGCACAATAGGTGCCTCAGCCCCAACAGATCCACCAAAACCAATAGTAATGGAGCTTGCCACAAGTGATGTGTACATATTGTGTGGCTTGATGCGGCTTTTGCGCTGCGATATGGAGTGAAGTATTTTTGTTACACCATGACTGATATCATCTTTAACCCAGTAACGAACATAAAGCCCCGCCAAAAGAATACCCACAATGGGATAAACAAGATAGAGATAGTTGGCTCCCGTTTGCGAAAAATTGTTGGTAAGCAAATAATGGATAGAATGTATTGCCACTTTAAGCACATAAGCGGCAAGAGCAGTAAGAATACCAACGATGAAACACGTGAAAAGCAGAAAGTGACTCTCTTTTATATGAGTTCTTCTCCACTCGTGCAGTGTTGTATATATACTCTTAATGCTCATTATATTGATATGGTTATTTTCGTATTATCTGAATTGTGCCACTCTTTGTTATCTTCACAATTC
The DNA here is from genome assembly GCA_964535975.1 of uncultured Proteiniphilum sp. Classification (GTDB taxonomy): domain Bacteria; phylum Bacteroidota; class Bacteroidia; order Bacteroidales; family Dysgonomonadaceae; genus Petrimonas. The sequence continues at coordinate 4,041 of CAZHWC010000095.1, read as the reverse complement.
CCGATGGTGCAGATTTCTTTGAATCTTTGCGACGATAATCAACAACGTAGTCAACTGCCTGTTTTATCTCTTCCGAAATCTCTTTGAAGACAGCAGGCGAAGGCTCACCACTAACATTTGCCGATGTGGACACAATGGGCTTGCGAAACTGCTGACAAATCCTCATTGAGAACTCCTCTTCTGTAACTCTGATGCCAATGGAACCATCCTCAGCAATAAGATTTGGAGCAAGATGGCGTGCATCATCATATATTATTGTCAGCGG
>CAZHWC010000095.1:0-3676 GCA_964535975.1 uncultured Proteiniphilum sp. | reverse complement strand
TTTAAAGCATCAAATTCGTATAAGTCAATAGTGCCAACAGCAATATCCGTTGCCTTTTCTATTATCATCATACGCAACTGCTTGATTTCGTATATATCCTGCACAGAGTTTGCAATATATTGCCTTATGACATAGCGAGAAAATGGCGTGATGGAACCACCCTTTTGCCATAATCGGGTATCATTTTCCCATTTATAAAGTACGTCCATATCCTCAGGCTCTATAGCTCTGAGGTAAATATCGGTATTTATAAAGTAGTTACTCATCTGCCTGCTCTCCCTCTTCTTCTTTAATTGTCAAAGACTCCAACTCCTCCAATGATGGACGGCAAAAAATATATACTATAAACAGAACCACCGTAAGCCATACAAAATTCATATTATGCGACATAGCATATAGTACAAGATTGACAAGCACCATAAAGTGAATGATGTATAAACGCAAAAAGAATGCTTTTTGGTAAACGCCGGTTGCAGCATTTATATCATCGCTGTGCGTGTGCTTGCCAAGCATATCGGCAAACAGCTTTAGGGCAACGGGTATGGCAATAAGGGTAAGCCCTATAGAGTATCGCTCTGCAATAACCCCCACCGCTTCGTCAGCCACAAAACTGATTTGATTGATAAGCACCAAAATAAACAGCACTGCCAAAATGCCAATGCTTATAAAGAAGTGTATGTTAAGGGTTTTGATTAGTTTGTTCATTATTTGTTTTGATTAATTCTATTTAGATAAAAGCTTGTAGGAGCTGTCGAAAGGAGTTCTGTTCACAATCGAACGCCCCAGCGTGATTTCATCTGCATACTCTATCTCATCGCCAACAGACACCCCTCGTGCTATTATTGAAACCTTAATATCATAAGGCTGCAACTTGCGATATATATAAAAGTTTGTGGTATCACCCTCCATTGTTGCACTCAAGGCAAGTATCACCTCCTTTATGCTTCCCGACTTAATGCGCTCTTCCAGTTCGGCAATGCGAATATCAGAAGGTCCCATACCATCTATGGGCGAGATAATGCCACCCAAAACATGATACAAACCTTTAAACTGAATAGTATTCTCAATTGCCATCACCTCACGGATATTCTCCACCACGCAAATCACAGACTCATCGCGCAAATTATCGGAACATATTGAGCAAATCTCAGTGTCAGAAATATTGAAACAACTTTTGCAATAATTCACCTCTCGCTTAAGAGTGATTAAAGCATCAGCGAAGTCCTCCACAAAAGAGTCCTCCTGCCTCAAAAGGTGCAGTACTAAACGCAAAGCAGTCTTTCGCCCAATACCCGGGAGCTTGGAAAACTCGTTAACTGCATTTTCTAATAAAACGGATGGATATGATGAATTCATTATTTGAAATATAGGAATTGCAAATATACGTGATTTTATTTGAAAATAGGAATTAGGCACCTCTCTTTTCAATGAATAAGCTTTGCCACTTACTTTTTATCACTATCTTTGTTTCATAATTATTGAAGAGAATTAACATCTTATAATCCTTAAATTTCAACTTAAAATAATTGTTTTATGAAGATTTACAATTTTAGTGCAGGACCATCAATTCTTCCGCAAGTAACTATCGACAAAACGGCAGAAGCAGTAAAAAACCTAAATGGCATTGGCTTGTCGATACTAGAAATAAGCCACCGATCGAAAGACTTTCAACCGGTAATAGACGAAGCAAGAGATCTGTTCAAAGAACTACTTGATATTCCTGAAGGATATTCAGTACTTTTCCTCGGAGGTGGAGCAAGCTTACAATTTTGCATGATTCCTTACAACCTTATGGAGAAAAAATCGGCTTACCTTAACACCGGGACATGGGCAAGCAAGGCATTGAAAGAAGCAAAATTGTTTGGAGAAGCAGTGGAAGTTGCATCATCAAAAGATGCTACATTCAACTATATCCCAAAAGATTATGTAATCCCTACGGATGCAGACTATTTCCATATCACTTCCAACAACACTATCTACGGAACTCAGATATATAAAGATTTGGACAGCCCCGTGCCATTAATTGCCGACATGTCGTCTGATATATTCTCACGTCCTCTTGATGTTTCCAAATACGGACTCATATACGGTGGTGCACAAAAGAACCTTGCACCTGCCGGAGTTGCTTTTGTGATTGTGAAAGACGAAATTCTGGGTAAAGTTAGTCGCACAATTCCTACAATGCTTGACTATCGCACACACATCAAAGACGGCTCAATGTTTAATACTCCTCCCGTATTGCCTATCTACTCTGCAATGCACACACTACGCTGGCTGAAAGACCTTGGCGGACTATCTGTAATGGAGAAAATGAACAAAGAAAAAGCAGGCATTCTATACGATGCAATTGATGGCAGCAAGATATTCAAAGGCACTGCCGAAGTAGAAGACCGCTCATTGATGAACGTATGCTTCGTAATGAAAGACGACTACAAAGAACTTGAAGCTGACTTCCTTAAGTTTGCAACAGAAAGAGGCATGTCGGGTATAAAAGGACACCGTTCTATTGGTGGATACCGCGCATCTATCTACAACGCAATGCCAAAAGAAGGAGTTCAGGCTTTGGTTGATTGCATGAAAGAGTTCGAGAACAACCTGTAAGCAGGTTCCCGTCTCAACTTATAATAATACCTTAACTACCGATATGCGTGACAGCATGCATCATCGGTAGTTATTACCACTAACACTATAATCAATATCACACGTTTAAATATAACTTAATCTTAAACCACTTATTTTTATGAAGATTTTAATTGCTACAGAAAAGCCATTTGCACCTGCTGCCGTGCAACAAATTAAAGAGATTATTGAAAACGCAGGATTCCAACCATTATTATTAGAAAACTACAAAGAAAAAAGCGAATTGCTTGAAGCAGTGAAGGCTGCAAATGCAATAATTGTGCGCAGCGACAAAGTTGACAAAGAGGTGCTTGATACTGCCAAAGACCTAAAGATTGTTGTGCGTGCAGGCTCGGGATTTGACAATGTGGACACTGCCACTGCTACCCAAAATGGTGTGTGCGTGATGAATACTCCGGGACAAAACTCAAATGCTGTTGCCGAACTTGTATTTGGCCTGCTTATTAATGTGGCACGCTCAGGATTTGACGGATCAAGCGGCTCGGAACTGAGAGGCAAAAAGCTGGGACTTCATGCCTTTGGATATATCGGTAAAATAGTTGCCCGAATTGCTCAAGGCTTTGGTATGGAAGTTTATGCATTCTCTCCATCTTTGGCAAGAAATCCCGAACTTGGAAAAGAGTATGGCGTAACTGCTGTAAAAACAATTGAGGAGCTGTATGACAAATCAGACATAGTTTCTCTTCACACCCCACTAAATGAAAACACCAGAGGTGCTGTGGATTATGACTTGCTAAGCAGAATGCCAAAGAATGGAATACTTGTAAATACTGCACGAAAAGAGGTGGTAAACGAAGAAGACCTGATGCGCATAATGGACGAGCGTCCAAAATTTAAATATGCAACCGATATTAAGGTTACAAACCACGAAGATGCTGTTGCAAAATATGGCAACAGATATCTAGCACCAGTTAAGAAGTGTGGCGCACAAACCGGCGAAGCCAACGTAAACGCAGGACTTGCCGCTGCCACACAGATTGTTAAGTTTTTTGTTGATGGAGATGAAACTTTCAGAGTGAATCCAAAATAAGTTTCC
>CAZHWC010000094.1:0-8018 GCA_964535975.1 uncultured Proteiniphilum sp. | reverse complement strand
TACAATGAATACAATGAATACAAATAGTGCATTATTGCTTCTTATAGTTTTACTTTCACTTTCAACTTCATGCAAAACTTCTAAATCAACTGATGAAGATAATTCTGTTGCTCAAGAAAATGTGGTAAATGAGAAAAACAGTAATACTGCAATGGCAACAATTTATTATGAGAAGCTGATGAGTTCTTTTAATCCTAATTGGGAAAGTGAGGAGCCTGCCCCTGAGGACTATCCCGAATATTTTGGAGGTGCCTTTATTGATAATTACGGGAATTTTGTGGTTTGTATAGTAGGGAATAAGGATTCGCATTTAGATGAAATATCTGAGATAATTGGAAGTGATAATTTTACTACAGAATCATGTACCTATTCATATAGAGAGATGATGCAGGTTATGGATTTGATAGATGATTTTTTGAGTAACCCTTCTATTCCTGAAGATCACATTGTTATTCAAAATTTTGCGGGAGCTATGGCGGATGTAATGGAGAATTGCGTTGTTGTGAATATGATTGAGGTTTCTGATGAACTTGTGGAGGCTTTCAAACGAGATATATCGGGTTCTAGTGTTGTGTTTATTCAACAAGGGGACTTGCCAACTTTCGAATAAGGCATCTCCTTTGAGTAGTGTATCTCTTTTGATTGGGCATATCTTTGAGTAGGGTCTCTCTTGCTTTCAAAGATTTGCACATCAATATTTGACATTTATAACGAAATGCCTTTATATTTAATGTATTTTATTATCTTTGCTGATGTTGAAGCTTAATTATAATCATTACTAAAACACTTGTGTATGTTTGACTTGAAATCGGTAGTGCGACTATGTTTAGTATTGTTTTCGATTACTTTATCTTTACCCCTAAGTAGTCAAGATGTTATTTTTCAGAAAGAAGATTTGAATATTTATGGGAAATATATTGAAGTAATTAAATCTACAGACAGTAGAGATAAACAGGATATACTGCAAACTACTGCTGAGTTCTTTTTAAGTACTCCATATGTGGCTGCAACTCTGGAGCAGGGTGAAAAAGAAACATTAGTGATAAATTTACGTCAACTTGACTGCGTTACATATATCGAAACTGTAATTGCTTTGTCTAACACAGTAAACTCGGGAGACTTATCTTTTTTGAACTTTGTGTCTAATCTAAGAAAGATCAGATATCGAAATGGGGAAGTAAAGGGCTACGCTTCAAGACTTCACTACACTTCAGATTGGATATACGAAAATCAACAAAAGGGAGTATTGGCCTCGCTAGACTTGGATTCATCATTAGTTTTGGAGGACAAAACAATCAACTTTATGTCTGCCCATCGTCATGCATACAAGAGCATTAAAGAGGATGATGAAATGCTTGATGAAATAAAGTCCATTGAAGATAATATTAATAAAAGGGGAGGATTTTGGTATTTGCCTAAAGGTAAAATTGAGGAAAATACTTATAAAATACCTCACATGGCAATGATTGCTTTCACAACTAGAATCGAGGGCTTGGATACCACACATACAGGATTTACATATAAAAAGAGCGATGGTACTCTTGGTTTTATTCATGCTTCCAGTTTAAAGAAAAAAGTTGTAATAGATACAAAAAAGCTTAGCGACTATTGTAATTCACAAAGAGCCTGCACAGGAATAATTATTATGAAAGTAGAATAAACTATTCAAAGCTTTTTGGCTTTTGTTTCTCACTCTCTTTGTCTTTCACTTGTTGAGAAATCCATTTGTCGGTTACTTTAAAAGAAAGATTTATAGAAATAACCAAAACGGCACAAATAATAGCAAATGTAAAGTATCCCAACCCGGCTAAAGTGCCTAATGCAGCACTGCACCATAAAGTAGCAGCAGTAGTAAGCCCCTGCACATTAACTCCATGACGAAATATAACACCGGCCCCCAGGAAACCCATTCCTGATACAACCTGCCCAATTACACGTGATGGGTCACCGGTTTCTTGTGTAGTGAGAATGCTTGTTATTACAAAAATTGCTGCACCCAGTGATACCAAAGTATTTGTACGCAACCCCGCACTCTTGTTGCTCCACTGGCGTTCCAGACCAACTGACGCGCCAACACCTGCTGCAATTACCACACGTAAAACAAAATCTATAACATCCATACTTAAATCAGTTTGAAATTATATATACAAAGATATTAAATTTTATGAAATAGTGTCATGTCCATCTTAGAATAGATATTAGGCGCCTAAGTATAAGGTCTTAGCAGGTTATTTGCCTTCAATAATTAGCTTTGCATTCTTAAAAAAGGTCTTCATTATATCCTCTTCATCCAACGCTAAACTCACTTCGTTGGCGTAGTCTTTAGGTATTAGAGTGTACTTCATTTTTCGCCCTTCCATATATTTTCTAACCCATGCCAACGAGTAATTACAAGATACTATTTCCAATTCACCATCATCTCCTGTTTTTCTAATTTTAATTTCAGCTATGGCACCCCCATCCGTGTTAGTCTTTCGTTGATTAGAAATAAAGTTGCCAAGCGAATAGAAAACAACAGACTCAATCTTATTGTCTTTCACGTTCTTTATCATTGGTTGCACCACATGCGGATGATTTCCAATAATAATTCGCACCCCATTATCAAATAAAAAGCTTGCCAACCTCTCTTGTTCCTTATTTTGGCGAGTGAAATACTCATCACCCCAGTGCATATTAGCAATTATAATATCAGGCTTGTAGAGCTTGGCAAGCCTAATGTCTCGTTTTATTTGAATAGTATCTATTGTATTTACAATATTTGGAGCAACAACCTTAATTCCGTTAGTATCATAAGTGTAGTTAAGAAACGCAATCCTTATTCCGTTTTTAATAATCATCAAAGGGTAGGTTAGAGCAAAAGATTCTTTTCTTTTAAAAACCCCGGTATGTTTTACGCCAATTGAGTCTAACACGTCCAATGTCCTTTCCAGCCCCTGTTTGCCACTATCCATTATGTGATTGTTTGCCAAAAAGAAAATATCAAACCCCACATCTTTAAGTGCCACTGCATACTCATCTGGAGAACTAAACATTGGGTAACCCCTAAACGGAGGTCCACCAAGAGTAGTTTCAAAATTAACACATGACAAATCTGCACTCTCTATTTTATCTTTTAGCAAATAAAAACATGAGTCATAAAAGTATCCATCCGGCGTTTGCGCTGCCTCAACCTGTGGCATGTGCTGCATTGCATCACCCACAAATAACAAATTAACCTCTTTCTGTTGAGCATTTGCCAACAAAAAGAGGTTAATAAATATTGCCAGACTAACAATTAGTCTCATATCATATGCTTATTAATATTGTTCCTTAATTTTCTGTTTTATCTCTTCTGCAGGAGGAATATTGTCAGACTTTCTCTGTAAAGTCAATTCATATAATTGAGTATCTTTGAAAATCTCTTTTGCTTTTTGCAAAGCTTTGTCATCTCTCAGTTGATACATCAGGGTTCCCTCCTTATAATAATATCGTTGCACAATCTCCACCTCAATCATCTCTTTTATATCCTTTTTGAAGAGTTCCAGATCCCTGTCAAGATTTGGTTTAAGCTTTTCTTCCAATGCTTTATATTCATCAGACGAGTTGTCATAATACCCTTCAAATTCCATAATCTTTTTCAAAGACTCTAAGTTTCTTATGCTCATTTGATCATACTCAAAGTCATTCTTTTTCACAAACTCTTTAAAGTTGTTATAGTCATCATCGCTAATCACAAACTCTTGTGGCGATGCAATTGATTTGTGCTTTTGAGCCCATTCAGTAACATAATTGAAAATAATATTTTCAGTAAGAAGGTAATAACCAATAGTTCCACTCTTCTCATGCGAAATCGTGAAATCAGGAGTAATGCCACCACCATCACGAACTTCGCGACCGTTTCTGGTGTAGAATACATTTGTGAGGCTGTCAGGAGTTTTTGCCACACTACCATCAGGGTTGCGGTGCGAATAATCTAAAGCCTGAATACATCTGCCGCTAGGGATATAATATTTTGAAGTTGTAATTTTGATGTTCCCCCCATAAGGCAAGTCGCGTGGAGTCTGAACCAAACCTTTGCCGAAAGATCTGTTGCCAATAATCACAGCTCTGTCTAAATCTTGCAGTGCACCCGCCACAATTTCCGAAGCAGAAGCCGACCCGGTATCAACCAAAACAACCATAGGCATCAAAGTATCAATTGGCTGATTTCTTGTAAGAAAAGATCTGTCCCATTGCTTCACCTTACCCTTGGTTGACACAATCTCCTCTCCTTTGTTCACAAAAAAGTTTACAATATTCACTGCTTCATCAAGTATGCCGCCCCCATTACCACGAAGATCCAGCACCAGTTTTTCTGCACCATTCTTTTTTAGGTTAAGAAACGCCTCCTTCACTTTATCTGAGCTACCGTTTGTAAAGCTCGAAAAATGTATATACCCTATGTTTGAGTCAAGCACGTCAGCATATGTTATTGGGTCTATTTCAATTTTCTCTCTTACTATTTCAAAATCTATAGGCTTCTCAATTCCAGGACGCTTAACTTTAATTTTTATTATCGTTCCCGGAGTACCCTTAAGTTTATCGCTCACATCTTTTACTGTAGCCTTCTCCATATTCAGGCCGTCAAGTTCCAAAATAACATCTCCGGCTTTTAGTCCTGCTTTGTCTGCAGGCAGGTTTTTATATGGCTCGTTTATAATTACCCTTTTGTTGTTCTGAGAAATTATAGAACCAATTCCGCCATACTCACCGGTTGTCATAAATTGCAAATCGCTAATATTATCTTCAGAGTAATATTCTGTATAAGGGTCTAGTCTAATCAGCATTGAGTTAATTGTAGCATCTACCAGACTATCTACTTTAACACTATCCACATACACCATGTCAATTTCTCTTATTACGGCATTGAAGATTTCAATACTTTTATTTATATCAAAATATCGTTTGTTTTTATTTGGTTCAATTGATTGAGATTTGACTCCCAGTACTATAGTAACGGCAAATAGCAGTGATATGATCTTTTTCATTTCAATTATTATACGTGAAAGTAATTTATTTATATGTTTTATCTTAACAAACAAAGGAACAAATTTTTCATGAGTTTTTATTGATGTTTTCGTTATATGTTTATAAATTGATGACCAGAAGCCCTTTTTGAACTATCTTTGAGGTTTTAATTTCAATCTCACGATTAATATATTATATGAAAAAGTATTTTCGCTTTATTCTCTTGCCAATATTTGTGGTATTATTAATTTTTACCGGCACCTGCCTGATTAGCTCAAGCAATATTCCGGAAGTGCCAACAGTTTTGCCATGGGATAAAGTAGTTCATTTCGGAATGTTTTTTGTTCTATCATTTGTCAACTTCATTGATTATTATAAACTATGCAATGGCAAGCCACCAATGGGCAGATGGATTTTGTGGGGATTTATTGTTCCTGTATTATATGGAGGCATCATTGAGATATTACAAGAGAGATATTTTGAAAGAAGCGGAGATATTTTAGATTTTGCAGCTGATGCATTAGGCTCAGCATCAGCCATGGTTTTAATATTATTCCTCCACAAAATATTTACTAATAAAGAATAAAAACTATCTTTGTGAAACAAACATTAAAAGACCACTGTTTATTCATAAAGTAAATTATGGAAGATATATTAATTAAATACGATAGAGTGCAGCTAAACAGAGCCGAAAATATTATTCTTAAAGATATTAATATTGAGGTTAACCGTGGTGATTTTGTGTATGTTATAGGAAAAGTAGGTTCAGGTAAAAGCACCTTTATGAAAAGCCTTTATGCCGAGATACCTGTAGAGTCGGGCGATGCCAGCGTTTTTAATTATCATATCCAAGATATAAAAAGAAAAGAAGTTCCATACCTAAGAAGGAAGATTGGCATAGTATTTCAAGATTTTCAATTGCTCATAGACAGAACCGTTGAGAAGAACCTGGAGTTTGTGTTGCGTGCCACAGGCTGGAAAAGCAAAATAGATATAAAAAATAGGATTGAAGAGGTTTTAGTTCAGGTGGGAATGAAAAACAAAACATATAAAATGCCACACGAACTATCGGGAGGAGAGCAACAACGTGTTGTAATTGCCCGTGCATTATTAAATTCACCCTCGCTGATACTTGCCGACGAACCCACAGGAAACCTAGATCCCGAAACCGGAAGTCAAATTGTTGCTTTGTTGCACGATATATCTTCAAAAGGCACAGCAGTAGTTATGTCCACACACAATTATTCAATTGTTCAAGCTTTCCCCGGCAGAATTTTGAAGTGCGATAACATGGAATTAAACGAAGTCAACTAATATTTTTTATTGTCGTTTAATATAGCCGAGACTTCAGCAATCACATCAATAGAACTGTCAGACAAGTCAATCCAGTTAATACTCTTATCCCTCTTAAACCAAGTAAGCTGTTTCCGTGCATAGTTTCTTGAGTGCTGTTTAATTTTATCTATTGCATAATCCAAAGTCCAGTTTCCGTCAAAATACTCAAACAGCTCCTTATATCCTACAGTATTAAGAGAATTAAGTCCTTTAAACTTGTAGAATCTTCGTGCTTCTTCTACCAAGCCATCAGCAATCATTTCATCAACACGCATATTAATTCTTGAGTACAACTCCTCACGCGGACGATTGAATCCAACTTTTATGATTCCAAATGGTCGCTCCTTTATTGTATTAGTTCTGAATGAAGAGTAGGGCATTCCCGTCATAATACAAACCTCAAGGGCATGAATTACCCTTTTGGGATTTTTTAAATCCACCTCATTGTAGAAAGCAGGATCCAGTATTTTTAGTTTCTGTCGTATCGGATCTAATCCTTCCTCCTGATACTGTCTGTAAATATTGTCACGAAGCTTAGGATCGATGTTTGGCATAATGTCTATTCCCTTACATACAGCATCAATATACATCATTGAGCCACCGGTAAGAATAACCGTATCGTGTTCTTCATGTAGTTTTGCAATTACAGACAATGCCTCCTGCTCATACTCGCTTGCGCTATAGTAATCCTCAGGATTAAGAAAACCCACCATGTGGTGGGCTACTCTGCTTAGCTGCTCCTCTGTGGGTGCAGCCGTTCCGATAGTCATACCTTTGTATAACTGTCTTGAATCAGCCGACACAATTGGAGATCCAATGTGTTCGGCTATTCTTATACTCAATTCTGTTTTACCCACCCCTGTTGGTCCCGGCAAAACAAGTAAACGCTTCATTTCTTATAATTCAGATTCTATCAAATTCGTCATACCCCCCGCGTCGTCCATCTCATCCAATCCCTCAAAGCCGCTTTTGTCAAGCTCATCAAGATTAAATCCTTCGTCTCCATAAAATGTTTCATCCATGTCGGATGCAACAGCCACAGGAGCCACATCATCAATATCTATAAACTGACTTGGAGCTTCTCCGGTTGATAGGGTACATTGAGCTTTCTTTAATGATTTGCCGGTAATGATCTCAGCAAGTTTTATATAGAAAGCTCTGTCATTTATATAATCAAAAACCAGCATCAGCTTCTGTTTCTCTTCTTCCAGAAAATCAATCAGCGGTGTCTCGTCCATCACATATATGTCAACGTCCGAATCGCTGTCCATTTCAAATAAAGTTATTTCTTGCTTCTTTCTCCATTCATCGTTACACATAAAGAATGAAGACATTTCTTTGTCACTATATCCTGTGCTGTCAGTTATGGCTTTAAATAAATCGTAAAATGTGCTGTCAGCGTCAATTTTAATTTCTCTTCTAAAATCATCTACTTCGTCAGAAAGGATCAAAAACTTGTATATCATAATGTATTGTTATTGGCTGTTAATAATAATTCAAAGATAAGAAAAAGTTTTTTAATTTATAAAGCGAATAGTGCTAAAAGTGGCTGTTGATAACTTATTGCGAAATTTATAACGATAGTATTTGCACGATGAAAAAAATAATTATATCTTTGCATCGCTTTTAAGGAAAAGCATTTTAGATTCTTCCTTAGCTCAGTTGGTTAGAGCACCTGACTGTTAATCAGGGGGTCC
>CAZHWC010000093.1:2956-8111 GCA_964535975.1 uncultured Proteiniphilum sp. | reverse complement strand
CAAATTGCATTTGAGTATAAGCAGTCATATTGCCAATAACACCCATGCTTGTACGACGATCCAATGCCTCTTCCACCGCCTCGGGCAAAGAAATATTCTCAACCAAAAACTTAGTAATCTCAATACCATAATCAGAGAAATCATCCTTCAATGCGATACGTAATCCCTCCGAAAATTCATTCAAATTGGCTGCTAAGTCGAGTGCTGCAATCTTCGACTCACCCAAATAATCTGTGAACTTTGTTATCACAAAATTACGCAGCTGCTCACTAATTCCATCAGTTGTGAAATTACCATCAGTACCTGCCACATTCTTTATAAATTTTGTAGGATCAGACTCAACTCTAAAACAATACGAACCAAAAGCACGCATTCTAATAGGTCCAAACTCAGGGTCACGCATCATAATAGGATTTGCTGTTCCCCATTTTAAATTCAAGAACTGCTTGGTATTCACAAAATACACATCCACCTTAAACGGAGAGTTAAATCCATACTTCCAACCCCGTATTGTAGTTAGAATAGGCATATTGCTGGTTGTCAGCTCATATCGGCCGGGTTGATAAATATCGGCAAACTGCCCCTCATTTACCAGCACCGCCACCTGTGTTTCACGCACCGTCAGCTGCGCGCCATTCTTTATTTCCGAATTATAACGAGGAAAACGCCAAATCATAGTATCACTTGTGTCATCCGTCCATTCAATGATGTCAATAAATTCACTGAATGCTTTCTGTTTGATTTTGTTGAATATACTCATAGCTTATACTTTATTTGTTTTGTTATTTTTACTCTTCTTTCTCCTTTTCTTTTTCATCTGTTCACTAACCTTCTCAATCTCCTCGATACGACTATCTATCATCTCAACTATTTGATTATAGTTAAGAACCGGCTTCACATAAACTTTATCTTCAACCTTGTCTTTATCTTTTTTCTGGTCAGTTTCCATACTCCAAAATTTACTATCACAAAAATCAAATTAAATAATATTGACTGTTAGCACAATCAAGCCATTAATATGGATATTTGGAGCAAAAAAACTTAAGGAATTAGCATTTTTGGAGCACACAAAAAAAGTATATCGCTGAGACACAACAATATACTTATGCTAATTTAGAGAGTAATCTAAAACAAAAACTAAACAATAAACATCAATAGCTAGACCAATAATCAGATTTAAAATGTGCTGTTAACTTACCAATAATATCACGTGTCATTAATATTTTCTTCTTTATTTGTTGCAATAAAGCATCTTTATATTCCCAAGCCCATGTATATTCTACAAAACCAAATTCATCAAAATCAAAATGATACTTCTTGTCCTGTAAAAACAAACGCTCATCAAAATCATCTATAGAAAAATCCATCTCATCCTCTTGAGACGTTTCATAAAAAAGCAACTTATCATTAAACTGAAATATCTCAAAATACCAACCTTGATCGCCGGTTGCAAAGAGTGTGCCTCCGTCCTTTTCTTTCAGTTCATTGAATAATCTGGTAATATCAATCAAGCGGTCATACCATGGAAAGCCAAACAACATCTCATCACCACAAAACAAACCCGGCCTCAACCACAAATGCTGCTTTTGATATCGCTCTGAATATTTATCAATGTAGCTAAATAAACTCTCGTAATAACAAATCAGCTCATCTATATGCTCAGCACACACCTCAGCAAGCACCAAATCATAGTCATCATCACCATCATATTTCACAAACGAAGGCCGATAGAGCATATCAGGATGAGCGGAGCTAAAGCGAGATTTCAAAAAGAAACCAACTTCAAACCTCATAACATCACAGTCTGGTGTCATATCTAATATTATACTTTATTGATTTGTATACTCAGGAGTCTTCCTAAACTGAGAAGGCGATACTTTATATATCTGCTTAAACACTCGGCTATAGTAGTTAGAATCTTCAAACCCACAAGAAATTGCAATATCACCAATGCGAGTGTTATCGCTACGCAACATCCGCTTCGACTTCTCAAGACGAATATGCAAAATAAAAGCAGAGATACTATACCCGGTGATTTGTCGTATTTTTCGATTTAGTTGCGAGCGACTCATATATATACGATCTGCCACAAAGTCAACATTAAGATTACTGTCAGTTATATTTTCATAAACAATTGATATCACCTTGTTCAAGAAATCCCTATCCTCATTAGAAAGTTCCACCTCCTCGGCCGAACCCTCAATCATTGCCACAGAATACTTGTCACGCAATATTTGTCGCTGCTCCAACAGCTTTGCCACACGCAACTTCAGCTCCGCAGCATTAAATGGCTTAGTCAGATAAGCATCAGCCCCTGCCTCTATTGCATTATGCAAGTCCTGACTGTCAGTCTTTGCCGAAATCACTATAATAGGAATGTGATTCAATATTTTATTGCTCCTTATCTTGCCAGACAGCTCAAAACCATCCATCACAGGCATCATAAGGTCAGTAATAATCAAATCAGGCAGAAACTCACTTGCTTTGTTAATCCCCTCATCGCCATTTGAGGCAAACCGAACAAGATATTTATCATCCAGCAAAGAACCAATATAGCTCTGTATATCAGCATTATCCTCAACAACCAAAATACTGAGTCTATGAGCAGAGCCATCATATTCACCACCAAGCTCCATTTCTCCCAATTCATAATCATATTTGGTAAACCCTGAATCTATAATCGATTCAGAATATTCAAGTTTATTCAGCCCCGTCTCAACTTCAAACTTCTGCTTCACAGGCATAGTTATAACAAACTCGGCCCCACCCTCATTTCTATTACGAGCTACAATAGTACCATTCATTGCCTCCACCATCTTCTGCACAAGTGCAAGCCCAATGCCAGTACCGGCCTCCGACTGACCAAGCGACTTACCGGTGTAAAACTCATCAAAAATATGAGGTAAGTCACTTGCAGAGATTCCATCCCCATTATCAGCCACCGACAAAGTAAAAGAACCATTATGATGAGACAAACCAATCTCAATCCTCCCACCCTGTGGAGCATATTTCAAACCATTAGACAACAAGTTAACCAAAATACGCTCATAATACTTAGGGATAAAATCCACCTTCATTACCCTCTCATTAGATACAACAATCAAATCAGTTCCCTTTGCTGAAGCATAAGGTCTAAAGGCCTCCACCTGCATCGTAGTGTGCGCCACAATATCATCACTCACCCATCTCGAACTATCTATACGAGTTTTGATTTTTGCCATCTCCAACAGCTGGTTCACCATGTCCAGCAAGATATTACCCTGCCTGATTATAGCTGTTGCATCTTTTTTGTTATTCTCATCACCCTGAATCTTCTCTGCCAAACCCAAAATCACAGTAAGCGGCGTTCTAAACTCATGAGTGATACCGGTATAAAACTCACTTCTTGTCCTCTCCATCCGCCTCAATATTTCGTTGCTCTTGGTTCTTTGACGATAAGCATAATAAAGCAAAGCAGTAATTACTATACCCGTAATACTTGCCAGAACCAATGCATACAACATAATCTTACGTCGCGCATTCTCCGCTCTATTGTCTTCCTCCATTTGCCTCAAACTTCTGTCAAACTTACTTCTCTCGTACGAAACCCTAAGATCCAGATATTGACTATTCTTTTTTATGCCCTGCACACTATCCTGCATAGCTATGCTCTTCTTATAATTATAAAGAGCCAAATTAAAGTTGTTTTGGCTTAGCTCATACTTATGCTTCAAACCATAAATTGCAGAAAGATGTTCGGGAGATTTAATCTCATTTGCCACCTCTTCGGCAAGTTCTATATAATGCTTATAACCTCGCAAATCCTTAGTAAGAAAATTAATTTCGGCAATAGAGATACACGCCTCAAGCCAATGCCATCTGTCAGATATGTTTTCCATCAGCTCATAAGCCTTTTGATACTCTGCCTTAGCCTCATCATACTCTGCCTTTTGCTTAAAGATATTGCCAAAATGAATGTAACAAAGTCCTATGCCCAAGTTAGACTTACCAATCATATTTTGCTCTAGCGACTGCTCATAATATACTCTTGCCGAATCATACTCTCCCTTATGCTCATAAATAGCACCAATATTTGCATAATTAATAGCCTGCCCTATTGGACTACCAAGTTTTATCTCATCCTTTAGAGCATATTCAAAGTATTTTTTTGCCTCATCATAATATCCCAACGACAAGCTCACATTACCAATACCATTGAGAGATACCACCCTGTTTTTCATGCCGGTATTTGTTTCCAATCCCGAATATGTCTCTGCATAATCAAGCGCACGATAATGATAATCTGATGCCTCAGTAAGAGCCCCCACCCGTCTAAAATCAGTTCCCAGATTATTTAGTGCCTGAATAATATCAATAGTATCATTAAGCTTTAATGCCACCTCCAATTCGCTCTGGTGGCTTGATATTGCCTCAGTGAAACGCGCATTTTCGCGTTGATAATTACCAAGCAAACGATAAGCATACAATTTACCAAGCTGATTATTCTCTGCTATACTCTTGTTGAGGTACATAGTAAGTGAATCTTCATTCCTTCTAATCGAATAAAGATATGATGATATGTCTTTTGCATTAAGGCTTTGTGTCTTGGCAGAATCCTTAGTGCAAGAATAAATAGAAGTCAGCCCCATTAACACAATAAGAGCCATGATATAGTTTTGGTGTCTTTTCTTCATCTTGTCACAATAAAAAAGTTTATACTCTGACAATTGTAATTTAGCGTAAAATTAACAGATATTATCGAACAACCATAATATATTGTGTTAAATATAAGCCCCTCATATAATATGCTATATAGCTGATATAATACTTTTTACTACCTTTGCATTCAAAATCAGCAAATTCAGGATATGAACATTGAACTAAAACTCCAAACAGCCATCATTGAGGCTATCAAGCAATTATACAACTCTGAGGTTAATGCGTCACAAATCACGTTGCAAAAAACCAAAAAGGATTTTAAGGGACACTACACTTTAGTAACCTTTCCGTTGCTAAAGATATCAAAGAAGAATCCCGAACAAACATCACAAGAGATTGGTGATTATTTGGCAAACAACAATGCCGAGCTGGTCACAGATTACAATGTGATAAAGGGATTTCTGAATCTTACGGTTGCATCAAGCGTATGGGTTGAAATGCTAAAGCATATTAATGC
>CAZHWC010000093.1:0-2856 GCA_964535975.1 uncultured Proteiniphilum sp. | reverse complement strand
CTGTTCGACAAAAAATATAAAGAAGAACAAAAATCATTGCAAGATGATAAAGACCTGACACCCGAAGAGGCAGAACAACAATCAACACTAATGGCAGAGGCTCGCGAAATGCTTCGCAAATGGGAAGCCGGCGACTCAGAAACAGTGGAGATTTGGAAGAAGATGAACAGCTGGGTGTATGCAGGTTTCGACGAAACATACGACGAAATGGGAGTATCTTTCGACAAGATATATTACGAATCTGAGACCTATCTTGCTGGAAGAGACGAAGTATTAGAGGGACTGGAGAAAGGATTGTTCTACCGCAAAGAAGATGGCTCTGTGTGGGCTGACTTGTCTGACAAAAAGCTTGACGACAAGCTGTTATTGCGTAGCGATGGCACCTCTGTGTATATGACGCAAGATATTGGCACCGCCAAAATGCGTTTTGATGATTATCCTATCAACACAATGATATATGTGGTGGGTAACGAGCAAAATCACCACTTCCAAGTGCTGTCCAATCTGCTGGATATGCTTGGATACGAGTTTGGCAAAGGATTGGTTCATTTCTCATACGGAATGGTGGAACTGCCACACGGCAAGATGAAATCTCGTGAAGGAACAGTGGTGGATGCCGACGACCTAATGGCAGAGATGGTTGAAACAGCTCTAACTACTTCGCAAGAACTTGGCAAACTTGAAGGCGTGTCGGAAACTGAGGCTAAGGAGATTGCCAAAATGGTGGGACATGGTGCTCTCAAGTATTTCATTCTTAAGGTTGACCCAAAGAAGAATATGACCTTCAACCCCGAAGAGTCGATAGACTTTAACGGTAACACAGGTCCATTTATCCAATATACTCATGCACGTATTCAGTCTATTCTTCGTCGTGCTGCCGAGCAGGGCATTGATATTGACAGCGCACTAGACACATCTGTAGAGATATCAGAAAAGGAGGAAGGCCTAATTCATATGCTTGCCGACTTTGAAGCTGTAGTGAAACAAGCCGCCACCGAGTACAACGTTTCTCTGATAGGAAACTATGTTTACGACTTGGTAAAGGAATACAACCAATTCTATCACGAATTCCAAATTCTAAGAGAAGAAGACGAAAACAAAAAACTTTTCCGCCTAGCCCTTTCAAAGAACACGGCTCTTATCATCAAACGGGGCATGAAACTGTTTGGTATAGATGTGCCTGACAGAATGTAGAGAGACGGTTAATTCATATAAAATGTCCGATTGTTGTTAAAAATAATCGGACATTTTCTTTTGTAATAGCTTAAACCTGCAGTTTTAACACTCCAATTCCAAATATTACGCCAATATTAGGACTTCCATTCCCGATATTACGTTTTAAAAAACAGTGAGAGGTGATACTAATAATATCACCTCTCACTTTTTTGTAGCCCGGCCGAGAATCGAACTCGGATCTAAAGTTTAGGAAACTTCTATTCTATCCATTGAACTACCAGGCCTTGGATGCGCAATGTGACTGCAAATGTAATATATTTTAAAGACAATATCTCTCATATATTCAAAAAATCTATATACACGATGCCAACAAAACCTTTTTACGTAGATATATGTTAACCTATATAGACAATAAAACAAAATTTAAAACAAACAACTATGGGTAAAATAGCTATACTATACGGTAGTTCGGGAGGCAACACAGAGATGGTGGCTAAGGGCATTGCCGACCTTTTTGATGGTGATGCGGATCTTTATAATGTGGAGGATGTGAGTCTTAACGACATAAAACCATACAAATATCTAATTCTTGGTGCTTCCACCACCGGCATTGGCGATTTGCAAGACGACTGGGATAGCTTTTTGCCTTCGTTTGCAAAGGCTGATTTATCTGACAAAACAGTGGCAATATTTGCTTTGGGCGACAGTGCATCATACTCAAGCAGCTTTGCCGAGGCTATGATAGTGATATATGACGCCATTGAGGGCAAAACCAATATTGTGGGCTCAGTTGCCGACGAGGGTTATACCTACGACGACAGTATGGCTGTTGTGGATGGTCGTTTTGTGGGACTACCCATTGATGAGGACAATGAATATGATATGACCGACGACAGAATCGGACCATGGGTTGAAGAGCTGAAAAAGATATTTATATAAAACAAAAGTCTATAAAAAGCAAACAAGAGCCAAATAAGGACAATCGATTGATAGCATACGAGTCCCTTATTTGGCTTTTTTTGTTGAGATATTTACAGCATGAAAATAATCCGCAAAGAACTAGAAACTCTGGCAGATGAAAAATACAGAGAGTTTTCATCTAAACTTATCCCCAATATTAATAATGTATTAGGGGTAAGGCTTCCTGCACTGCGCAAAATAGCCAAACGACTAGCATTAGAAGATTATGAACAATATCTTGTTGAGACAGATTTGATCTATTTTGAAGAAATTATGCTACAAGGTATGATTATCGGCTATCTGAATACGAGTTGGAAAGATAAAACAAAGTATGTTACTCAATTTGTGCCCAAAATAGATAATTGGTCGGTTTGTGATAGTTTTTGCACAGGATTAAAGTTTGACGAGAAAGATAAAAAAGATGTATGGCTATTTTTGCAACCTTATCTTAAATCAAAAGAGGCATATGAAATACGATTTGCTGTTGTTATGCTGCTCTTTAATTTTGTGGATAAGCAATATACAACCAAAGTATTTTCTGCATTCAACAAGATAAGGCACGATAATTATTATGTAAAAATGTCTGTGGCTTGGGCTGTGTCAATCTATTTTAGAGATTTACCCGAATCAACTATGCCCTATTTGAGAAATAACAAACTAGACAACTGGACGTATAACAAAGCGTTACAAAAGATAACCGAATCGTTGGCTGTAGATTAC
>CAZHWC010000092.1:0-8262 GCA_964535975.1 uncultured Proteiniphilum sp. | reverse complement strand
GCTCTTACAAACGAAGATTGGGACGCATTGAAAACTCGCGTTACTAAAGGTGGTGCTAGCATCATCAAATTACGTGGTCGTTCATCATTCCAGAGCCCATCATACGTTTCAGTTGAGATGATTCGTGCAGCAATGGGTGGCGATAAGTTCAACTGGCCTTCAGGATGCTACGTAAACACTCCTGACTTCCCACAAATCATGATGGCTATGGAAACAGACATCACTAAAGATGGCGTAGTTATCAACGAAACTAAAGGAACTGATAGCGAAATGGCAGCATTGAAAGAGAGTTACTCTCACCTTGCAAAGCTTCGTGATGAAGTTATCGAAATGGGTATTATCCCTGCATTAGCAGATTGGACAACTGTAAATCCAAATCTATAGTATTTCGATACAGTATACACAGAAAAGCTCCGGAAAATTTCCGGAGCTTTTTTATAATTAATGACTTATCTGATTATAATAAGCTCCAGGCTACCGTCAAACCTGCCATCACAATAGATACCATACTCATCAATTTAATTAAAATATTAAGCGAAGGACCTGATGTGTCTTTAAACGGATCACCAACCGTATCACCTACCACAGTTGCTTTATGAGCATCACTACCCTTACCTCCCATATTTCCTTCTTCTATATACTTTTTAGCATTATCCCATGCGCCACCGGCATTTGCCATAAAAATAGCCAATACAAACCCTGAGCCTAAAGCACCGGCTAAAAGCCCCATCACACCAGCGACACCAAAAATTACACCTACTACAATGGGAGTAGCTATGGCCAGAAGTGACGGCAACAACATTTCTCTCTGAGCTCCCTTGGTAGATATCTCAACACAACGTGCATAATCGGGTGTAGCCTCTCCTGTCAATATTCCTTTAATCTCTTTAAACTGACGTCTAACTTCCTCAACCATAAGTTGAGCAGCTCGTCCCACGGCATTCATAGTGAGACCGGTAAAAAGGAATGACATCATTGCGCCAATAAAAACACCTACAATCACTTTTGGATTCATCAGCGTAACCTGAAAATAGTTCATGAAATCGACAAAGCTTGCCTTTGCCACCTCTACTGTATCACCGTTAGCAAACTCTAGAATATTATCACCAAGTCGAATCATTCCAATTCTAATCTCCTCCATATACGAAGCCATTAGCGCCAAGCCCGTCAAAGCGGCCGAGCCTATGGCAAAACCTTTGCCCGTGGCAGCAGTGGTGTTGCCAAGCGCATCCAGCGAATCAGTTCTTTTTCTAACCTCTGGTTCTAAACCACTCATCTCGGCATTACCACCCGCATTGTCAGCAATTGGTCCGTAAGCATCAGTTGCAAGTGTAATTCCCAGAGTTGACAGCATTCCCACAGCAGCAATTGCCACACCATATAGGCCAAGGCTCAGGCCACGCGCAGTTAGCATAACTTCAACATCAAATCTTATAGCACTTAAATAAGAAATAATTATTGCCAACACAATAGAAATAACAGGCACCGCTG
The DNA here is from genome assembly GCA_964535975.1 of uncultured Proteiniphilum sp. Classification (GTDB taxonomy): domain Bacteria; phylum Bacteroidota; class Bacteroidia; order Bacteroidales; family Dysgonomonadaceae; genus Petrimonas. Next base: position 6,771 of record CAZHWC010000092.1, on the reverse strand, counting down.
TAGAAATCATTCCCGTTCCAACTCCTGATATTATAACTGTTGCCGGTCCTGTCTCGGCACTGTGAGCTATATCCTTAGTTGGTTTGAAAGAGTGTGAAGTGAAATATTCAGTTGCTTGACCAATAACTATGCCGGCAAGCAGACCGGCAATTACAGAGAATGAAAGGCCAACCCAGTTTTCAAACTTCAAAAAATAAAACACAAAGAAAGTAGCTACCGCTATCAAGGCAGCACTAGTATTAACTCCCCTGTTAAGAGCACTCATCAACTCCTTCATTGATGCATTTTCTTTTGTTCGCACCAAAAATATTCCAAAAATTGACAGAAACACGCCAACTGCCGCAATAATCATTGGAGCAAATACCGCCTTCATCTGCATTTCGGGATTTAGAATAAATGCAGAAGCGCCCAAAGCAGATGTAGACAAAATAGATCCGCAATACGATTCGTATAAATCAGCACCCATTCCTGCCACATCTCCTACATTATCTCCTACATTATCGGCAATAGTAGCCGGGTTGCGAGGATCGTCTTCAGGAATACCGGCCTCAACCTTTCCAACAAGGTCAGCACCCACATCAGCTGCCTTTGTGTAAATGCCCCCTCCAACACGTGCAAAAAGCGCCTGGGTTGAAGCACCCATACCAAAAGTAAGCATAGTGGTTGTTATTAGTATCATTTTGTGACCTGCATCAATATCATTGATAAAATGATCCAAAATAAGATACCAAACAGATATATCAAGAAGTGCAAGTCCCACAACCACAAGCCCCATCACAGCTCCCGATCTGAATGCAACTTGCAAACCGCTATTAAGCGAATTGCGAGCCGCATTGGCTGTACGTGCTGAAGCATATGTAGCAGTTTTCATGCCGAAGAAACCTGCAAGTCCTGAGAAAAATCCTCCGGTAAGAAAGGCAAATGGCACCCACGCATTTTGCAAACCAAAATATGCCATAACGGCAAATACCACAGCAAGCAACACAAACACGATGGTAACAACCTTATACTGTTGTTTGAGATACGACATAGCCCCCTCTCTTACATATAAGGCTATTGTTTTCATTTTTTCGGTACCCTCACTCTGCTTCATCATATCTTTAAAGAAATAATAGGCAAAGCCCAAGGCAAACAAGGAAGCAATTGGAACAAGATAGAAATAAGTCATAGGTTAAAAAATATTTTGAGGTTGATATCTTTCTATTAATTGACTAAAGACCCTTAAAAATATAAAAACTATCAGATTATACAAAATTTTATTTACAAGATTGTAATTTTCTTATAAAAGAAAAATAAGTTCAATTACAGTTTTATCAAAAACACCTGCATTCTATTTATAAATCAAAACATTTTAGCAGCATCTTTGTTTAAATTAATTGAATTCATTTTAATTATAAAGTAAGTATGAAGAATTTACATTTCGACACACTGCAAGTTCACGCAGGACAACAGCCCGACCCAATTGAGGGGACAAGGGTGACACCTATACATCAATCAACAGCATTTGTTTTTAAAAATGCTGAGCACGGAGCTAATCTTTTCGGATTGAGAGAGTTTGGAAACATATATACAAGACTTCAGAATCCTACCACTGACGTTTTTGAAAAACGAATGGCAGCACTGGAAAAAGGTGTTGCTGCATTAGCAACAGGTTCAGGACAATCTGCCGAATTTATTGTTGTGAACAACATTGCAAAAGCGGGAGACAATATTGTAACATCACCTTTTTTATATGGTGGCACATACAACCTGTTTAAGGTATCACTTGCAAGACTGGGAATTGACTTTCGTTTTGCAGAAGACGACAGCGCTGAAAAACTAGAGGAGCTTATTGACGAAAATACAAAAGGTATATATCTTGAGATGATTGGTAATCCTGAATTTAATATACCCGATTTTGAGAAAATAGTTGCAATGGCTCGTAAACATGACGTTCCGGTGATTGTTGACAACACATTTGCACAGGGTGGATACCTTTTCAATCCTATTGAATGGGGAGCAAACATTGTTGTGCATTCTGCAACAAAATGGATTGGAGGACACGGCACATCGATGGGAGGAATTATTATTGATGGTGGGAACTATAATTGGGGAAATGGAAAATATCCCGAATTTAGCGAACCTTCTGAAGGATATCACGGACTTAACTTCTGGGAAGCATTTGGAGACAAATCACCATTTGGCAATATCGCATTTGCAATAAGATGTAGAGTAGAAGGCCTTAGAGATTTTGGTCCGGCAATCAGCCCCTTCAACTCATTCATGATGCTGCAAGGTCTTGAAACTTTGTCACTCAGATCAGAGCGAATCAATTATAATGCACTTGAAATAGCAAAATGGCTTGAAGCTCATCCAAAGGTAGAGAAAGTAAACTACCCAGGCCTAGAAAGCAACAAATATCACAACTTGGCAAAAAAATATCTAAAGAATGGTGGGTTTGGCGGTGTTCTTTCATTCTTTATTAAAGGAGATGAAAAACAGGCTGCCAAAGTAATAGACAATTTGGAATGGATAAGCCACGTTGCCAATGTGGGGGATGCCAAAACGCTAATCATTCATCCATCTACTACAACACATGAGCAAATGTCAAAAGAAGCGCAAATTGCTGCCGGCGTATATCCTAATATGCTGCGTCTATCTTTAGGTATTGAACATATTGATGATATCAAAAATGAACTAGAACAAGCACTTTCAAAGTTATAACCAGCACTTGAGAATAGTGTATATAAAAAAGAGCGATTAAGGAATTATATTCCCAATCGCTCTTTTCCCCCTTTTTTTTAGAATGACTAAATTAACACACTTATTCGGCAATCACTTCTTTAATTGCCTTTTGATCTTGTAAAATAGTTCTTAGTTCTTGCTCTAAGTCAACCTTGCTAACTTCAAGCTCTTCGATTTCAACACGTTGCCATATCTCCTCGATCCATCTGTTTTGCGACTCGCCATACTCATCTAGTGCCTGATACCATCGCAGATACATAAATTTGTGTCCCCCAAGCCTTAAGTTTAGAGGATTATCTTTACCAATCTGACTGCGATTGAATGAATGATTTATCTCTTCTGTATAAATTGAATCACCATCTAATCTAAATTTTCCGTCAACAGTTATCAGTGCACCTTTATCGGTTGTCATAAAATTGAAAAAGCGACCATCCTCGCAAATCATTTTAAACATTCCCTGTGGCATACGTTTGTAACCGTCTTCGTTATTATTGTAAACAGCCTTTACCTCCCACAATCCAAACAAGCGCTTTGCAGTAGCACTTTTCAATCCTTTTTGTGACGTAGCGCATCCTATTAATAATACACTCGTCAGTGCAATAATTGTAAATCTAAAAAACCTGCTATTCATGATTGTCCTAATTTATGATTAGTGTATAGTAACGCTTCCACAAATATAAGCTTTTTTTACAAATTTGCAACTTTTATTGCACTTTATTTTAATTTTAATTTACGATATCCATTTCATCGATGAGATGAGTAGCCCCCATATACTTGTCAATTACAAACAAAACATAACGAACATCTACAATTATGCTTCGCTGATAGTCCGGCAAATACTGAATATCACCACCAACTCCCTCCCAGTTACGGTCAAAATTAATTCCCACAAGCTCGCCATTAGCATTCATAACAGGGCTTCCCGAATTACCTCCCGTGCTGTGGGTAGTAGCAGCAATTGCCACCGGCATTCGCCCATCCTGCATTGCATAACTGCCAAAGTCATTATTATTATAAAGTTCTTTTAGCTTTGCAGGTACCACAAACTCCCAATTATCGGCATCTTCTTTATCCATAACACCATCAAGTGTAGTTTGATGTTCATAGTATACTGCGTCTGTTGGCTTATACCCCTTCAATTGTCCATATGTTAATCTTAATGTTAGATTTGCATCCGGCGCATAAGCTATTGCTCCGTCCATTTCCAGAATGCCCTCAATATATTTGCGACGAGCAATGCTAAACTCATTATTATAAGAGCTTTGTTGTGTCCGCAAATAAGCAGCCTCTGTTCTAACAGATTTTGCAAAATTAAACATTGGATCATTGTTAATCTTTTCAGCAGAAGGTATCTCGATAAAGTCGTTCATGTTTGACTTGCTTCCAAATATTGAATACTCAAAGATATTATCAACATATGCGTCAATATTACCACCATACACGTCATATATAACTTTGAGAGCCTTCGGTAAATGCTCTTTAGCTATATGTTGGGTATATTCAGAAAGCAACGCCTTCGCCACTTTTTTATCCACCTCCGGATTGTAATCCTTATCTGCAAACTTGTTATAATCATCAAGCAACTGAGAACCATAATAGTTAATCTTCTCCTTATCATTATTCTTTATTGCTTCTTCTAAAGAATCAGCATTAGCAGTGTGTACTGTTGCAAATTCTATACCTCTGACTATGGCCTCTGTAAGATATGTGCTCCTAGACCTAAAGTCCGCTCTTTTATCAATAATTGATTTTATGTCACTAAGCGCATCAATATATTCCATTTTTTTATTCTTTGATGCCCAATCAGTCAATCTATCCTGCTGAGCTTGCTTTGTTTCAACAAAGTTACGTTTATCGGTTGCCCAATTAGAACCAATAGCACGTTTGTATGCGTTTGTAGAACCTGAATACTTTGAAGCATACTGAATTTTAACTTGTGGGTCAGAAAGCATTTCTTCCAGCATAGTCTCCTGCCTCACTTTGCGCATATTAATAAGTATATCGTTGTCAATATCGCGTCGCTCTTTCACCTCCCAAGAGGTATAGAACTTATTTGTAGTACCCGGAAAGCCCATCATCATCACAAAATCGTTCTCATTAGTACCCTTTGTAGAAACTGACAACCAACGCTTAGGCTTTAGTGGCACATTGTCGGCAGAATAGCTTGCAGGATTTCCATCCTTATCTGCATATATTCTAAAAACAGAAAAGTCACCGGTATGGCGTGGCCATGTCCAATTATCAGTGTCTGCACCAAACTTTCCTATTGAACTTGGAGGAGCAGCAACCAATCTGACATCAGAGTAAATCTTCTTTACAAACAAGAAGTACTGATTTCCTTCGAAAAATGGCTTTATCTCTACATCCATTCCTGGATTATTTTTGATATAGCTCTCACCAACTATTTCTACGGCAACTCCTTTTAGATATGATGGCGACAGATACATTACTCCATCTTTATCTATTGACTTATCACGTTCTAAGGCTGACTTCACAAATGAAGTAACATCCTCAATTCTATCAATAAATGTTACGGTGAGCCCCGGGTTTGGTAATTCCTCACTCAGATTCATTGCCCAAAATCCATCTTCAAGATAATTATGTTCTAATGAACTATGACTTTGTATCTGTCCATAACCACAGTGATGATTAGTGAGCACAAGACCTTGAGATGACACCACCTCACCAGTGCATCCACTACCAAACTGCACTATGGCATCTTTTATTGACGAACCATCGGGATTATATATATCGTAATCCTCAAGCTTCAAGCCCATCTCTTTCATCACGTCCAACTTTTGTTGCTTAAGCAAATGCAACATCCACATACCTTCGTCTGCTTTTATCATTGTGACAGATAGAACCACTGCCAAAAGCAGAAGGATTTTATTTCTCAACATAGTATTTTTTGCTTTATCAGTTAACTATTTATACAAATTCGTCTCCAAATCTAAATTTTACATCTGTAACAAAATGTTTTATGCGTTGCTCTTCATCTTTTTTGCAGATTAGCAAAGAATTTTCGGACTCTGCCACAATATAGCCTTCAAGTCCCTGAACCACTACCAGCTTATTGTCACTCATTGTAACAATATTATCACTACTATCAAAAAACAGTGATTTGCTGTTGAAGCTCACATTGTTATCTTTATCTTTTTCTGACACTTCATACAAAGCCCCCCATGTCCCCAAGTCAGACCATCCAAACTCCGATCCAATCACATACACATTGTCTGCCTTCTCCAAAATTCCATAATCAATAGAAATATTGGGACAGAAAGGAAATGCCTCATCAATAAAAGCCTTCTCATGAGATGTATTGAACTTGTCTTTGCCTTCCAGCATTTTATTATAGATATCCGGAAGATACACTTTGAATGAGTCAATAATAGACTGAACATTCCAAAGAAATATACCGGAGTTCCATACAAACTCACCACTTTCGTAGAATACTTTTGCTAAATCAATATTTGGCTTTTCAGTAAAAGTCTTTACTTTTTTTATTCCACCAATATGCTCCTTACTTTCCTGAATATATCCATAACCAGTTTCGGGACGACTAGGCTTAATACCCAAAGTCAACAAACAAGGGTTGTTTTCAACAAAATCTAATCCTCTCTGAATTTCCTGCAAGAAGACATCCTCTTTTAATATAAGATGATCAGATGGAGCCACTACAATGTTGGCGGTGGGATCTTTTGCATAAATATGAAAAGCAGCATAAGCTATGGCCGGTGCAGTATTACGACGAAGAGGTTCTAACAGAATCTGGCTGTCTGACAATTTGGGCAACTGCTTCTTTGTTATCTCTGCATAAGAATCATTTGTAACGATATAGATATTTTCTACAGGAATTATTTTTTCAAACCTGTCAAATGTGGTTTGTAATAAAGAACGACCGGTTCCAAAAAAGTCCAGGAACTGTTTAGGCCTCTCCTCTCTGCTAAAAGGCCAAAAGCGGCTACCAACGCCACCACTCATAATCACGCAATAATTGTTATTGTTTCTCATCAACTAAGAGATTAAATATGTGAGTAAATAATTTTT
>CAZHWC010000091.1:0-8364 GCA_964535975.1 uncultured Proteiniphilum sp. | reverse complement strand
AACTGTACCGCGAGTTCGAATCTCGCCGCTTCCGCAAAGACCACTAAGGTGCATCACCTTGGTGGTTTTTTTGTTTTAAATCTAAACACTATCTTTGAACAAAATTCTATACAACCTTTATGAGAATAGATATTATAACTGTTTTGCCCGAGATGATTGAAGGCACAATAAATACTTCAATACTTAAGCGTGCACAAGACAAAGGATTAGTCGAGTTTGGACTACACAATTTAAGAGACTACACTTTAGATAAGCACAACCGAGTGGACGACTACCCGTATGGCGGCGAAGCAGGAATGGTTTTGCAAATTGAGCCTATAGACCGATGCATATCGGCACTAAGAGCACAAAGGGAGTATGACGAAGTAATCTTCACCACACCCGACGGCGAACAATTTGTGCAAGGCACTGCCAACGAACTATCATTGCTAAACAATATTATTATACTTTGTGGGCACTATAAGGGAATCGATTTCAGAGTGAGGGAGCACCTTATAACTCGTGAAATTTCAATAGGCGACTTTGTGCTCACGGGTGGCGAATTGGCTGCCGCAATGATTGCAGATGCAGTGGTGAGAGTTATCCCGGGAGTAATTGGTGATGAGCAATCGGCACTTTCCGACTCCTTTCAGGATAATCTGTTGGCTCCCCCCGTTTATTCTCGTCCTGCCGAATATAAAGGCTGGCGGGTTCCTGATATTCTGCTTTCGGGACACGAACGCAAAATTGCGGAATGGAGGCTTGAGCAGGCCACTGAAAGAACAAAAAAGCTGCGACCAGATTTATTGAAATAAATAAACATATAATATAACCAGACTCAATATCTCCTTTGATTGAAGTCAATAGTTAATCAAGAGAGTGTAATTACAATGTGATTGCACTCTCATTTTTTGTACCCCAATCCGGAAAACATTTATTTTGTTGTAATCACCTAATAAAACATGCTTTTAAGGCTTATAGCCTCATTTCCACACCCCTACAAGCAGAAATCACAGCATTTTATGACATAAATACATTATAAAAGATTGCATCAAATATAATTGTTTGTGACAAAACACTATAAAGGATGATATTTTATAGTGGTAATTCACATAATTATAATTGAAAGATGGTGTATAAATAATTAAATACCATTTATAAATAATGCAAGATAATAATCAAGTATTTAAAATACTTGGATAGAGTCAGAATGATGATAATGAATACTATAATATCATAAATAGTATCTTTAATTCTTATATTTAAAATTGTAGAACAAAGGATTAAAAATTTAATTCTCACTTCTACAATTTTAGAACTCAATATTAACAATTTAATCCTAACTTCTAAAAGTTTATAAGTACGTATTAAATTACGAACACGAACATCTACAATTTTATATCTTAATATTAATATTATAATCCATAGATCTACAATTATTTAAGTAAGAAAGTAATATGAATTAGTGGTAATAATCTATTTAAATACCACCTTTTAAATTTATAATGAGTAATTCATATATATTTATATCATCTTACTAAGATTATTAGGAGTAATATCAATATTATTTGACATCTGTACGGTTTTACAATAGGTCTTTAATATTTTTGACGACATCTTTCATCATTAATTTTTGCAATAAATAGTTGTGGTTGGTATCATTACAATACAAATAATACCATCCTATTAGAAGTGTCCATTTATTCTAAATAGTAATACTCATTATATATATTCTTCTCAGAAGTGGATAATAAGATAAAAGACAGCTAGCAATGTCATATTGCAACTTATTTTCTATTATTAACACTAAACAAGGCAATAAAACTTACATTTATCTTTGAGGCACGAACCATTCTGTATATATTTGTGAAGTAAATCATAAAACCAAAAAACAATTCATTATGGATCTACACAATTACCCTGCGGAACCTTTCCGCATTAAATCCGTGGAAACGGTGAAAATGAACACTCGCGAAGAGCGTGAAGAAATTATTAAAGAGGCCGGATACAACACATTCCTCATAAATTCAGAAGATGTATATATCGACCTGCTGACCGACAGTGGCACTAATGCTATGAGCGACAAGCAATGGGCGGGCATGATGATGGGTGACGAAGCTTATGCAGGAAGCAAAAACTTTCAACATCTTGAAAAGACTGTTCAGGATATTTTTGGATTTAAACACATTGTGCCAACTCATCAGGGGCGAGGTGCAGAGAATTTACTTTCTCAAATTGCTATTAAACCGGGACAATATGTGCCGGGAAATATGTATTTCACTACCACCAGATATCATCAAGAGCGCAACGGGGGAATATTTGTGGATATAATCAGAGATGAGGCACATGATGCAGGATTGGACGTTCCTTTTAAAGGAAATATAGATATTTCGAAGCTTGAAAAGCTAATTAACGAACATGGAGCTGAAAATATAGCATACGTGTGTCTTGCTGTGACGGTGAACCTTGCCGGTGGGCAGCCAGTATCGATGGCTAATATGCGTAATGTGCGCGAACTTACAAGCAAGCACGGAATAAAAGTATTTTATGATGCTACCCGCTGTGTGGAAAACGCATTTTTTATTAAAGAACAAGAAGAGGGATTTGCCGACAAATCTATCAAAGATATCGTAAGAGAAATGTTTAGCTATGCAGATGGTTGCACAATGAGCGGCAAGAAAGATTGCCTTGTGAACATTGGTGGCTTTTTGTGTATGAATGACGAAAAGATGTTTGAAGATGCAAAGGAGCTTGTGGTTGTTTACGAAGGTATGCCATCTTATGGCGGAATGACCGGCAGAGACATGGAAGCTATGGCCATAGGCTTGCAAGAGGCTGTTCAGTATGAATATATAGAGCACAGAGTGAAACAAGTGAGATATCTTGGCGATAAACTTAAGGCGGCAGGGGTTCCTATTATCGAGCCTGTTGGCGGTCACGCTGTATTCTTGGATGCTCGACGTTTTTGCCCACATCTTACACAAGATGAGTTTCCGGCACAAAGCTTAGCGGCCAACCTTTATGTAGAATCTGGCGTGAGAAGTATGGAACGAGGCATAGTTTCGGCAGGAAGAAACAAAGACACAGGTGAGCATCATCGCCCCAAACTAGAAACTGTTCGTCTCACTATTCCAAGACGTGCATACACATACAGACATATGGACGTGGTGGCCGATGCGGTAATCAAACTATTCAATCACAAAGAAACAATACGAGGATTGAAATTTATATATGAACCCAAACAATTGAGATTCTTCACAGCTAGATTTGAGGAGATATAAGTTAAGATATTAATAGGAGTTGGGAGTATCCCGGGAGTATCCAATAATCTGTGTGGGAGTATCCCATAATCTGTGTAAGTAATTAATCAGGTGGTTAAAAGTCCGGACTTTTAACCACCTGATTTTTTTAATATGAGGCAGCCTCTTTAGTACTCTATATGTTATTAAGTGCCTGCTCTAAGTCGGCAATTATATCTTCTGCATCCTCTAGCCCCACCGAAAGACGAATCAATCCATCCTTTATGTCGGCAGCGGCACGCTCCTCGGGCGAATATGTGGAGTGCGTCATACTTGCAGGTTGTTGAATAAGAGTTTCTGCATCGCCAAGGCTTACGGATATGGCAATCATTTGCAATGAGTTGAGCAGTTTTCGTCCCTCTTCTATCCCACCCTTTATTTCAAAAGATATCATTGCACCCGGAAGTGACATCTGCTTCTTAGCCAAGTCATACTGAGGGAACGACTTCAAGCCTGGAAACAAAACCTCTTCTACAGCAGGATGCCCCTGCAAGAACTCGGCAATCTTTTGCGCATTGCTGCAATGGCGCTCCATACGTATGTTTAATGTTTTGAGCCCCCTTGCAATAAGGAAAGCATCAAAAGGACTGAGACAAGCGCCGGTAAGATCTTTTACACCAAGCATTCTAACATTATCAATATACTCTTTGGTGCCTGCCACAAAGCCGGCTATAACATCGCCATGACCATTAAGGTATTTGGTTGCAGAATGCACCACAGCATCAGCCCCAAGCTCTATGGGGCGTGTAATGTAAGGAGAGCAGAAAGTGTTGTCAACAATTACTTTACAATTGTTGCCCTTGTGAGCTATATCTGCAATTGCTGAAATATCTGCAATATAAAGATTAGGATTTGCCGGTGTTTCAAAATAAATCAATCTTGTATTATCACGCATAGCACCCTTCACCTCTTCAAGATTGCGGGTATCAACAAACGAAACCTCCACCCCATATCTTGTAATACCATGACTAAGGAATGCATACGTACATCCATACAAGGTTTTGGAAGCAATTATATGATCGCCTTGCTTAACGCTTACCCATATTGCTGAGGTTATGGCACCCATACCCGAAGAAGCTGACACAGCAGCTTCGGCACCCTCAAGCAGAGCAATCTTTTCTTCCACAGAGGTGCAGGTTGGGTTGCCAAGACGAGTATAAATATATCCCTCCTCTTCGTGAGCAAAACGGCGTCCGCCCTGCTCGGCCGACTCAAAAGTGAAAGCCGATGTTTGATATATTGGAGATGCAAGCGCACCAAATTGATTAGGTTTATGTCCGCCATGAATAGCTTTTGTGGCAAAGCCTGCCTTTTGTAACGAGGTTTTCTTCATTGATTTGTACTTTTAGGTTATTATTGATTACGAGAATATCTTTTCCCAAATTTATAACATCTTTTCCAGAATAGATATGTTTTGTGATTTTAAAACCTTATTATGAATCATTATTTTTATAGCTATAAAATAGTTTTCAAGATTAATTGTCGTTTAATTGAACAAACTTCTGTACTTTTGCTTTATATCATATTATTATTTAACAATCGCAGATAATAAATATGACAAAAATTCATAACAAACAACTTTTTATAAATGAAAAGAGATACTCAGATATTTGATATCATCGAACAAGAAAGAAAGCGTCAGCTAAAAGGTATAGAGCTGATAGCCTCAGAAAACTTTGTGAGCGACCAAGTTATGGAAGCCATGGGCTCAGTGTTGACAAATAAGTATGCAGAAGGATACCCCGGCAAAAGATACTATGGTGGTTGTGAAATAGTTGATTTGAGCGAGCAATTGGCTATCGATCGTCTTAAGAAGCTTTTTGGTGCAGAATGGGCAAACGTTCAGCCTCACTCAGGTGCTCAGGCAAACGCAGCCGTGTTTTTGGCATGCATGAAAGCTGGTGACAAATTTTTAGGTTTGAACTTAGCTCACGGCGGACACCTTACTCACGGCTCTCCGGTAAACTTTTCTGGTTTAATGTTTCAGGCACTTGAGTACAATGTTAAGGAAGAAGACCATCGTGTAAACTACGAACAATTGGAAGAAGTGGCACGCAAAGAACGTCCAAAAATGATTATTGCAGGTGCTTCGGCATACTCACGCGAATGGGATTATGCACGTATCCGCAAAGTAGCCGACGAAATTGGTGCTATATTTATGGTTGACATGGCTCACCCTGCAGGTATGATTGCAGCCGAATTATTGGAAAATCCTCTTAAGCATGCACACATCGTGACATCTACTACTCACAAAACTCTTCGCGGACCAAGAGGTGGTGTTATCTTAATGGGTAAAGATTTTGAAAACCCTTGGGGAGTAAAAACTCTAAAAGGCGAAGTAAGAATGATGTCTTCTCTTCTTGATTCGGCAGTATTCCCCGGAATGCAAGGCGGACCACTTGAGCACGTGATTGCAGCAAAGGCTGTTTCGTTTAGCGAGGCTCTTGATCCTTCATTTAAAACATATCAACAACAGGTACATAAAAATGCCGAGGTTATGGCTAAAGCTTTTATGGATAAAGGCTACAATGTTGTATCCGGAGGCACAGACAACCATATTATTCTTGTGGACTTAAGAACTAAGTTCCCCGAACTAAGTGGCAGGGCTGCTGAGAATGTGTTGGGTGAGGCAGACATTACCACCAACAAAAACATGGTTCCGTTTGATACTCGCAGTCCATTCCAGGCATCAGGATTGAGATTTGGAACTCCTGCCATCACTACACGTGGTGTGAAAGAGCCATTGATTCAAGAGATTGTTGAGTTTATTGATACTGTTCTTTCAAATCCTGAAGACAGCAAAACAATTGGAGCTGTAAAAGAAAAAGTTAACAGCATAATGACAGAATTCCCATTATTTGGTTGGTAAACAATAGGCAAATAATAAGAAATAGATAGAAAGAATCGGGTAAGAAGACACGAGTGTAATACAACATGTCTTTTTACTTTGATTCTTTTTAGCAATATAAAAGATGGACATCCTTCAAACTGACATAAAGTTTATTCCCGGTATAGGTCCTAAGAAAGCGGAGACATTAAATAAGGAGATTGATGTTTTCACTTTAGGGGATTTATTGCGTTGGTATCCCTACAGGTATATCGACAAAACCAGAATTTACTATGTTCATGAAGTGGATAGTTCCGTCGCATTTATTCAACTAAAGGGCAGAATAACTGCTTTTGAATCATTTGGTGAAGGACGCAAGCGAAGACTTGTAGGTCACTTTACTGATGGCACCGGGTTTATAGACTTGGTTTGGTTTCAGGGTATTAGGTTTATCGAAAACTCTTTAAAAGTAGGTCAGGAATATATTGTTTTTGGAAAACCATCATTATTCGGCAACAAATGGAACATTGCACACCCCGATATAGATCCTATTAATACTGAGAGTGATTTGCCCACCGGCTTTATGGCGATGTATAACACAACCGAGAAGATGAAGTATGCATATCTTAACTCCAAAGCTATGCAGAAAATTATTTCCAATGCTTTCGAGATGATTAAAGCTCCTTTGCTAGAGACTTTATCGCCGGATGTGGTTAAAGCGGCCAATTTAATTTCATATCATGAGGCAATAGAAAACATTCACTTCCCCAAAAGCCCTAACCTGCTGCGCGAAGCTGAGTTTAGACTAAAGTTTGAGGAGCTTTTTTATATTCAACTGAACATCGTGAGATATTCATCCGACAGAAAATCGAAACTAAAAGGATTTCAATTTTCAAAAGTTGGGCACTACTTGAATAGCTTCTACAAAAATCATTTGCCGTTTCCGCTTACCAATGCTCAGAAAAGAGTGATTCGCGAAATAAGACAAGACACGGCAAACGGAAAGCACATGAACAGATTGCTGCAGGGTGATGTGGGTAGCGGTAAAACATTGGTTGCACTTATGTGCATGCTCATTGCTTTAGACAATGACTATCAGGCATGTTTGATGGCTCCAACCGAAATACTTGCCACACAGCATTATGAAACATTCAAGGAGATGCTTGACGGTTTGGATGTGAATGTGGAGCTGTTGACAGGCTCAACAAAGAAAAAAGACAGGGAGGTTATACATGATGAATTGCTAACGGGTAAAACAAATATTCTTATAGGCACACATGCACTGCTTGAGGATGTAGTTCAGTTTAACAACCTGGGATTTGTGGTTATAGACGAACAGCACCGCTTTGGCGTAGCTCAGCGTGCAAAGCTGTGGGCTAAAAACGAACATCCGCCTCATGTGCTTGTAATGACTGCAACACCAATTCCGCGCACGCTGGCGATGACTGTGTATGGCGACTTGGATGTATCGGTGATTGATGAGCTTCCACCCGGACGCAAGCCGGTGAAGACAGTTCACAGATACGACCAGAAGCGTGGCGATTTATATCAGTTTATACGCACTGAGCTAAATATAGGCAGACAGGTATATATTGTGTATCCGCTTATAGAGGAGAGTGAAACACTTGATCTTAAAAATCTGGAGGAGGGTTATCAACATGTTAGTGAAGCTTTCAGCGAATACAAGGTAGTGAAAATGCATGGCAGAATGAAGCCTGCCGATAAAGAAGAAGTGATGCAACAGTTTGCAAACCACGAAGCTCATATAATGGTTTCAACAACTGTTATTGAAGTGGGTGTGAACGTGCCTAACGCATCGATAATGGTTATTGAAAGTGCACAACGATTTGGGCTCTCGCAACTTCACCAACTACGAGGAAGAGTTGGGCGTGGTGCAGACCAGTCATATTGCGTTCTTATAACTCCCTACGAACTTTCTGCCGACACCCGCCGACGTATGGAAATAATGACCGAAAGCAATGATGGATTTGTGATTGCCGAGGCAGACCTGAAGCTAAGAGGTCCCGGCGACCTGGAGGGCACCCTGCAAAGCGGCACCCCATTTGACCTTAAGATTGCCGATCTGCTGCGCGACAATGACATCCTTATTCGTGCCCGCGAAATAGCCGAAGACATCATCACCACCGACCCACTACTGGAGCATCCCGACCATAAGGTGCTGAAACAACAGCTCAGTCGCCTCAGCGGCAACAGATATGACTGGGGCAGGATTGGATAAAGAAAACCCACCAAAAAGCA